>NZ_JFHL01000029.1:0-300000 GCF_003664995.1 Mesotoga sp. BH458_6_3_2_1 | reverse complement strand
CTCTAAGAGCAAAGCCCACACCTTCGTAAATGCTACGAAAGACGTCTCCTCTGCTGTGAAAAGTGGAATAACCAAAGAGGGTTCCTCTAGCGTTCGGATCGCGGTGCGGCGTTCTTTCGCCGTTAAGATATGGAAGGAAGACCACTCCGTTGGAGCCTGCCGGCGTTTTTTCGACCAAGTTTTCAAGTGCTTCAAAGGAGAGGCTTTCTCCAAATCTCTCTTTGAACCAATTAAGTGAGTTTGTGGCTGAAAGAATCACTGCCATATGATAGAAGTCATTCCCTGTCACATGTCTGAAAAGATGTACTCCACCTTGCGCATCTGGAACTCCTTGTTTGGTAAGAGCAACAACCGTTCCCGAAGTTCCGATGCTTACCATTGCATCTCCCGGTTGTTCAACCCCGCAACCATAAGCAGAAGCAGCATTGTCCGCGCCGCCGATCACGACCGGAACATCTCTCAACTCAGAGAGTGAAGGATGAGTGATTCTTCCAGCAATTTCACCCGATGCAATCAAAGCAGGATTCGCGGAGAAACTAATACCTGCAATCTCCTCAATTCGCCTGTCAAATTTACCGTTGACATCTAGCATAGAGGTTCCCGAAGCATCCGAAAAATCGGTAGCAATCACTCCTGTCAGCTTCATAACTATGTAATCCTTCGGCAGCATCCAGGTTCGAATTCTTCTGAAGATCGAAGGTTCGTTATCGGCAAGCCACAGCATTTTTGGAAGCGTGAATCCAGTCAGTACAGGGTTTCCAAATTTCTCGATGATTCTCTTTTCTCCACCAAACTGCTCGGTTATCCTCAAACACTGACGTTCCGTCCTCTGATCACACCACAAGATCGCGGGATAAACGACATCGCCTTTTTCGTCGAGCGCAACGAGAGAATGCATCTGTCCACTGACAGATATTGCAGAGGGACAGGTTCCATTCCTACTGGCGAGAGCTTTCAAAACAACCGAAACTGCATTCCACCATACCTCGGGATTCTGTTGAGCCCATCCAGGTCTGGGAGTCTCCATTGTTATTTGACGAATCGAAGAGTCGATAACATGTCCCTTTTCATCAACTGCGATTCCCTTCACAGAATTCGTACCGACGTCTATTCCAAAGTATGTGGTCATAATTCTACTCCCTCTAGACAAAATCAGCTGTCTTCTTATCAATAATGTGCAGAGCGGCTCCTATCATTTTCGAACTAGCCATTCCTTTTTCATGTAGAACACTTCTGATTATCTTGATGTTCTGACCAGTTGCATACAGAACCCTCGAATTCACCAAACCAGTCAGGTTGTGCAATGAGCTTTCTGGAATCATCGAAGCGACTCCGCCCAGAATAACAACCTCAGTATCAAGCGAATTCACAATGTTGACTATACCAACAGCTAGACTCTTCTCAATCTGGTTCAAAAGAGGCTCAAAAACGGGTTCAGATGAACTCAGGATACTCAAATACTTCTCGTTGTTGCTATTTCCTACAAGCGAAAATCCCATTTCATTTGCCCTGGCCACGATCGCTTCAGTGGATGCTACTGTTTCCCAGCAGCCGAAATTCCCACAATAACATTTCTTTCCATCAATCTGGACAGTCATGTGTCCCAGTTCGCCGGCAGAATAGTCACGTCCCCTGTAAATCTGTCCGTCGAACATTATTCCGCAGCCAATTCCCTCAGATACATATACGAACGCAACATCCCCGACAGAAACCAGAGAAGGGTTGTTCCATTTCTCCGCTATCAGCGATAGGTTCGCTTCATTGTCAAGAAAAACCGGATAACGTCTGGAAAGCCTTTCTCGCAGAACAAGATCCTTCCAACCGAGATGAGGTACGTAAACAATCCTCGAATTCTCAACGTCAACTATTCCAGGAACCGAAACTGAATAACCGAGAAATCTGTACTTGGGAATATTTCTAGAGATCATGTATGTCTCTGCAGAAAGCACTTTCATGAATTCATCGAAGTCATGAGGGGTACTGAATTTGTTGACAACAGATACTGAACCGTCGAAGAAGCCCTTGCCTACTATTGTTTCTTCGACTCCAATATCTATTACCACTGACATGAAGGCTTTCCTGTTTAGTCTAAGAACAATCGCCTTCCTCCCTATACGGCCAGTATCTTCGGCCTTGATCTCTTCGCAAAGTCCCATAGAAAGGTAGTCCTTTATTATCTTTGTCACAGTACTGGGATTTAGACCAGATGCGATCGCAAGATCTCTTCTCGTCGTCACCGGGCTCTTCCTCAATAACTGAAGTATCAGCTTTCTATTAGATCTTCCAATATTTTCTGAATCCAGCTTTTTGCCGACCAAGCAGAAATCCCCCTTTCTACTCTAGCTTACTACCAATTCCAGATTAGAATAAATCTCAACAGAAGCATTTAGAGACGGTTGTTAAGGAATATCACTCTCAACTTGTCTATTCCTAATTTATTTATTGCCGCAAAAAAATGAAAGAGTTTTGCAGTTGGTAACCTCTGATAATTCTTCTTTCGCTGTCTGAAAACAATTCAACCTTATTGTATGACAATTCTAACAGAGGGAAAGGATGAAGATACAGTCTCAAGAAGCCATTCTTATTGAAGACAAACAACTGGAAAACTATCGATTTAGCATTTCCTCCATTTCTGAGTCTTTTCTAGGTCACTTACCGCCTCAACAATTTACCTGAATAATCAGCCAAAGTTAATCAGATTAGTAGAGAAGATCCGAGAATGCCATGCCGCTGAACAAACTATCTCTTCCATCAAATACTAGGTAGTGACTTGTTTAGTATAATGTTAAGTGAGAACCCGATAGAGGAGGTCTTATTCATGCTGCTAGGAAAGATAAAGTACATAGATTGGCCGTCCTACGATTTTCTTTTGAGCATTATGAGGGTCAACTGCAACGAAATGATACTTGGCGCGTACAAAGACCAGGATTTTATTGAGCAGTTCAAACCTGATCTTGAGATTATTGATTGGGTAAATGAGACTAAGAGGTCTCTTCCCTCGGACATTGATGAACTTCTCGAACGTTTTTTTGATTGTGAAACGTATTTCGGAGCAGGCACATTTGCTCTGATCCAGGAACGAAATCTTGAAAGCCCGGAAGAGTTCATTGAAGCTCTGAAACAGACTTCTGAGAAGAGCATACTCGGACGTTTCCTCAGGACTGGATTTGGTTCGGACATAAACGAAAAAGAGGATTTTCAGTTTGAAGAGTTGATAGAGAAACTCACCCTGGACGAGAAGGAGATGCTACTTTTCATAACCGAGAGCACAATCTTCTCATCGGTTCAGAAAGCAAATCTTCTTGAACTCCTTGAAAACCCATCTCAGACAAAGGAGGATCTTTTATATCTATTTGAATGGTTTCTGGAAAATGTTTTCAACAAGATCAAGAATGATGTAAGGAAATCTAACCAGAAATATCTTAGATTGCTCGAAAAAAATATTCAAGAGGATGGGACAACATATCTTGAGAGACTAAATATCGTCAGTCTTTTTGACGTTCTTGAAACGGTCACTACTCTAGAACTGAGTGTCTCTCCTTTTCTTGGTCTCGACCAGGCAAGCCTAATGGTCAATAAGGACCGGTATCTTTTCATTCTAGGTTACGACAGGGTGGAGGTTCCATTCAGAAAGAAGGATGAGCGACTGGAGTGTATCGATGTTTTTGATGCTCTGGCAGATAGAGAAAGGCTTGCGATCCTTAAAGAACTCAGCAGGGAACCCAACCGCCCGGTTTCTCTTGCTAAGAAGCTGAAAATTTCTGCAGGGGACCTCAGCAATCATTTTGAAAAGCTGAAGAAGGGAAGATTGCTGGAAAGTGTTTATGATGGTGAACATGTGAAGTATACAGTCAAGTCCGAAAATATAAGAAGATTGGTTAATGAATCACTCGACAAGTTATTGGATGAGAACTAGGTTGAGGTAGAAGAAGAGATCTTTCCCGGCGAAATAACGGGGCCCAATGGCCCCGCACATTCTAGAAGTCATTAGTCGGTGAAATCGATGAACATCTCCATAAAAAGCTCAGTATTCTCTACTATTACACTGTGACCATATTCCTGGAGCACCTTAACTTCGATGTTCTTAACGAGCTTTTCGAATCTCCTTGCCATCTCCTCGGTGATTATCTGGTCGAGTTTTCCGACTATCACCAAGTGAGGCACTTCTGTCTTTTTCAGCTCGTCACCGAAATCGTATCTATCTAACGCTCTGGCATTTTCAACAAAACACTTTTCGTCCATCAGAAGAGCATCGTCAACAAGGCGTTCAAGAAAATCATCTTCCTTACGAGTAGGCATTACACCCATGAGCGCCTTTTTGAGAAGCTCTCTGTTTCCTTTGTACATCTCCAGATATGGATAAACTTCTTCCGGAGTGATTAACCCATCTGGCGGGGCCGGGTCTACCAAGATGACCCTATCAATCAGATCAGGTCTCTTTATGACAACGCTTTGAGCAACTGCACCTCCCAAAGAGTGTCCAACTAGAACAACTCCGTCTGCTTCCATTTCAAGTATGAAATCAATCACATAGTTCGCATAGTTATCAATGCTTATTTCCTCGAGTCTGTCGGATCTGCCAAAACTCGGTAGATCAATTGCATAGCCCTTAAATCTCTCAGGTAGAATCTCTAGAGAAGGCTCGAACCAAGTACTCGAAGCAAAATTCCCGTGAACAAAGACGACAGGAATTCCTTCAGAACCTACAGTCTCAAGATAGAAGATCTTCTTGTCCACTATCCTTGCATAATTTTCGACAACCATCCTCTTCATTCCTAACTCCCCCCTATCTGGCACTGAAGTTTCTTTTTCGTCACCCTTGATATTAACATCCATGAAGGCGAATGAAGCATTATCTTCAATACCGTCCGCAAAGACTTGTTCTGCCAGAAAAACACCAATCAAAAAAGAGAGAACAATAATGATTGCCACAAACCGCCTTTCTTGCATCGCCGTTCAATCCCAGGCTTCTCGCCTTGTGTCACAAGCCGAGATAAGAGCGCTTGACATGCTCATTGTGCATCAGATCGTCGGCGTTGCTTTCAATTGCTAGGGTCCCGTTCTCGATAACGTAACCCCTATCTATGACCTTCAAACCCTGTCTAACATTCTGTTCCGAAAGGATCATAGATACTCCTTCAGACTTTATTACGGACAGCTTCTCGAAAAGCTCGGAAACCAAAGAAGGCTGAAGTCCCACTGATGGTTCGTCAAGAATCAGCAGCCTTGGAACTGCCATTAGCGATCGGCCGACGGCCAACATTCGCTGTTGCCCTCCGCTCATCGTTCCAGCCAACTGATAAGCGCGTTCTTTGAGGATCGGGAATATTTTGAAGACAAAGTCTAACCTCTCATCGACTCTGTCTCTTGCCTCCTTGATATAGGCAGCTCCGATTTTCAAGTTTTCAAGAACCGTCATGATTGGGAATAACTCACCGTCTTGCGGAACAACAGAAATTCCCTTCCTAACAATCGTATGAGTTTCAAAGGGAAGAAGGGATTCGCCCTCAAAGAGGATTTCTCCTTCCTTCGGTTTCACAAGACCAATAATGGAATTTATCAAAGTTGTCTTTCCCGCTCCGTTAGGACCAAAAAGACCGACTGCTTCCTTTCCAACTGAGAAGGAAAAGTCCGAAATAACTTGAATTCTTCCGTACGAAACATATAGATTTTTGACTTCAAGCATCAGGCATCCTCCCCCAGATAAGCTGTGATAACGTTATGTTGCTGCGACACTTCACTGTACGGACCCTCTGCAAGGATTTCTCCTCTATCCAGAACAACAACTCGCTCTGTAATCTCCCTTATTACGCTCATTACGTGCTCAATAATGCAGATTGTCACTCCAGTATTCCTAATCTTCCTGACCGTTTCTATCATCTCTCTAGTTTCATCCATGTTCAATCCAGACATCACTTCGTCAAGGAACAGAATCTTCGGGTTCGTAGCCATCGCCCTAGCGATTTCAATTTTCTTTATTTCAAGCACAGTTATCTTGTCAAGGGTTTCGTCAGGCTTAGACAAACCGATTGTTTCGCAAAGCTTCAAAGCGCTTTTTCGACTCTCACTTAGCTTTTCGCCCTTTCCAAAGAGACCTCCTATCATTATATTTTCAATTACCGTGAGGTTCTTCAGTGGCCTTGCAATCTGAAAGGTTCTTGCGATGCCAAGATTACATCTTTTGTGAGCAGGAAGAAGTGTAATATCTGTTCCATCAAATACTATCTTCCCCTCGCTAACAGTGTGAACACCGGATATAAGGTTCGTTAGAGTTGTCTTTCCTGCTCCGTTTGGTCCTATCAGGCCGAGTATTTCGCCCTTCTGGACCTCCATCGTGACGTTGTCAACTGCGACAAGTCCACCGAAGCGTTTTGTTACTCCTTCCAATTTGAGAATACTCATTTTATCTTTCCTCCAGACGGCGTTTTCTGAATCCCATTATGTCTTTCACTGCGCCATATACACCGTTGGGCAAAAAGAGAACTACTACAACAATAATTACGCCGTAAATAATCAAATGTCCATAGGGCATTATCAGCTTCAGATACTCCGATGAAAGACCGAGGATGATTGCCCCAATTACCGAACCGACGGTAGAGTATATGCCCCCAACAAGAGCCATAGCTATCGGAAGAAGCAAGTAATGAGCTGAGAAGCTACTTTCTGGGAAGACAAAGCCATACTGCAAAGCATATGTCGCGCCAATGACGCCTTGGATAATGGAAGTGATTACAAATACAAGAATCAAATACTTGTATATGTTAACTCCGTGAGATTTCGCTACAGTCTCATCTGCCCTTATGGAATCGATAGCAAAGTGTATCCTTGTTCTCTGGAAGACTTCCGAGACAATAATCGTTACAACGGCAATTCCTAGCATGAACCAGTAGACCTTGTTGGAATCGTAGTTGAACAGAGTATTCTGCACGACCTTTCCGCTAGGTCCTCCCGAGATTTTGTGAATATTCCTAATAATCACCATAAACACGCTTGCCAAGGCCATCGTTGTAATTGCGAAGTACAGTCCTCTAAGTCTTAGAATTGCCATACCCAGGACTAGCGAGACTATCCCTGCAACCAACCCGGCAATTATTATCCCTGTGATTGGATCAACTCCAGAATCTGCAACAGCAATAATTCCTGCGTATCCTCCAAGTCCAAAGAAACCTGCAGTACCAAATGAAAGCTGGCCAGTTCTCAACATCATATCCCAACTCAAGGCCAGACTCATGAAAGTCAGTATAGTTATGGCGACAGTTATGAAGTATGATTCAGTCATTAATGGAAGCGCAATAGCTGCCGCGAGAAGAATCAGAACGAGAATAGGTTTTGTAATCTTCATAGTGACTGCCTCCTCAACGATCTTATCATGATGACAGCTATCAGAACTCCGAAGAAGACTATGTCCGACCAACCCGAATAACCCGGTATCGATTGAACGATTGCCTCTCCAACTCCAAGTACGAGTCCGCTTATTAAGATACCCGTCAGATTGCCAAGACCTGCCATTGCAACGAGACAAAAGGATTTCATTGTATATGCAGCACCTACCGAAGGAAAGATGGCAAATCTTGGGACCATGACTCCCGCAGCAATACCTAGAATCGCAACGGATATCCCAAATACAAAGAGGTAGACGAAACCCGTATTAATCCCAACAATCTTCGCACCCTGAGGATTCTGACCAACGGCAAATGTCGCTTGACCCAATCTAGTCTTTTTCAAGAAGAGCTGAAGTGCAATCAGAACTCCGAATGCAAACGCAACGTACAGTAGTTCATATGTTCCGAATCTTACACCCGCGATTGACGCAGATTCTGATGCGTACTCCACATACACGCTTCTTGGTCGAGTCGTCCAGATAACCTTCATCAGCTCCAGCACGATCATTGAAATACCGAATGTCAGTAGCAACTGGTTTAGATGACCAGCCTTAAGAACCTTCGTAATGGTCAACTTATAGATTATTACTCCCAGAACAAAAAGCAAAATAAAGGCCGGAATAATAGAAACTAGAGGATCCATGCCTGCGTTGACTGCAAAAAGATACACAAAGTAGGTCCCCAATGAAAGGAGATCACCATGCGCGAGATTCATTATCCCGACAACTCCAAGAGTCAGAGCTAATGGCAGCCCTATCAACGCATATAGACTGCCCCTTTGAATACCATAAATCGCAGCTAATGGCTTCCAAATTGCTACGATAACAAGTATTGCAACAAGGATAAAAACGCCTCTATGCTTTTTTAAGAAAGAGATCTTTTCCAAGTCCTTCACCACCCTGGTAACAACTTTTTAAGACAGTAAGGTCGGGCATCACTGCCCGACCTGCACTATTTGTTATCTCCCATCCCAGGAAGGGAATGGATATTTCGGCTCGGCCGTCTTGAGTTCGAGAGGCCAAATTACATGCTGTTCGCCACCCTGCCACTGTAGTATCTTCTGGGCGGTGAAACCCTGATGCTTAATTACGTTGCTTGGAGCTATCTTAAGAACTTCTCCAATTGGTGAGGGGTACTCCACCTGTTCCAGGGCTTCGATGAGTGGTTCCTTATCGATTGTGCCTGCGGCTTTGATTCCTTCCGCCAGGAAGTAGATATTTGTGTAGCCGAGCGGTGCAAAATATGTCGCCGGTTCTTCGTTAAACATCTCAATATATGCATTCCAGAAATGTTCGGCAACTGGGCTTACCTTGTTTATTGTTGGAGCCCACATCCCGTAGAGTGTCACTCCTTCTGCCAGAGGGGAGTCGCCGAAATGTGCCGGCCAACCTGGAGGCGCTCCGACGAAAAACCTAGGTGCAAAGCCAACTTCTTTGGCCTGCTGAAGCATTGGAAGAGCATCGGCATCGTAACCCGCCCAGACAAAGAGATCGGGGTCATACGCCTTAGCCTGCTGAAGCATCGCTCTGTAATCTCCTCCGCCAAGAGCGGCACTCTTGAAGGAGACTCCCATGTAATCGCCCATAACTTCGGACCAGGCACCTTGGCCTTCTGCCGCCAGTGCTTGCAAAGCTATATAAGATTCATGGGAACCGGTTCCAAACGCGCCTTCTTCATAGGCCAGGAAGACCTTGTTGATTTCAATGTTCGAATAGGCTTCTGCGAGGTCTGTCCAACCTTGACCATAACTTGCACCCTGCTGATAATCCCATGGATGCAAATGGAAATACCAGTCAGCATCTGGACCGACGGCTACTTCGCACTGAGAGCCAGCAGCTCCTATCCAAATCGTGACTTTCTGGAAGCTCTTCATAACAGGAATCTGCGCGAAGTGTACTCCAGTGCTCATTCCACCAACGAAGAAATCGACTCTGTCCACTGTTGCAAGCCTGGAAATCGCGGCCGCTCCCTTTTCGGGCGTCAGTTCATCATCGATTATGATCAGTTCTAGAGGCCTTCCAAGCAGACCACCTTCTGCGTTGATTTCGCTTACCGCGAGCTTCATTGCCTTTGCAGCCTGATCTCCCGTGATATCTCCCAGGGGAAGAACTGCTCCGATCTTGATTGGTGTGGCCGCAAATGTTATTGATACCGCCACTGCAACCACAAGTAGAACCAACAATACTCTTTTCACTTTCCCACCTCCTACGTAGGTTGTTACAGATGGTTTAGAAACTGTGTACTTCCGAACCTCTTTCAAAAAAGCGACGCTTTTGATACTCAATGAATTAGACTCTCTTCACTACTACTGCGGTTCCCATTCCGCCGCCTATACAAAGTGAAGCCAGGCCGAACTCAAGATTTCTCTTCTCCATTTCATATAGGAGCGTAACTATGATTCTGTTACCAGACGCACCTATCGGATGGCCAAGAGCAATCGCGCCTCCATTGACATTAGTTCTATCGAGAAGCCATTCCTTGGAAACCCCATAGATCTCCATAAGACCCTTCAATACTGACAGTGACTGAGAAGCAAAGGCTTCATTTAGCTCGATAAGATCGATGGCTTTGACATCCATGGACGCTTTTTTCAGAGCCTTCTCAACGGCTGGCACCGGGCCGTATCCCATAATTGCGGGGTCCACTCCGGCCTGCGCAAAAGAGACTATCTCCGCGATCGGTTTCAGTCCGTACTTTTCTACTGCTTCTTCACTCGCAAGGACTGTCGCACTTGCCCCATCGTTTATTCCCGAAGAATTCCCGGCTGTTACCGAACCATCCTTCTTGAAGGCCGGTCTGAGTTTGCCCAGAATTTCCATGCTCGTATCTCTTGGGTGCTCATCGGTATCGAAAACGACGTCTCCCTTTCTTCCTTTAATAACCAAAGGAACGATTTCATCTTTGAACTTTCCTGCCGAGATGGCTTCCTTGGCTCTTTTCTGACTTTCAAGTGCAAACTCGTCCTGCTCAAGCCTGCTGATGCCATATTTCTCAGCCAGATTTTCAGCAGTCACTCCCATGTGATAGTCATTGAATACGTCTGTAAGGCCATCCCGTATCATGTGATCTACAATCGACCCGCTGCCCATTCTGTATCCAAACCTGGCTTTGTCTAACATATAGGGTGCTATAGACATATTCTCCATACCCCCTGTAAGTACTAGCTCGGCTTCGCCTAAGAGAATATCTTGCGCCCCTATCATTGTCGACTTCATTCCAGAACCACAAAGCATATTGACTGAGTACCCTGGGCTCTCAATTGGAAGACCTGCCCCAATTGATACCTGTCTTCCCGGTCCCATACCCTGATTCGCAGTTAGAATGCAGCCCATTATTGCCTCTTCAATGTTCTTAGGATCGACCTTAGAGTGCTCTATTGCGGCTTTTGAAGCAGTCACTCCAATTTCCACAGCCGGTACATCCTTCAGAGTTCCTCCAAAAGTACCGATTGCTGTCCTTTTTGCACCAACTATGAAGACCTTTTTCATCAAGAAACCTCCTATATTAATCCAATATCGCTAGCTTGTTTTCTAAGCTCTGATCTGAAATCCGGGTGAGAAATATTGAGCAATGCTTCTACTCTTTGGAATACATTAAGTCCCTTCAATCTCGCCAATCCAAACTCCGTAACGACATAATCGATATCCTGTCTTGGTACAGTTACCGGCGAGCCCATAGGGAGAAGAGGCACTATTGTCGAGACGGTTCCTTTCTTGGCGGTTGATCTGAGGGCAATTATTCCCTTCCCATTCTTCGCCATCGAGGCTCCCCTATGTGTGTCAAGCTGTCCGCCAGTGCCACTGTAGTGTCGAGTACCAATTGCTTCAGAACATACCTGCCCTGTTAGATCGACAGAGATGGCCGTATTTATCGAAACCATTTTGTCATTCTGCGCGACCACGTACGGATCATTGACATAGTTGCCTCTGAGCAGAAGAACACCCGGGTTATCCTCAATGAAAGAGTACATTTCCTTTGTTCCAAGGGCGAAAGTTGCAATGAACTTGCCTTTCCACAGACTTTTCTTCCTGTTGGTTATGGCGCCCTTCTCAAATAGATGAATCATCGACTCTGTGAACATCTCGGTATGGATCCCGAGGTCGTGCTTGTCCTCCATAAGCTTTGCGACGGCATTTGGAATGCCCCCGATTCCGATCTGCAGAGTCGAACCATCTTCAACAAGCGACGAAATGTGACCCGCAATGCTCATCTCCGTTTTTGAAGGCTCAGTATCTGGCAGTTCGGGGATTTCAAAACTATTCTCGATCACATAGTCGACTTCGCTTATATGTACGTGAGTATCTCCGTGAGTCTTTGGAGCTTTTTCATTCACTTCCATAATTACCATCTTTGCGTTCTCGACCATGTCTCTTTCGTACACAGTGGATAAAGAAACAGTCATGTATCCATTTCTATCCATCGGCGAGGCGACTCCCCAGAAGATGTCTGGTGTGTTTGCCATGATCCTTTCCACACCGGCAGTGTGAAGATTGTTCGGAATGTATGTGACTGTCCTGAGACCGTTACTAACTGCCTTTCTGGCCCCTACCGAATGGAACCAGGACTCATTGAGAAACTTGCCTTCGTATTCTTTATTCACAAAGAAGGGGTATTCCCCAATGTTCAAACATGTAGCAACGGCAACATTTTCAACGCCTTCAACCCTGTGGAGGTTCTTCAGAAGTCCCTGAGCTTCCATTGCCGCCATGCTTGTTACAATCTTAGTTCCCGATCTGATGTTCCTCAAACCTTCCTCAATCGATATCTTTTTCTTCCTGTATTCATCATTCCAGTTCAACTAAAAGCACCTCCATAACCTTTTGCCATAAGAGAAGCCAGCTCTATCAGATATTCATCCCATTTCTCATAATTCTTCTCCTTGCCGAAAAGCAGATCAAGGCCCATGAAATGTCCTATTCCCATGAGGAAGACTCCTAGATCTCGAGATTCTATCGGTTTGATCTCATCCTTCAATCTAGCTTCTTCAAGAGCGCTAATATACGATGTAAGAAGCCTTTCGTAATAGAAACGACCTGTCTCGGGCTGCACAAACTCAGATTCACGCACTATGTTGTAAAGCTCTTTGTGAACATCCATAAAGAGCAAAAACGCCTTGAAGGATCTAACCTCTCTGTTTAACCTGCCTTCAACGCCAGTGACTGCGTCTTTCATTGTCCTTCTTAGATTCCTGTTCGCCTGGTAGACAAGCTCTTGAAGGAGTTTCCCCTTACTTTCAAAATGAAGATAGAACGTGCCCTGTCCGTAGCCCGCTTTGCTAGTGATGTCATAGATCGATGTCCCGAAATATCCCTTTACACCCATTAGTCTTTCTGCTGCCAAGAGGATTACTTCTTTGGCCTTTGCTTCGCCGTTTACTTTCACTCTATCCAAAGTGAAGTCCAGAGACGTACGATCCAGTTCTTCAGACTTCACAAAACCTTTTAGGGTGAAGTCGACGAGAGATTGCACTGTGAAATCGGGCACCCTTGTATCGTTGTAAATGATCCAGTAGATCGCAGCGAACCTTGAGCTTCCGATAATGAACCACAGTTCAGGCATTGAAAGTGAAGATCTATCGTCTAAGACCGTTGAGAGAAGAGCCTCCTTGTAAGTCTTGTCAACTGAGCTTTCTACGTCTGGAAACCTATACTCAGCCTCATGAAAGGCCATGAACTTCCTCCGCGATTCCCAAAGAATATCGAAGACTGTCCTGTAAAGGTAATAGAGCTTTTCTTCTGCAGTTCGTCCCACTACAAGCGTAGAGGCAGACTCAAATCTTGTCTTGATATCCTGGACGATCTCTTTGAATACTTGCTCCTTACCCGTGTAATGCCTATAAAACGCTCCATTTGAAAGTCCACAGGTTCTGCATATGTTGGCGACAGAGGTCATTTCGAAACCCAGGCGACTGAACAGCTCTTCAGCCGCCTCTTTTATTTGTAGTCTTGTTCTCTCGCTTCGAGAGACCTTCAAATTACGAGGCCCCCGTCTACGCCAATTATCTGACCGGTTAAATAACTCGACTCATCGGAAATCAAGAAGAAGTAGACATTTGCAATTTCCTCAGGGAGTCCCATTCTCTTCAGTGGGATCTTCTCTTCAAGCGAAGTTAGTATCTTCTCAGGCATTTTCTCAGTCATAGGCGTCTTTATGAATCCAGGTGCCACGGCGTTTACTCTGATCTTCGCACCCTTTCTTGTCAACTCTTTAGCCCAGCTCTTGGTCATTGCAATAACGCCTCCCTTTGAAGCGGAGTAGTTAGATTGACCGATATTCCCGTATACACCGACGATCGATGAAGTATTCACTATAGCGCCTCTACCTTGATCTATCATCACTGGAGCGACCGCCTGCGTCATGTTGAATACACCTTTCAAGTTGACGTTGATAACCATGTCCCAATCCTCTTCGGACATCCTCTGAATCAACGCGTCTCTCGTCACTCCGGCATTATTGACAAGCCCATCAATGTGACCAAATTCGCTTTTGATTTCATTAATCAATTCAGCTATTGCGGGCCTGTCTGTAACGTTGAGCCTTTTCGGAATTACTTTGCCTGGAAGCGCGGAGAATTCCTTTTTCAGATTATCCAATCCTTCGACGTCCATATCGCAGGCGTAGACAATCGCGCCTTCACCGGCAAACTTTTCGACTGCAGCTTTACCCAGTCCACTTGCGCCACCAGTTATGATGACAACTTTACCTTCCATTCTCACCTTTTCGCCTCCTAATTCTTGCCCCATTTCACTGTTGTCGCGGCCCAGACGAAACCCAATCCGGCGCCGACCATAACTATCACATCACCATCTTTGATCTTTCCTTCTTTCAAACCCAATTCAATTGAGAGAATCTGATCATTTTGTCCAAGATGGCCGTAATAATCAAGGTACGTACTCTGATTTTCCTTCAGTCCGAGCTCTTCAAGAACTGCAAAATGAGCCGATCTTTTGAAATGTAAAATCGCTAAATAATCGATATCACTTTCAGAATAGCCACTCTTTCTCAGTGACTCTCTGATTACCCAGTAGAAATTCGGCATTGTAGTCTCTCCAAGGCGTTTCTTGAACTCCGTAGGGTCTCCTTGGACAGAGAAATGATAGTTCATTGCGTCTTCAGGACTCATAGGCCATTTTTTTGTTCCCCCGACTGGGACGATACACAGCTCGGAGAATGACCCGTCACCCTTGAACGCCGAAGATAGAACAACGTTCTCATTATGGCCTTTCTTAAGAACCACAGCAGCTCCGCTTGCCCCAACGTCAAGCATAAACGAAGTAGATGGTTCAGAAAGATTCATGAGATCCACATTTCTATAGCCGCTTACAAGCAGGACTGTATGAACATCGTCTCTAGCGATCATTAAACTCTTTGCTACGTCAATACCGGCCATCATAGATCCACACATTGCTTCCATATCAAAAGACCAAGCGTTGATAGCGCCGATTTCGTCAGCAACCTTCAGTCCCGCCAGCCAGCACGGGTAGTCTTTATGTTGAGCGCCGTTCCAGATTATTAGATCAATGTCCTTGGGATCAGTCCCGGCATTCTCAAGAGCTTTTAATGCCGCTTTGATTCCCAAATTGCTTGTGGTGTCATGGGGACCGGGCATCAATCTTCTCTTCACTCCAAACTTCAATTCGATTACGTCTCGAGGAATTCCTGTCGCCTCCGCAATCTCATCTGGTGTCATGAATCCCTCGGGTATGTATGTCCCGATTCCCGCTATTCCAATCACTGGAACTGAACCCACTAAGATCACCTCTCATTATCTGCATGTCGTGATTCATCTCTCATAAATGAAAGCTGAATCATCTCTCACTTCTAGATTACATTATTATTCTCAGTTTATTAAATTCGATCTGGGGCGTTTAAGCTTGATTATTCATAAGACAAGGTGATTAGCTCGTTGATTGTCTCTTTTACTAACAATTCTTCAGTACAAAACCTATTATTGACGTCATGAATTCTCCAGGCTTTTCAAGGAAAGCTCCGTGACCGGCATCCTTAATAATTAGAAATTCTGAGTTTTCAACTCTTTCATGGATCATTTTCATCTCTTCTATCGGAGTAATAATGTCCCGATCGGCACCAAGGAGCAAAGTGGGGCATTGAATTTTGTCTAGTTTGTCAAGAACGTTGAAGTCGGGATTGGAAGAGATGAGTCTTATGAATCCTTCAAACCAAGCTCTATCAAGAGTCGATTTGAACATCTTCTGACGTTCCTTTAGCCATGCAAGGTTTCGGTTGTAGAAGTAATCTGAGTAGATGAAAGGTATTGCGAGTTTGAAAAATCGCTCGCCGTCGAAAAGTTCTGCCGCTTCCTTCCATGCTTCACCGAGTTCTGCGAGATAAGGAGAGATCCTTGCCGGGGTGTTTGCAAGCACTAATGATTTGACTCTGCCGGGATTGGCAACAGCCAGCATTTCAGCGACCTGTCCGCCATAGGATAGGCCAACTATGTTTCCTTGAGCAATTCTCAGGTGATCTAGAAGATCAACGACATCACTCGTATGAACGGAGATGTGGTATTGCAGGTCCTTTCTTTCTGACCGGCCCTGATCTCTGAAATCCATCAAGATCAGCCTGAAATGCTTAGCGAAACCCGAGATAAAACCCGCCCATGATGGCGTTGACATCATAATTCCATTTAGAATGAGAAGTGGTGGATTCTTCTCATTTCCATGTTCTTCAAAATAGATCTGTGTGCCATCCTTTGTTCTAAATAGTGACATATCTTCACCTCCGTAATGATTATGGCACCGATTCGGGCAGTTAGTCAAAACACCGCCCTTTGATGATAAACTCATAAATGAGAGCCAAACACGATGCCGAGAGCACTGAATTACTAAAAGAAGGGATGGTCTGAATGTCTAAATTCATGAAGGATACGTTGGAACAACCCGAAGCAGTCAGAAAGCTTATCTCAACTTCCGATGTTGTATCCGCAAAAGTAGAGGGACTGGACTTTGACAAAGTATTATTCACTGGAATGGGGGCGTCACTACACGCTGCAGAAGTAGCTGCTTCCTTTCTCAGATCCTCCGGTATAGACGCGGTAAGCGCGGAGATGTCCGAGATAATCTCTTATTCTTCTGGAGAAACAATCAAGAAGTATACGACAATCTTTTTAATAAGCCAATCTGGAGAAAGCGCTGAACTAATAAGGTTTATCGAAGACAACAGGAATCTCGCACGGAGGATGGCTCTAATAACAAACAACGGCCAGAGCAGTGCTGCGAAGAATTTCCCTGAAGAGAGAGTCTTTCTTCTCAATGCAGGAGATGAAAGATCTATGGGAGCCACGAAGACCTTTGTGAATAGCATTGTTTTGATGCTGATAATCGCAGCTTCTAAGACGACCAAGCAGATTGACTTCTCCAACCTGCCTTCTAGAATGGAAGAAGCTCTTGCACTTGATGTTTCATGGCTCGCAACTCTCCTATCTGAAAAGAGGGAAAGGATACTTGTGGCCAGAGGATTCGGAATCGGGGTAGGCAGGATGGCAAGACTGATGTTTGCTGAAGTTGCGAAAATGAGCTTGATATTCTACACAGGCGCTGCTTTCAGGCATGGCCCGGTCGAGCTTTTGATAGACAAACCCGTTGTACTTACCCTGAATCCATCCGGAGCCACTCACGACTTAATGAAGGAACTTCACAGTGACATTTCCGACAAGTGTGACTTGATAACTCTTTCTAACTCAAAGAACGGGAGCGTTGAGACCGTTTACGTATCCGAGGGCCTTGATGAAGTGCTTGCATCGATTCCAATGATGAATGTACTTCAGAAGACCGTGGAAGAGATTGCTAAGAAGAGAGGCTTTGATCCCGGAGCCGGGGTGTACGGAACTAAGGTCACTACAAAAGAGTAGAATTTTCACTGCCATTACTCTTCAGAAGGGCTCTTACTCAAAGACCCACAAAAAAACCTAAGACTTAACTCAAATAGTATTCTACTCGCCGAAAAGAGAAGAATGACACTTCAGTTACGAATCGAGCAGAGCACTTCAGACAATAATAATGACTTCTTATGAACTCCGTTGGGTTAATAGGTCATAGTAATAACTTCACACTTGCCATGAATCCTTTAGATAAAGCTTGCACTTATCAACCCCACTAGTGGATGGACCTGAAGGATTTCGATTTCGCTCGCGCCGGAGGTCTCAAAAACTTCTCTCATGAATGAAATGCTCGCCGGGTGATCTGTTTCGCTGTCATCAAAATATACTTCTTCCCACGTATCCTTGTGCTTACCTGGATCGTCGAACCACATAATATCACCAATAACTATCCTCCCGGGTCTCATTAGCATTTCTGCCAACCCAGAGATGGCCTCCTTCTTCATCGGATCAGTTAGATGGTGAAGAGAATAGATTGCGACAACCTTATTCACATTTTGCCGAAAAACGTCCGTCTCTTCACAAGGGTCCTCAAAGGAGCCTCTGAAGAATTCCACATTTTCGACACCAGAACTGGCCACATTTATTCTGGCGTCCTCCAACATCCTTCTACTAATATCTATTCCAATTACTCTCTTGCAGTAAGGACTCGCAGCCACAGCCCATCTTCCCCGACCCGTTCCAATGTCCAGCAAAGTGTCTTCCAAACCAAGCTCAAGATAGTCGAGCGCAAGCGCTCCAACCATAGCGATTATGTCTCCCTTGAATGGGTCTATGTCTGCTATCGGTGAAGCGTCAGGAAGGTTGTCAAACTCCTGCTCCAATTTTCTTCGATCGTACTGATGCTTCAATTAGCTCACCTCATAAATGTGTTCATCTCTTCTCGATTATACCTCAGAGCTGAAAACTGAGAAGAAAAGGCTGGAACGGTTTTACACAATTTCTGTCTCTCTTCCTTCTTCATAGCTCCTGTATGCAGAACAAACTACCTTCAAGGCTTGTAATCCATCTTCTCCTATCGTAAACGGGCTTCTACCTGAACTTATCACTTCAACAAACTCCTCAATCATTAGCTGATCAAGATTATCGCCGTAGTTCTCCCAGCTTGAACCATTTTCATTTGAGTAGACTTCGATTTTCGAGTTGAAGATGTCAAGAAAGAGTGTTCCCTTCGTTCCTACAATGCGCAACGTAACATCTCCCCAGTAAGGGTGAGCCCTTGGTCTCGACCAGCTGCAGTCCAATGTCATGTACTGACCCGTTGAGAGTTTGAACATCTCCAGTCCGCAGTCCTCGACCTGTATATCGTGTATTAGGGTACCGAAAGTGGCGTAGACCGTTGAGAATTCACAGTCAAGAAGCCACCTCACAATGTCGACCACATGAACGGTATGATCCATCACGGCTCCGCCCCCACTAAGCTCGGGGTCAGTGAACCAACCGCCTGGCATTCTCCCATGGTTAGTTCCGACCAAGTTAATTATATCGACCAGAGAATCGGCCCTTATGATCTCTTTTGCTTTTCTGACAGAAGCGCTGTACCTAACCGGAAAGGCCATTTGAAGCTTAACGCTATTCTCCTTGCAAATCTCCACCATTGCATTCGCGTCTTCCACAGTTGTTGCTATCGGCTTTTCGCAGAGGACGTGTTTTCCCTTTAGGGCGGCGATCTCAACGAACTTTCTGTGAGTCGAATTCTCGCTGGTTACTATTACTCCGTCGCTTCCAGCAACGAGTTCTTCGGGGCATTCGAAGGACTCTATCCCAAGATCTCTGCATGCTTTGTTCATTCTGTATTCATCGTCGTCGTAAAGCCCAGAAATTTCGACATTATTCATTCCGTCAAGCGCTCTTGCATAGCTGTAAGCGTGCATATGTGCAATACCGAGAATCCCTATTTTCATCATCTCAGTGCACCTCCGAAAGTTCGACCGGTCTGAGCAGTCTTGCCGAAAGGTTGGCCGCCAGCGCGATTCTCAATGATTCGATGGCCTCTTTTCCGTTCACAGGTACTTCCTTTTCTTCATCTACCGAGAGTATAAACGATTTCAGCTCAGCAGCATAAGGATCGAAATAAGCGGGATTCTCCTGTACGTATTTTGGTTTTCCGTCGATCGAGGTTTGCAGCTTAAGTGTCGTTTCTCTCTCGTAACTGTTGGTGATCATTCCCCTAGTACCGATGAATTCGTAGAACGTCCCAAAATTTACAGGCATCCCGGGCGGTTCGGCCCAACTACCTTCAACGTGCACCAGGGCGCCGGATTCGAACTTCAGAATTGCCATTCCATGATCGAAAGAGCTCTTTTTCCCATCGGAACTCAGAATGGAGGACCTGGCTTCCACCGTGGCCACTGGGCCGAGTAGTTTTCTGAGAAAATCAAAATCGTGTATGGATAGATCAACAAAGACGCCTCCGCTCTTTTCTGGATCTGCAAACCAATTGTCAATCCCATGAGACGGGAAAGAGCCACCTCTGTAGAGTCGTGCCATCACAATCTCACCGATGTCCTTTGCCACAGAGAGTTCCTTTACCACACTATATTGCGGAAAGAATCGTACAACGTGACCTACCATGAACTTATTGCCGCTCTTTCCGGCCGCTTCGTCCATAGCAATGGCGTCTTCCAAATTGAGAGCGATAGGTTTTTCACAGAAAACGTGCTTCCCAACCTCCAGCGCCCTGATGGCAAGGTTCCTGTGAGTAAATGTGGGCGTGCAGATATCTACAATATCTATACCATCGTTTTCAAGGACTTCCTCAAAGCTAGCAACAACCGCTCCATAACGCTCCGCGAGCACTCTAGCCCTGCTCACTACTGGATCGACTATCCAGAGCGAGCTCATTTGGTTCATGGCCCTGCAGGCCCTCGCATGGACGTTGCCCATCATCCCCGCTCCAAGTATAGCTATCGAGTGCATCGAACACCTCCTGATCCAACTCAAAAAGCGGTCCTCCAAAATAGGAGGAAGCGCTCCTCATTTGTCAGCCGGAAACACTACAGTTTCTCAACTTTCATATTCATTACGGTCAATTTTGCGTTTTCGAGCCCAAGGAAGTCATTACTTGAAACTCCGCGGAAGTCTTTTCCGAACATATCATATAGATGAGAAGAAATACTGATCTCGGGTAGTCTTCCAATGAACCTTTCGCCATCAAACAAAAACGCTAGCTGGGCAGGCGTCGCAAAATGGCCATCTTGAGTGAAGTCTCCTCCGCTGGCGATAAGAACAAAGATTCCCTTCTGACCTCCCAGGAGTTGCTTAATAGTCTCTTCCGATTCAGAAAACTTGAGCATCGGTGTGCCAAGTTCAGGTAGCCCATCGAATTCCCCGCCGGCAGAGCCAGTGAGCGGCAGACTATAAGTGGACGCCGTCTTCTTATCTGTGTATGGGGACCTTACTACACCGTTTTCGATCAAAGCGAATCGATCGGCATCATTGACCGTCCCTTCCGAATCGAAGAATGGTTCGTTGAAACCGTCCATGATATTTCTGGTCTGCAAAAGGGTGACCTTCTCAGAAAAGACTTTCATATCAGTCTTCCCGGAAAGCAGAGATCCACCTGTCGCAAAGAGCATCCCGTTAAGGGACTCATACAGTTTCTTGTAGTAGGTTATATCGTCTGACATGAAGACCACCGGATATTCTCCCGCTTCGATTCCCTCTAGCTGATTCTTGTAAGCATCGCAAATCATGTTAGTGAGTTCGATAAATCTTTTCTTCTGGAATTTCCTGCCCTCGTAACCTGTCATGGCATCGATGATATTCGACGATTTCTTGTCTTTTATCACGAGTGAGAGACTTACCGATTCTCGCGAAGACTTGAGATTAAGGCCCAGATTGTTTCTCAGTTGAGATTCAATCTTACTACTCCTAAAGATGTGACTGAAGCTAAACTCGGGTTGGTCGATCCTAAGCCTTTCGAGGATCTCTTCGGTTGCTTCAAGCAGCTCCGCACTGTTTTGGAGATCGGACTGGACGTATTCTTCTCGTTCGAGATCTTTCGATGCCTCGGAAGGATAAGGTATTCCCAGCTCCAGAGATCGTTTAGCTCTGGTGTTGAGCTCTTTTTCATCGCATTCGCCAAGCGAACCTGCAACTCCCATCGTTTTACCGTCGTAAAGCCGAACAGAAGTACGCAGAACATCCTTTTTTCTCAGTGAGCTAACACGAGTCTGAACAATCTTCACTGCATTCTCTATATAATGGACTACCAACTTCTCTTCTGTCATAGATATCATCTCCTTAATGAATGTTCAGCGAACGGACTCGAACAAAGGGTCCGCCAAATCCAACTGGAAGAGGAAACTGCTCCATCTTTCCACACCCTCCAAGAGAGAATGAGAGAAGTTTGAAGTCCTCAGTAAGCCCTTCTATCTCGTTCAACGTCTGGAAAACGCTCCCAGTTACAACGGAAATTTTCACCGGCTCCGTGATCTTTCCTTCTCTTATCAAATAAGCCCTGTTTGGTGCAAGAGTGAAGGTCGACATCCCAGACCCGTGATTGAGAGAATCGACAAATACTCCGTCTTTGATCCCGGAAAGAAGTTCTTCGAAAGACAATTCTCCAGGGGATATGAAAGTTGTTGTCATCCTCACTACTGGTTCATACTCGAAGTTGACGGCTCTGGCATTTCCCGTCAGTTCTTCTTCCAGTGCAGCTGCAGTCTCTGCACTGTGCAATCTTCCCGACAGGTAACCGTCTTTTATCAGGTGAGTTTCTACCGCCTTCGTTCCTTCGTCATCGAACACGACATGGCCAACGCCAGGTTTGTTTCCGTCATCGATGATTGAAAGTATTTCGCTTCCGACTTTTCGTCCAATTTTCCACTCTTCCATCATGGTCCTGTCTCCAAGCATGAAGTCTGCTTCGCTCTTATGTCCAAAACTTTCGTGGGCAAAGACTCCTGCGGCTTCAGGAGAAAGAACTACCGGGTATTTTCCTGGGGTAATGGGTTTGGCATGTCTTATGAAGTCTTCAGAGGTCTTGATTGTCCGTCTAACTTCTTCGTGGAGACCCCTAATCTCATCCAGTTTGTTTCCCGCCAAATCAAATCTATCCATGAACTGATCCTCACCGCAAACCATTTGATAGAGCAGTCTAAAACCGACCCGTTGATAATCAAATGTGAGATCTGCACCTTTGCTTGAAAAGAAGCTCTTGACGACTCTCTGATCAATATATTGACCTCTCCAGAATTTCACAAGCTCGCTCTTCCCAATGAGAGGAAAATAGCTTGAGAGTAAATCAAATTTCTCTCTGAGAGAGACAAGAGAGAAATCTTCACCTTCTTTGTAGCTCAAATAGGATCCCTTGTTGACTTCGAATTTTCGAACGATACTGTTTTCTTCGATATTGGAGTTTTCTTTTGCTAGACTGGCAAGTCTATCTAGTTCCTCTTGAATGGAATCTAGATTCGTAGTCGAGCTATAGTACCACCTTTCTCCATCAAAGACCCTTACGAAAGCCGCTACATACTTCTGCTCTTTCATGTTATCAGTCCGCCCGAGAGAAACAACAATGTCGCTCTTTGAAACATCCTCGACTCTCACATCGGAGTAAAGATTATCCGGAAAACTATACATATTTCACCTCCAGCAATTGTTCAACAAAAGTATATAACGGGATAAACCAACCTCAGTTCATAGATTCCCATAACTAGCCCTATCAAGTCCGTATAGATCCAGGCTCGCTATTGACTAGCGTCAATTTAAAGTAACTCTTCTTGGTCGAATTGTCACTATAGATAAGCATCCCCTTTTACTTCCTGGCATCACGTGACGACTACCTTGAAGAGTGTATAACAAAGAGAATTGTTGTGAAGAACATATGTCTAAATATGATAAGAATTGTCAATGTGGACTACTACTTTCGCGCAGTCATGCCCCAGTACTGAAGATATTCTGTCGCTCCTCACTCCCCTGATTCTCTTGACTTCAAACGCACTGAAGTTTGAGATTCCTCTGGCTATCTCTTCACCTTCGAGCGAAGATATGCTGACTACCTCTCCCTCAGAAAAGTCTCCTGAAACATCCTCCACGCCTACGGCAAGGAGGCTCTTTCCTCTTCTAATTGCGCCCTCGGCCCCACGATTTATCTTGATTACCCCCTTAGGAGTTGATAGAAATCCAATCCATGCCTTCCTCGCGCCGGGCGACTCTATCGGAGTGAAGACCGTACCGATATCTCTCCCTCTAACAAAGTCTTCTATCTGCCCAAGCTCTCTGCCGTTGCAGATGCAGCTTCTGATTCCGCTCGCAGATGCGGCCCGCGCGGCTCTTATCTTGGTATCTATGCCCCCGGTGCCCCACGACGAGCTTTCTATGTTCTTCAATCTCCTTGACGCATCAAATATCGAGATGACTTCACCATTTTCGTCTACCAATCCCCTAACGGTCGACATCAATACAAGTTGATCTGCCTGCCATCCAATTGCAAACATAGATGCAAGTATGTCGTTGTCCCCAAACATTATCTCCTCAGTAGATGTCGTATCATTCTCATTGACTACAGGAACGAGCCCAAGCTCCAGAAGTCCAATCAGAGTATTCCTCAAGTTAAGGAACCTTTTTCTGTCGCCGAAGTCGTCCCTGTTTACGAGAATCTGGGCAATCTTCTCCCCAAACAGTCCAAAGACCGTTTCGTAGAGCTTCATAAGCTGAACCTGACCTGCTGCACAAAGAGCTTGTTTCATGTAAAGGTCGCTGGTACGTTTCCTTCCTTCAAGATAACCAAAACCGGCCGCCTTTGCTCCTGAAGATACTAAAACAACCTGGTTGTCGTTGGACTTGAGCATAGAGATTTCCCTTGCAAGCTCAGTTATATACTTCTTGTCAATTTCTCCATCCTTTTTTACCAACAGGTTTGAGCCAACCTTAAGAACTATCCTTGACATTACTTTCTCACCTGATTGTCACCCAGTACAGTGTACTTATAGCTAGTTAGCTCTTTCAGGCCAAACGGGCCTCGAGCATGAAGCTTCTGAGTACTTATTCCAATCTCGCTGCCAAATCCGAATTCACCGCCGTCTGTGAATCGAGTCGATGCATTTACATAAACGGCGGCGGAATCCACAGCTTTCAGAAAACGTCTAGAGTTGGCATAATCATTTGTTAAGATGGCCTCAGAGTGACCCGTTGAGTACTTCTCGATATGCGATACCGCTTCCTCGACGTCATCAACTATTTTCACCGCCAGAACCAAATCGAGAAACTCTGTAGAATAGTCTTCCTCAGTTGCAGGTAGCATTTTCCAGTATCTTATCGATTCATTGCAGCCTCTGAGCTCAACTCCCTTTGCAGTTAGGACCTCTGCGACACGGGGGATAAACTCAGCCGCAATCGACTTGTGAACAAGAACTGTTTCAACTGCGTTACAGGTTCCGGGCCTTTGAGTCTTGGCATTATCAACAATCATCACCGCTTTGTCGACATCGGCATTATAATCAACAAAGATGTGACAGTTGCCGGTTCCGGTTTCTATTACCGGTATTCTGGAGTTATTGACGACGAATTTGATCAAGCCGGTCCCTCCCCTTGGAATAATCAAAGAAAGGTACTGGTTCATCTTCAACATCTCTTCAACTGCTTCGTGAGAAGTATCTTCGACAAGTTCCACTGAACCCTCGGGAAGTCCGGCCGTAGTCAGTGCTTTCTTTATAACCGACACAATCGCTTTGTTGGAGTTAATCGCATCACTTCCTCCCTTAAGGAGGACTGAATTGCCGGATTTTATAGAGAGAATCGATGCATCGACGGTCACATTTGGCCTGGATTCATAAATCATTCCTATAGCACCTATGGGCACTCTCACTCTGGAGATTTGGAGCCCTTCCTTCTGGACCCAGGTATTTTCAATTTCGCCAACGGGGTCAGCCAAAGAGACAACACTTCTACATGATTCGATCATCGCCGCTATTCTATCTTCTGAAAGGGCGAGTCTATCGACTAGAGACTCCTTCATTCCCTTCTTTCTTGAATTCTCAACGTCAATGGAATTGGCCCGCAGAATCTTCTCTTTCTGAGCCTCGATTTCTAGGCAGATAGACAAGATCGCTTCGTTCTTCTCATCAGTACTGAGCAACCTCAGCTTTCGCGAGGCAGCTTTTACTTTTTCACCTTTATCGAGAAGATCTGTCATTGGTCACCTCCAGCTCCGAGTTTATCTCCTTAGCTCTAAGATAAGTGTCGAACAACGCCTTCATTATGGTACCTCTCAATCCTTCTCTTTCCAGTGAGTAAATTCCCTCGATAGTTGTCCCCCCAGGAGAGGTCACAAGATGACGGAATTCACCAGGGTGATTGCCCTTCACCTTCAGCAGCTCAACAGAACCCCCCAGAGTACCAAGAATCAGCTCTCTGGCAACATCGTAGGACAGACCCATCTTCAAACCTACATCTATCAGAGACTCGACTATGACAAAAACAAAGGCCGGTCCACTACCGCTCAAAGCTGTTACTGCGGCTAGATCCTTTTCACGGACCTCCACAATCTCGCCCATCGTGAGAAGAATTCTTTCAACATCCCTCTTATCCTTTCCAGTTAGCGAACTTGAGCAGACAAAACCCGTAACTCCACGGCCAATAGCACTCGGGACATTTGGCATAATTCGTGCGACCTTTTCCAAACCCGTCTTTTCTGAAATCAGACTAATTTCTATCCCTGTGATTGTGCTTATAATAATCGGGCAAGAGTTTTCGCCGTTAATTATCTCCGAGAATAACTCCAGGCAATCCTGAGGTTTAACAGCAATGATTACATGAGTGCAGTTCGACAGAACTTCATCCGGACTCGAAGCAATTCTGACTCTCTCGTCTTCTGCTGAATAGTTTGAAAGGCGCTCTTGATTTCTATCTAGCAAATAGAGTCTATCGAGATCCCTTAGCTCTCCAAGGAGTCTATCTGCAAAAATACTGCCTATGTTTCCTACTCCGATAATTCCTATTTTCATTTTCTCCTCCCCAATCATTCCTCAATGGGAACAAACAATCCTGGAGAAGTTGGGAAAAATTCGCATCAACTCCTCCTCTGAACCAAGTGCGGTTTCTTCGGGGTGAAACTGAACACCAAACCTAGTACCGTCTTTGGAGGCGATTCCCTGGATGAAAGTAGCATCTCCCCATGCAATCTGATCGTACCCACAGGGAACATAGGGTAGACCATAGTTATGTCGTTGATACGCTTCAACTTCACCCTTCATTCCAGAGAATAGCTCGCATGAGTTATTAAGCCGAATCTTTGAGACTCCTAGCTCTCTGGATACAACAAGTGATTCCTCAGATAGCCGGGCCAATATTTGCATTCCCAGACAAATCCCTAGAACGGGACCAGGAAAACTCTTCACATAAGAGGCTCCTAGCACCGGCACAACTCCTTTGAAATAACCACTCATCGAAAAGCCGCCAGTAAGGATCAGCCCGTCGCACCGGAGTTCTTCTTCAGGAAATCCCTTCAGAAAGGTTTTCCAGGTTCTGAACTCGACACCTAACATCTCCAGAGCCCTTTCAACAGGAGATACCACTGTTTCAAAATCAATATCGTTAACCAAAATGCAGATCACACTACTTACCTCCGCCATTTGCGGTTATTATAGCACTTCAAGACGTACAGATTCTCTCGGAGACGCAACAAGATTTATCAAATCAAACGCTTCCTGCAAAAGCTAGACCAGACAGATCAAATTCCAGACTGAACGCATGGATTACTCGATATTGCCAAAAAATACAAAGGAGATTACTTGGGAGGCTCTTCACTTCTCTTCCTTCTCTGTATCTTCTAAAACGAGGAATAAATCTCAATACACTTCGCACTGTAAGTAATCAAAGGTGCGATGCCATCTTTTCTACTACAGGACGGCAACGGGTAGAAATGGCTCTTATCACTTTTTAGCTTTTGTCTGGAGAACTCTTTTTCTGTACGGGTGGTAATTTTGGTACCTTGACCCTCATGGAAGCGTCTTCTTGAATACTTATTGACTGAGGAATTCATTCTCTTTCACCTGTGGTTCAATATCTAACCCGAAGGCTGTCATGTTTTCCAGAAGTGAACCTCAAACGCCAAACTAGCAGATTAACTGGGAAAGATCTCTTTCTTGTCTTCTGATCTATAAGAATCAAAGGATTATTCTACATTCTCTTTCCCAGCAAGCTGTTGAATATAAAGACCTCTCCTCCGGATTTTGTTGTGATTGTTTTGTAGGCGATCTCATGATAGGCCCTTATTCTTCTCACCGTTCTCGTACTTGATCGCATTGCAATTGAATCAGTTATCGCCTGATTATGAGTAAATCGTACACCCTTTAAGAATGAACCATCAGTAATCCCGGTTGCGCTGAATACAACTTCTTCACCATCAATAAGGTCCTTTGTCCCGTAAACTCTATTGAGCTCAAAAGACGAATTGTTGACCTTTTCAATCTCACCGGAATCCCTTGGCCAGCATTTCACCTGGATTTCGCCTCCCATGCACTGAAGCGCAGAGGCTGCGAGAACCGCTTCGGGCGAGCCTCCTATTCCCATGTATATCTCCGTTCCTCCATCTGGCAGAGCAGTCGCAATTGCGGCAGCTATATCTCCATCATTTATCAACCTGATTCTTGCTCCCACAGTTCTTACTGCCTCAACCAGAGGATAATTCCTCTCTCTGTCTAGAATAGTGACAGTCAGTTCCGATACTTTTACGCCAAGAATCGCAGCCGCAATACGCAGGTTCTCTCGTGGAGTTGCTTCTATATCAAGATTGCCAGCAAGTTCCTTTCCAACGGCCAGCTTGTCCACATAATAAGTCGGAAGAGGAGCGACTTTTCCTCCTTCAGTAGCTGCAATGACACTTAATGCATTTGATCTTCCATTTGCTACCAGTCTCGTGCCATCAACGGGATCGACTGCTATAAGTACTTCGGGATCGTCGTCGTTCCATTTGCCTACATGTTCTCCCGCCGCAAGCATTGGCGCCTGGTCCTTCTCTCCTTCGCCAATAACGATTGTCCCTTTCATCTCAAGAAGATCGAGAATCCCCCTCATTGCGTCGACAGCCCTTTGATCTACGGCTTCCTTATTACCTCTACCAAGATAGACACTTGAGAACAAAGCCGCCGCTTCAGTCACCCTTACCATATCAAGGGTTATTTCTGGAATCAATACAATCACCCCCTGCTAAATCATAGCATCGGAATGCAGTTTTTTCGCCGACTCTCAACTAATTACCAATCAAGCAGTAAATCTCTTTGCCGAAAGCTCCAGGTCTCATTGTTCTACATCTTGCACTGTGAAGACATCGTACTGATAACTGTTTATGTGGCGGAATAGAGATTGACAAACTCATCCATCAAGTGAACAGAAGATGATCAAGAAAGCTTCAACAGAGTGCTCAGGAAATCGAAAAGCTCTGGGAGAAGAGATTTCTAAATACTAGAAGTGAACTGCTTTCATTTGCATAAAACCTCTTCCATCGGTGATATCATCTAGTTAAGAGCAATTCCATTTTTAGGACATCGGAAACAGCAACTGATTCTTTCGTTACGTGCAATTACGAGGAGGGGATAAAATGCGTAAATTGTTTATTGCAAGCTATATTTTGCTGATTCTTGTTACTGCGTTTTCTTTCACACAGGATCTTCCTGAGCAGGTTTTTGTTTCCCAAGGAGACCTGATTTCTGTTCTCGGAAAGCAGGTAATTGAGGATTCAGAAATTTGCGCCGTCAATATTCAGGTGCCTTCTATCAACGGATTGAAGGATAAGCCGTTTCAAGACTATTTCAATGCAGCTCTGGAATCGGAAATTGCTCAATATAGAAGTGAAATCGAAGAGATGGCCAGAAAGGCCTTTGAGGAATCAAAGACATCTGAATGGCCCTTTCGAGTTTTCAATGTCTATGTAGTCTATTCAGCATATGTGAGCGACGGAATTCTCACCTTGGATATGATCTTCAGCGAATTCACGGGTGGAGCACATCCCAATGCATCGAGAAGAACTTACAATATAGATTTATCGAAATCTCGTCTTGTGGCCTTACACAATATTCTCGACAATAAGGCCGTTGAAGATGCATTAAATGAGTCAATAAAATCAGAGATTGCAGAGCGTGAGGACCTTTGGCCGGATTACTTCGACG
This sequence comes from Mesotoga sp. BH458_6_3_2_1, assembly GCF_003664995.1. Lineage (NCBI taxonomy): Bacteria > Thermotogati > Thermotogota > Thermotogae > Kosmotogales > Kosmotogaceae > Mesotoga > Mesotoga sp. BH458_6_3_2_1. The sequence continues at coordinate 270,607 of NZ_JFHL01000029.1, read as the reverse complement.
GAGTTACAACTGATCAGAGCTTCTACCTAAAAGCGGGAAGATTGTGCGTATGCTTTCAGCCTTACGACATAGGACCCTGGGCTTCGGGAATGCCTGAGTTCTGCTTCCCTCTGAAAGAACTGCTCAATCAGAGATGAAGAAAGCTTAGTCTCTTGTCATAGAGTCTTTCGGAAGTGTAGATTCGAGTGACTCGTTGACACCAATAATCATTGATGGTAAAGTTTTATTGCTGGCCGAGGTGGTGGAACTGGCAGACGCGGCGGACTCAAAATCCGCTGGGGTTGAGAGCCCCGTGCGGGTTCGATTCCCGCCCTCGGCACCAGAGGAAGGCTAAGCCTTCCTCTTTTCGTTAAATACAGCGCTCGTTGTGTTTTAATGAAGTTTGGAGGTGTTCGGTTGAGATTTCTCGATTTTAATCTTCAGGAAAGAAACCTGATTTCTGCGGCCAATGAGCTTATTCAGCGAACACAATCGGGCTTGAGATCACATGTACTCACTTTAAACGCTTTGATCGCATATGAATACATCCACAACTCGGAATACAAGAATGCCCTCGAAACCGTGAACTATGTTGTGCCAGATGGTAGCGGTGTCCTAAAAGCAATAAAACTCATTTCGAAAAAGAGAGTGGAAAGGGTCCCCGGAATCGATCTGATGCTCAAAATCTGTGAGCTGTCTTCCGAAACTGGTTTAAGGATATTCCTTTTGGGCTCGAAGGAGAACATTGTTACAAAGACCATTGAAAAACTGAAACAAAGATTTCCACTAATCGATATTGCGGGGTATCACAGCGGCTTTTTCACGCAAGAGGAAAGTGATACAATCGTCTCAGAAATAAATTCTTCATCTGCAGATATTGTATTTGTTGGTATGGGCGTTCCTAAACAAGATATTTGGATTGCAGAAAACATTGATAAGCTTCATGCAAGTGTTTTGATGGGTGTAGGGGGATCTTTCGATGTTATTTCCGGCGATCTGAAGAGAGCCCCTTTGTGGATGCAGAAGGCTGGACTTGAATGGCTATACAGGATAGTTCAAGAACCGGGGAAACGGCTGAAGATTGTCCCTAAGCTTGTGAGTTTCGAGACTTACGTTGTCGGATCTTATTTCAAATCAAGAAGAGGTGGTTCCAGATGATCGTAACCAACGTTTTGGCATTCACGAATGATCTAAAGAACCCTCTTGTGGATGATGCGCTGATTAGATTTGAAAATGGGGAGATTACTTTCGTCGGACCGAGAAGAGAGTACAGCATTCAGGAGGATGAAGAGATAGTTGACGGTGAAAAAGGCATCCTTCTGCCTTCAATTTTCAATGCTCATTACAGTGTGTATTCCAGTATTTCTTCGTACCCCCTGAGACTTCTGAAAGATGCTCAAACAGGAAGAAATTTTTTCGGCAATCTACTTGAATCAGGCACGAGCGAGGTTAATTCTTCTCTTGTCAGACTTTCTGCCGAGATAGCTATATTGAAGTCAATAAGAAGTGGTTCAGTTGCGATCAGTGGTCCGGTAATTGATCACCCTGATATCGACCCGGAGTTCTACAGACGGCTTTCGCAGAAGTATGGTGTCTATCTCGCTGTCGGACCCGTATTGACTGATCGGACGATAGATGAAGTCTCAGCGCGCTGGGAGAATGTCTCTCGTGACTCTTCTTTCTGTCCTATTGTTTATGTAAGTGGACTTGCCACCTACGGTGAAGAAGCTCTTTTCAAACTCAGGAGTCTCTACGAAAAGGGGATGAACTTGAATCTATTCATATTCGATATGAAGCAGGATAATGAGATTTGCCTTTTCAGATGGGGAGAAAGCCTTGTCGAAAGACTGCTGAAAAACGGGATACTCGTTCCTGAATGTGGAGTTATTTACGGCGGAAACCTGAGCGAAACCGATATGGACATAATCTCTTCAAGGAGAATCTTCGTAACGAAGTCCCTGAGATCTGAAATGTATGCGGGAACCTTCAAGCCAAACATAGCAGACCTCCTTGGAAGAGGGATGCAGGTCTGTATAGGCACTGGATTCGTCGGATCTGATATGTTGGGAGAGGCTAAAGAAGTTCTTCTTACCGAACGTTACCAAAGGAACTTTGAGAATTCCATTATCGACTATGAGATAAGGAAAACGCTTTTTGACAACAACTGCAAGTTGTTCCAAAGATTCTTCGGAAAACGAACCGGAGTACTTAAAGAAGGTTACTCGGCCGATCTAATTCTGTCCAAGTCGTCCCTGGATCTCGAGAAATTTGACACTCGCTTGCCGACGACACTTCAGTTGATTCTGAAATCCTCGTTTGACACGAGTTTCGAGAAAGTCTGGAACTCAGGGGAATTGATCATGGACAAAGGAGTCCCGCAAAGGATATCCAGGAAAGAGCTTAGGGATCTTACAAAGGAGCTTAGAAGCCTGGAATTGTGATTTCACCGGATTTCTTGTAGACATCGATTGCGTGTCTTATTGCCGAGGCCCGCTTCTCGCCGATTCCATCGACGTCTTTAAGTTCATCCTCAGTACTCTCAAGAAGATTTGAGAAGGTGCCGAACTCTTTCCCCAAATTTATGGCGACCTGTAGAGGTATTCTGGGGATGTGCCTGGCAAAACGGATTCCTCTAGATCGAATGAAGTACTCAACTGCTTGAGAAGCAGTATTTATCTCATATCCCATGTGTCTCAGAATTACGCCGAAGCTGCTTATTTCCTTTTCACTTAGGCTCTTCATCTTTTTGAAGACTTCTTCTAGATCATCTTGATCAACTAACTCCTCACTGAAATCCAGAATTAGATTCTCGATTTCTTCATTAACATTCACTAGAATCTCCGCAAGTTGCATCGCGGGAAATCTGCCATGGTTACCAAGCTCGGCAATCGTGAAATCTGCCTCCTCGCAAATCAGTACAACCATCAATCCCTTCTGAATAGTCTTGACTACGTCAAAAAGAGTGAGTGAACCGGCACGCTCCATGAACTCTATTCCCTGCAAAGCCTCAATAAAGGCTTCTTTGTACTTCTCCGCAGTCCTGATAGTTTGTGTGATCTTGGATGTGAGAGTCTCTACGCTGTTCAAAGTATAGACATAATCTCCAAGAAAAATTGTCATTGTGTTTCTTCTCTTTGATACAGCTACCAACATTCTACCGGTTTCTCTAGCCATTCTCTCAGCGGCTCTGTGTCTCATACCTGTCTGATTAGTAGGAATAGTGTGATCTGGAATCAACTGAACATTCGCTCCAACTATCGTTGTAAGGTCATCATCCACAACAATTGCTCCATCCATCTTGGCAAGCTCATACAGTTTGTTTGGATTGAACTGGCAATTCAGAAGGAACCCTATCTGCATTAGCTGGCTGTACTTCTTGTAATCGTCTACAAAAAAGATTAAGCCTCCCACGCTTGCATCCTGTATATCATCGAGAGCGTGACGAAGCGGAGTTCCCGGGGCAATCTTTTTGATCTTTTCTATGAGTTCACTCCTTTCCACTCTTCATACCTCCGATGATTTTCAGTAGTTGTTTCACATCTTTTATACCATTTCTTCCCTCTGGCGCAGCTATTCTTGAGAAAGAGGATTTTTTTGCCCTTTCGACCCTTTTCTCTGTTGAAGAAACGGAACGCACAGTTCCATCCAGTCCAATCTCACCAAAAAAAGCTATGCCTTCAGGTATTGAAGTGTCCGTATAGGAAGACACCAAAGCGGCGGCAATAGCCAGATCAACTCCAGTATCTTCTATTTGGAGTCCTCCGGCAACGTTCAGATAAAGATCCAGACTGTCGAGAGGAATACCGGCTCTCTTCGTTAGCACCGCGGTGACTAGGAGGAGTCTTTCAAGAGGCACTCCGGACGCAAGTCTCCTGGGCGTTCCATAAACCGGTTTGGAAACCAACGCCTGGACTTCTATTAGAAAAGCCCTGGAACCCTCATAGATCACTGAGACCACATTACCTGGCGCACTTGTATAGTCTTCTACAAAAAGACTGCTGATGTCGGATACTTCACGCAACCCTTCCGAGGTCATTTCAAAGACTGCAATCTCGTCCGAGGGGCCAAATCGATTTTTCACAGTTCTCAAAAACCTGTATCCCGTTTTACTCGATTCAAAGTACAGTACTGTATCGACTAGATGTTCAACGAGCTTCGGTCCTGCAATCTGCCCCCCTTTGGTTATATGAGATACCATTAGAAACGGGATGTCGGATGATTTAGCCAAAGAGACTAGCAGATTTGCACATTCTCTCACCTGTACGACAGATCCTGGCAAGGAAGGTACGCTGGACATCCTTATCGTCTGCAAAGAATCGACCACTACCATACTGTATTTGTCAATTCCCGAAACTTTCAGAGAGTCTATCTCATTTGCCGACACTACTTCTATTCGCTCCTTGTTCGAGAGACGAAGTCTTTCAGCTCTCAATCTCAGCTGACGAACAGATTCCTCGCCCGATATGTACAGGACAGGCTTTTCTCCTGCGACTAGGTCGGATAGTTGGAGCATGAGAGTTGATTTACCTATTCCAGGCTCTCCACTTACAAGAATTGCACTCCCTGAAACAATTCCTCCACCAAGGGATCTATTCAGTTCTTCAATTCCAGTGTTCATACGCAGAGATTCGTCGCTGTCTATTTCTGAAAGAGGCTTTGCTTCAAATTGGTAAGTCGAAGTGCTATCCTCCCGATCACTTTCAGTTACAAAAGCGATTGCAGTATTCCATTCGTTGCAGGAAGGACATCGTCCAAACCACGCGGGAGACTCATAGCCACAAACATCGCATACATAACTTCTCTTCTTCTTCATAAACGAACCCCACCGTCTTCTTTTGACTGTTGAGCAAATGTTCAATATTTTATAAAGGGGGGCTTGAAACCGCCCCCCTGCAATATCGTTCGAAACTGATCCTTAGGTCACAGCCTTAACTTCTGTTTTTTCATCTTTTTTCTTCTTGAAAACCAGAATTCTGTTGTCAACCTCTGCGGTAATGAGATCTCCTTCCTGGAACCTTCCTCGTAGAAGCTCTTCAGAAAGAGGGTCCTCAACGTACTTCTGAATAGCTCTCTTAAGTGGACGCGCACCGTAGACGGGGTTGAACCCTTCGTCTACAAGGAAATCCTGAGCAGGTTCCGATAGGACCAACTTTAAATGCTTCTCCTTCAGCCTTTTTCTCATGTCATTCATAAGTATATCGATTATCGACTTGATTTGAGCCTTGGTCAACTGATGGAAGACCACTATTTCATCGAGCCTATTGAGAAACTCGGGCCTGAAAGTCCGCTTGACTTCCTCGAGTACCGAGGTTTTCATAGCCTCATATTCCTTCTCTTCACGAATCGACTCCACGAAACCTATAGAAGACTTGGTTTTGTTTATGAATTCTCCGCCAAGATTGCTGGTCATTATCACTATTGAGTTCCTGAAATCAACCTGTCTTCCCTGCGAATCGGTGAGTCTGCCATCATCCATTATCTGGAGCAAGATGTTGAAGATATCAGGATGGGCCTTCTCTATCTCGTCGAAGAGTATTACGGAAAATGGCCTCTTCCTGATTCTCTCGGTCAAGGTGCCACCTTCATCGTAGCCGACATAACCTGGGGGCGCCCCAATCAATCTTGAGACCGAAAATCTTTCCATGTACTCAGACATGTCAAATCTCACAAGCGCCTTATCCTCGCCAAAAAGGTACTCTGCAAGAGCCTTTGCTAACTCGGTCTTCCCTACACCCGTTGGGCCAAGGAAAAGGAAAGCTCCAATCGGTCTGTGAGGGTCCTTCAATCCGCTTCTTGCGCGCCTTATCGATTTGGCGACCGCCGAAATGGCTTCTTCTTGAGAGACTATTCTCTCATGCAGAGCAGTCTCCAGAGTTAGAAGCTTTTCACTGTCCGTCTCTTCAAGTTTTCTGAGCGGTATTCCTGTCCAGTTTGAAACGATTTCTGCGACTTCATCGTCATCGAGGGTAACTATCTCAGAATCAACCCTGTTTCTCCATTCGCTATAACCATCCCTATACTTCTGCTGTATCAAACGCTCCTTTTCCTTCAGCTGGGCAGCCTTTTCATACTCCTGATCGGCCGCAGCAGTCTCTCTTTTTATCTTCAAGACTTCAATATCACCCTGCATCTTTTTCAACTCGTCGGGAATTGTAAGCTTCTGCAGTCTTGCCCTCGAACCCGCCTCATCAATGATATCTATCGCCTTGTCAGGGAGAAATCTGTCGGAGACATATCTGTGCGACAATGTGACAGCAGCTTCCAGTCCCTTTTCTGTGTAGCGAACCTTGTGGTGAAGTTCATACTTGTGCCTTATACCTTTCAGAATCTCTACCGACTGTTCCGGAGTAGGCTCGGTTACGTAGATCTTCTGGAATCTTCTCTCAAGAGCGGCATCTTTTTCTATGTACTTTCTGTATTCATCAGGAGTTGTTGATCCTATGCATCTTATCTCTCCGCTTGCAAGAGCCGGCTTCAAAATATTGGCGGCATCAACGGCACCTTCAGCTGAACCTGCACCAACTATAGTATGAACTTCATCTATGAACAGAATGATGTTTCCGTTGGATTTCACAACATGGATGAGCTTCTTCAGCCTCTTTTCAAATTCCCCTCTATACTTCGTTCCGGCAATGAGCGAAGCGACATCCAGTGCAAAAATGACTTTGCTCTTCAGTGTCTCGGGAACCTCTTCATCAACAATCATTTGTGCAAGTCCTTCAACGATTGCCGTTTTTCCAACACCAGGTTCTCCTATCAAAACAGGATTATTCTTCTTGCGTCTGGAAAGAACCTCCATTAGCCTCTGCCTTTCAATCTCTCTACCGACAATTGGATCGAGCTTCCCAGCTTTGGCCATTGCAGTAAGGTCTGTGCCAAAACCTTCAAGCTGTTTGATCGCAGAGCTCATCGTAGGGCTCTGCTGTACGAAGACGTTTTCTGGCTGTTCGCCTCCTTCTTCCCAGTCACCTGTTATGTTCTCAATAATCTCTCTTCTCAGCTGCGATAGGTTTACTCCCATTTGCTTCAATATGTGAGCTGCGATACCTTCTCCTTCGCGAACGATCCCGAGCATTATGTGTTCAACATCAATCTTGTCTTGACCAAGCATTTTCGATTCATCATTTGCCAGTTCGATAACTCGTCTCGCTCTGGGTGTCATCTGCGGGGCTCCGACTACAGACTGATGTACGTTAGTCCCAACCATCGAAGTTACTTCTCTGGAGATTCTCTCGTATGTGATCGAGTAGTTTCTCAGAATCCTAGTTGTTTGCTCATTTTCGACTTTTATGATCGCTAGAAGGAGGTGTTCAGTTCCAACATACGGGTGGCCGAGACTTCTAGCCTCGTCCTGGGCTGTCACAAAGACCTGGGCAGCGCCTTCGGAAAACTTGTCGAAATACATTCTTGTCACCTCCCATTTGGCTTTTGCTTCTCGATTAAAACCGATAAAGAATTTCTGATATCTTCTTGCACTTGCTCTACAGCCTTTCTTCCATCTATGAGAACGAATCTCTTGCCATTTTCTACCATCAACCTCTCATATCCTTTTCTTACTCTTTCGAAAAACTCTAAACTTTCCACTTCTATTTTATCATTTTTCTTTTCTTTTCTCATCCGCGACATTGCTACATCTGCCGGCACATCAATGTATAGCGTAATATCCGGGACCGTATTCCCCACAGCAAATGAATTCATGAACTGGACTACCTTTTGTCCTAGATCCCTTCCGACTCCCTGATAGGCAACTGATGAATCCATGAATCGATCTGCAATCACCAGTCTACCACTCTCCAGTGCTGGCCGTATAACCTCCCTAACTATTTGTGCACGTGCCGCCATGAATAGAAGCAGCTCTGATTCCGCACACAACTGGAAGTCCTTATGCAGCAGTATCTGCCGGATCTCTTCGCCTGCCCTTGTTCCACCGGGTTCCCTGACTATGGTGAACTCCACACCTAATTGACTGAGATACTCGGCCAAAAGTTTGATCTGAGTAGTTTTTCCACATCCGTCAATTCCTTCTATACTTATAAACAAAGTTTTCACCTCATTTTTATCGGCGGTTCCACAACGATCTCAGATGATGAGCCCTTTCTCCCGCTTAAGAGTACCAGCTGAGCCTGTTTTTCGAAAGACCCGTACGCAAATCTCAATCTATGAATTCCCAGTCCTTCATCCTCCAGGAGATGTGCCCATTTTGTCAAGTCCCTCGGATGCAATATAAAATAGAAAGCACCTCTGTTTTTTAGAAGACTACCAGCTGCAGAGGCAAACACTCTTGCAGAATCTCGGTCGATTCGTCTTGCAGTGTTTCTTCTTTCGTCAGGACTATCGAGACCGGAATGGACGTAGTGAGGTGGATTAGCTACAACTAGATCGAAGACCTCTCCTCTGTTCTCACTAGAATATGTCCTGATGTCACAGTTTATGAAATTGGTAAGATCTTCGGTGCAGTTGGCGCGAGCGTTCTTAATGGACACGTTGTAAAGCTCGCTGTCAATTTCCAAACCAGTTACTGACAGTCCGAAGGCCTTTGCCAGATAGATTGAAATCACACCGCTGCCCGAACCCAATTCGAGTGCTTTCCTTGAACCTTTTGGAGGATCAATAAACCACGATAGCAATAGAGTTCCGTGATTGACACGAGCATGAAGATAAGTAAGGTCAAGATCAAGACACCCAAGAATTCTGGGATCAAAATCACGAAATTTCATACCCATGCTCAGTAAACCTTAATGGCAGATTTTTCGTCCGAGATAATCTCAATCATTTCTTTGGCGTCCTCTTGAATACTAAGTCGCGAAAGTCCCTTAAGGTCTATCTTAACCTGTCCCCTTATTTCCAGTTCTTCAATATGCAACGAGGATGCTCCAGAAATTTCGATTCCAGTATCTATCAGTGAACTTCCTGTCAGTAACAGACGAGACGTCTTATTGATTTCAATATCTCCGTATTCGAAAACCGAGCCAACCACTTCAACACGAGAGTCCATGACTTCCATTGACTGTGAACTAAATGTACTTCTTGAGAGTAAGGCTGAACCCAAATTGCTGTATGTCAGCTCTGTTCCGGAGAGTTCACTGAGATGAACTAGGAGCTCTCTAACATTTTCAACGCTGATTTCTCCATCGATCTGGCTCTTGTATATCTGGACGGTTCTGGCTCCACTGATCTTCAAACCACCGTAAAATGTGCAATCTTCAAATACTACTACGGCCGCTCCTTCTACAACGACCCTCGAATTGTTGAAATCCACGCTTCTAGCAATCAAGACGCCGTTGTTCGTAACTTCTATAGTTCCAGAAGAACCTCCCGGATTTACTGCAATCCTGTCCTTCCAACCTTCTAGATCAAGGACTCCGCTCACGAGCAAAGTATTTCCCTTTGGAATCGTGAGAGAAGAACCCGACTCGACTCTCATGACCGAATTATCTCTCACAACTATATTCCCATAGAATCTGTAATCATTTCCTCCTACCAGCAGCGCATCCATTCCCAGGAAAGATGAGATGTACTCCGTACTGAACCGCCTGAAGAAACTCTCTTTAGCGAAAACTGGGACAGAAGGCATGTAGATCTCGCTCTCGGAAGTGAAGACGATTCTGTAAAGATCTCCATTCTCAGATATACTATCCTTCGAAATTATCGACGATTTCTCTTCAGAATCATGGCTGGAGAGAGTAATCCACTCCCCGTCTCTGTATCTCTGAAGTTCAACTGAACCTTCTGAAGTAGTCCACCTTGCGTTTCTTATTGTGCCTTCCTCAATATAGAGTTCGGGAAGATCAGGAGAAGTACTTCTTACAACCGTCAACTGTTTCGTCACTTCGGTAGTGTTGCCAGAAGAATCGCTTACTCTAACAACTAGAGTGTTTTTGTGCTCCGGAATAGGTATCTCAGGTATCAGCCTTGCTCCATCAAAGAGAAGTGAAATTCCACTCTCTTGAGCGAAGGCCTCTATCTCAAGCTCTTCAGGACTGTCCCAGTCGTCACTAATCTCAACTTGAATCGCCTCTCCTCTATATGGGAAGGTGAAGAAGAGCTTCACTTCTGGAGCAAAGTCTTCCGAAAGCTCGAGATCAACAATTGCAGGTTCAGAGCTTATCGCATCAGACATTGAGAACGCCTGGACGATATACTTCCTATCTCTCTCTACAGGGACCGAAAACACGCCACTAGATGATCTGAAAGATTCACCATTAACTAGGATTCGATAGTCAGTCACTTCTTTGGAATCCTCTGCCCTGACAACAAGGGTCAGAAATCCTTGCGCAAGGCTCCATCGGACAGCGGGCCTTTCCGGGGGTTCAAGATTGATCGTTACCTTAGCCGAGACCGGAGTCGTTAAAAATCTCTTGCCCTCAATCAAAGTCACATATATTAAGTGAGCACCCTGCTCCTTCAATTCAAACGAAGCTTCAGTTCCTCTGAATTTCAAGCCGTCATTCCCATCAACCGGAGGACGACCGATTGTCACAAGAAACGGCGGAAGATCCCTGCCCGGTGCCGATATGTTCAAATCTATGTTGCAGATCGAGCCTTTGCAGTCTATTTGTCTTACAGAAACAGAGTAATTTCCGCCGTCACTGCAGGCAGCTACCAAAATGAACAAAAGAGAAACAAAAATAATCCCAAAAATCCTCTTGATGTCCTTCACACTCCTATCTTAAGAAGAATAACATATCCTGACTAAACTGACTCCTAAATGTTGCCAGGAGAGGCAAAAAAAAGATAGAATCAACTGTAAGAAATTGAAGGACAAAGTAGAGGGAGGTGCGAGAGCTGAAGGTAATAGCTGTGTTTGCAAGTACGGTCAACGGTAAAATATCGCTCTCTAAAGAAGACAAAACTGAGTGGACATCAAAAGAAGACAAGAGTTACTTCAAATCCCTTACTTCAAGGGTCGGAGTAGTCATTATGGGCAGAAAAACTTACGATGCTATTGGAAAGGCGCTTCCCGGAAGGCTCAATATCGTTCTGACGAGAACTCCATACAATTTCGAAGGCTCCGACAATCTGTTTTTTACGTCATCGACTCCGGAAGAAATCCTCGAAGAACTTGAAAAAAAAGGTTATGAGGAAGTCTGTCTCATTGGAGGAGCAGATACATTCGACCAGTTTGCAGATAAAGGGTTGGTGAATGAACTCCATATTACCTTCGAACCAACTATCAGAAAGGGAATCAAAGGTCTGGGAGAAAACCTGGAGAGCGAAGTGCAACTGAAGTATAGGGAGTTTCGAGAACTGGGTCAAGCGAGTCTGCTGATCTACGACGTCATACCAATGGAGCGGGCGACGGGACTCGAACCCGCGACCCTCAGCTTGGGAAGCTGATGCTCTACCAACTGAGCTACACCCGCATTCATGGAGATTCTATCATCCAAAGGAAACGCTTGTCAATTGCGAGAAAACTAGCTTTGTGTGGTTCAGAAATTTCTAAGCTCTTCAAAAGAGTTCTCCAGAAGATCCTTTGCAGAGGAGAAGTCGACGGTCGATATTAGACCAATAGCACCAAAAATGTAGTGCTTATCTCTGTAAAGCTTTACAATAGCTTTTGGCAGCAATTCCTTTTCATGTTTCTCGGAAAGAGTTCTAATACCTTCCATGATTTTAGAGCAAAATTTCGATCTGCTTAAGATTCCACCAGTACCAACTATCGATCTGACAGCCGTAAGATCCTTTCCATGAGCAACTTCTATTCTTCCGGTGGGCCCATAAAACTGTTTGATGCTTCCCGCATGTCTTCTTATCGAAGACTCGAAACAGTATTTGGCAAGTCTTACAGAGAAGGCTTCGTCGAGTGAATTCTTTGGGTAAGGCGTAAGATTTTCAACGATGCTTTCCAGATCGGGGAATTCTCTTTCCAACTCACTTCTCCCAATGTGCTCGATAACGTGACGGGCATTCACGTAGATTCCGAGATCTCCTTCGACGGTCCTCTTTGCTCTTGGTTCCGGTGATACCAGTATAGACTCGATCTCGGGATCTCCATCAGTAACTGAATCAACGTCCGTAGTTGCACCCCCGATATCTACTGCGAGCACATCACCTTTAGTATCAGAAAAAATTTCAGCCGCAAGCATAACTGCGGCCGGTGTCGGGATAACGGGCTTGTCAACTAACGAATAAATCTTCTCCATTCCGGGACCCTTCACTATGTTTTTCGAAAAGACGTCCCTGATAATCTTCCTGGTAGGTTCGACATTGAGCTCATCGATTCTTGGATACACATTTTCCACTACGTGAACATCTCTTCCATTGACCGAGACAATTTCACAGACTTCGTCCGCTGCGACAACATTGCCCGCATAGACTATAGGAATCTCGGGATCTGCATTCTTGAGGATCTCTGCATTATGAATAACCGTCTCCCTTTCGCCATAATCAACTCCACCAGCAAGAAGTATTAACTTTGGAGTGGCTTCCTCGATTCTTTTCAAGTCTCTGTGGGCCAACTTGCCGGCAGTAACTAACTTAATAACCCCACCAGCCCCAAGAGCCGCTTCCCTTGCAGCTTTGACAGTCATATCGTAAACGAGACCGTGCACCGTCATTCTCAGTCCCCCAGCAGCACTAGACGATGCAACCAAGACATCCCATTCGAGCCTCTCAGTTCCAAGGTTTTTTTTCAATGCTTTCATAGCCTTTTCTATACCGACAGTGACATCATTTTCATCTATGGTTGTGTAAGATTCACCCTGCCCAACGAATTTCATTTTTCCCGATGCATCACATGAAAAAGCAGAGAGCACCGTAGTGGTGCTCCCGATTTCTGCGGTCAGGAACTCAACTCTCATCTACTCTCAAGAAGCTCCCTGACAATTTTGTTGACAAGTTTTCCATCTGCTCTTCCCTTTACTCTTGCCATCAGCTCTCTCATGACTTTCCCTAGATCTGAAGGATTGTTGGCCTTCAAATCGTCAATCGTCTGCAAGGCGATCGCCCTTATTTCATCCGCCGATAGTTCTTCTGGGAGGTACTTACTCAGTATCTCAAGCTCTTTGGATTCGCTGGAAACCAGATCATCTCTCCCTACCTTCTTGTAGGCTTCAATTGATTCTTCTCGTTTCTTTGCTTCCTTCGCAATAAGATCTATCAAAAGCTCATCGTTGACCTCTCGAGCTCTGGCCTCTTCTGAAGATACAAGGTAGTTTTTTACGGAAGCGATTACACTCCTCAAAGTATTCGTTTTAAGAGAATCTCGGGACTTCATCGCTTCCTTCATTTCCTGTTGAATCTGCTCATAAAGCGTCATTGAATCACCTCTACTATTCCTCGCTATTACTCAAAGCCTCTTCTTCATCAAAAGAGATTGGTCTTACGAGCGGAAAGGGAATAATATCCCTTATAGAAGGTGCATCTGTCACAAGCATGATTATTCTATCCCAACCCACTCCCAATCCTCCCGTGGGGGGCATCCCATATTCAAGAGCCCTGATGAAATCCTGATCCATCATCTGAGCCTCTTCATCTCCGATGTCCCTCAAACCCGCTTGATGAAGGAAACGATCATACTGTTCAATCGGATCGTTCAACTCACTGAAAGCATTTGCCATCTCCATAGAGCTTATTATCAGCTCGAACCTCTCTGTAACTCTCGGATCTTCTCTATGAATTTTCGACAATGGAGAGATTATTACTGGATGCTCGGTAACAAAAGTGGGGTTCACAAGGTTGTGCTCCACAAGATCCCACAATTTCTCGATCAAGTGTCCTCTTTCCTTGATATCAGGTTCAGCATTATGCTTCTTCAGAACGGCTATCAGTTCATCACTTGAATCTTCCAAGATATCGACTCCAAGATTCTCTTCTATAAAGCTAGCCATCTTTACTCTGCGCCAAGGCCTCGAAAAATCGATCTTCTTTCCCTGATAAGTAATAATTTCTGAACCTGTTATTTTGCTGACTACGTAGTTGATCATCTCTTCAGTGATATCCATTATATCGTTGTAATCTGCGTACGCCCAGTATAGCTCCATCATTGTGAACTCAGGGTGGTGTTTGAAGGAGACCCCTTCATTGCGGAAGTTCTTTCCGATTTCGAAAATCCTTTCAAAGCCTCCCACCAGGAATCTCTTAAGGAATAGTTCTTCTGCAATCCTCAGATACATTTCCGACTCGAAGACATTGATATGAGTTTTGAAGGGCCTTGCCGATGCTCCTCCAGTCAGATAATGAAGCATGGGCGTATCTACTTCTATAAAACCCCTGGACTGAAGAAACTCTCTGACCAATCGAAACAGTTCAGAGCGAATCCGAAACCTCTCAAGAGCTTCGTCGCTCGAAAGCATCTCAACGTATCTCTGTCTGTAGATTATCTCCTTATCCTTCACTCCATGCCACTTTTCAGGCATCATTCTTATTGCCTTCGAGAGTATCTCGAAATGCTTTACGAAGACCGATATCTCTCCTGTATGCGTCTTGAAAGGGAATCCAGTGACCCCCAGGAAATCGCCAATGTTTACAAATTTCTTGAAGACCTCGAAATTCTCCACCCCTACACCGTCGAGCCTGATATAAGCCTGAATCCGGTCCGTATTATCCCTAAGAACAAAGAAAGTGGATTTCCCGTGGTTTCTCATCGCAACCACTCTTCCGGCAATTCTTAAGGTAATATCTTCTCTAGTCTCGGAATCCTTTAAATCGGAAAAATCCGTCTTAATCTGGCCGGCCCAGTGAGTTTTCTCAAAACGGTATGGGTACGGCTCAATTCCCTCGCTGCGCATTTGATTTATCTCTTCAATTCTCTGTTTCCTTGCTTCTTCACTCATAAAATACCCCCATCACTTGCCGATAGTAAGAATCTTGTACTTCGCCCAACCTGCAGGGGTTTTTACCCTTACCAATTCATCCACTTTGTGAGTTAAAACTCCGCGTCCAATAGGAGAATCGGAACTGATTTTTCCCTCAAAAATGTTGGCCTCCTGAGCGTTGACGATTCTAAATTGAGATTTCTCACCTGTCTCAGCGTTCTGGAGTTCAACGACATAACCCAATTTCACTGTACTCAAGTCACCGTCGTCCTCGATTATTTCAGCGTTATTTAGTATCTCTTCCAGCTGCTTTATTCTGCTATCGATTCTTCCCTGTTCGTTCTTGGCTTCATCGTATTCGCTATTTTCACTTAGATCCCCAAGCTCTCTGGCTTCCTTGATCCTTTCAGCAATTTCATACATGAGTTTCTTTCTAAGACTCTCGAGCTCCTCTTTCATTCTGTCGAAGCCTTCCTGTGTAAGGTAAATTACTTTCTTCTTCACGACCTGGA
Source organism: Mesotoga sp. BH458_6_3_2_1 (assembly GCF_003664995.1). Lineage (NCBI taxonomy): Bacteria > Thermotogati > Thermotogota > Thermotogae > Kosmotogales > Kosmotogaceae > Mesotoga > Mesotoga sp. BH458_6_3_2_1. The sequence continues at coordinate 255,360 of NZ_JFHL01000029.1, read as the reverse complement.
TCCCTCCATTCAACGATCTCTGTCGTTCCTGAGTTCCTCAATTATATCCATGAAATGGTCTATGTCCCTGAAATCTTTGTAAACAGATGCAAATCTAACGTAAGCAACTCTGTCCAGAGACTTAAGTTCAGTCATTATCATCTCGCCGATCTCACTTGAGATCACTTCGTGTTTCCCCGCCTTCACAATCCCATTTTCTACGGTTTCAACGATACCATTGACCGTATCAACAGATATTGGCCTCTTCTCACAGGCTTTCAGCAATCCATTAAGAAGTTTCTCCCTGCTAAATTTCTCCCTTCTGCCGTCTTTTTTTACCACCAAGAAGGGGAGTTTCTCATACCTCTCATAGGTAGTGAATCTTGCACCACACTTCTCGCACTCCCTTCTTCTCCGAATGGAAGTGGATTCATCGGTCGGTCTAGAATCCAGAACCCTTGTAGAATCTCCACCACAAAAAGGACATTTCATCTAAATATCTCCCAACTCTTCGGCCAATGCCATAAGCTTTTTCAACCTATTATATACTGCTGACTTACTCATTGGCGGATTCATTATTTCCCCAAGTTCTCTTAGATTGAGGTCTTCGTTCTCTATTCGGAGAATGGCTATCTGTCGAAGATCTTCGTCTAGTCTGTCAATACCGAGTTTCTTGTCTATAATCCTTATTGCCTTCACGTGTTTCGCCATTGCCTGCCCTGATTTATTTGCATTCGCCGTAAGAAAATTCAGGGTTCTGCTCACATCGCTTCTGATCTTCCTAACTTCTACAGCGCTCGAAAGCCTCGTTACGGTCTTCTTGCCACCCATCAGGGACAGCAACTCAATCAAATCAAGTGATGATTTCACATACGCTTTGAATTTTTCCCTGACCTTTACAACACCGATCTTTATATTGAAATTCTCGGCGATATAAATTCTCAGAGAATTCACGAAAGCTTCTGTCGTGTCTAGAGTTATCTCTAGATGATACTCTTTTGAAGGGTCAACTACGGACCCACCGGCCAGATACAAACCTCTGAGGAACGCACCGAAGTAAACCGGATCTTCTCTCACCGGTTTCGGGATGGAATCGTCTCTGACCGAAATCCCACTTCTGCGAAGGAACTCCTCGACTTCTTCAAAGCGAAAGCTAAGCTCTCCACCCCTTTTCCGACCTAGACGCATTTCTTCGATTAATTGAGTCTCGAAAATTGGTATAGAAAGCTTTTTTGCTATCTGGAATAGCCTTTTAAGACTCGTGATCGACGTAAGAGGTATAACGAGAAAAGCTGTGCTGCCTCTAAGTCTTAGAGTCCCTCTTGACTTGACAAAACCGAGGTATTCAGACCTGCATTCTGACGGATCATCTAAAGGAAGATGGCATAGCTCTTCCTTGAGTTTATCGGCATAACTCAAATCCTGCTCTCTCCCAACAAGCACAATTCATGAAGAATAGACAAAATACTGTTTCTCGAGTGCCGCACGACGAGACGTGTTCTTCCGTCATCTATTAGCTCTGTCGTAGCTCCATCGATTACCTTAACCCGTCTGTCGAAAAGCATGTCGTTCTCGACCGGTGAGGAGCCCTTCTCCCTATATCTTTTCAAGACCGAAGCCTCGACACCTCTCACTTCCGTCCAAAAAATCATATCAAAGGCTTCTCCGCAATAATCCTCAACAACCTCTACGTGATCGCCCAGTGAGAAACCTTCGGACTCACCGGGTTGAGTCATGATATTGCAGATATAAATCTTTCTGCCTCTCGATTCTCTGAATGCTTCTCGAACACCGGAAACAAGAAAATTTGGAACTACACTGGTAAAAATGCTTCCGGGGCCCACAATTATCGTATCTGCAGATACTATTGCATCGATTACTTCTGGAAGAGCCTTAGCTGGCTTGTCAAGGGATAGTCTTCTCACTCTTTTTCCTACTGACGATATTTTTGACTCTCCCTTGATAACTGATCCATCGTCGAGCTCCGCCACGAGATGAACGAAATCATTGGCGACAGGCAAAACCCTGCCCTTTATGCTGAGCATATTTGATGCCGCAACAACTGCCTCTGGAAAACTCCCATACATCTCAGTAAGACCGGCGATTATTATATTTCCAATAGAATGCCCGTCCATTGCAGGCGCCCTGAATCTGTAAGAAAAGACCTTGGTCAGAAGCTCTTCGTCATCGGCCAGAGCAATTATGTTGTTCCTGACATCACCCGGCGGAGGAATCAACATAGCTTCTCTTATAATCCCCGAACTTCCTCCATCGTCGGTCACTGCAACAACCAGAGTAAGAGAAGAGTCGAAATCCTTAATCACTCTAGCGAAAGTTGATAGGCCCGTACCTCCTCCTATCAGAACTGTTCTACTCACTTCAAACGCTTTCCTTCAGAGTTATCCCCGCAAAGGTTAGACCAACACCTCTCACATTCTCTTCTTTTCGAAGATACCTCTTCAGAATTTCCTGAAAAAACCGAATATTCCCACTAACGTAATAGTCTACCGTAGATGGTTCGGTTGATGAGATTTCCGCCCAATCAGTGAAATCACTGACAATATACTCCGCAGGATCTACAACTCTTGTTTTTGAAGGCAGAAATGCTTCGATCGATTTTCTAATTAGCGGATAGTGAGTGCATCCAAGTATCAGAAAGTCTGGTTCGGTTCTAGCCAGATCAGTCAAGTAATACTTTACGATGGAATCAACAATTTCGCCTTCCCAGATACCCTCTTCTATTAAGGGGACGAAAAGTGGGCAGGCCCTCTGAACAATGGTAGTAAGATTCTCATAGTGGAAGAGCCGTCTCAAATAAAGCGATCTCTTTACAGTATTCTCAGTTGCAATAACTGCGACTGTCGATTCTTTCGGGGCTGATTCTCCAAGAGTTCTCACTGTGGGATCAATTATACTGAAGTAAGGAACGCCGAGCTCTGACTTTTCTCTTTGAGAGAGTATGGAATCGGAGGTGTTACAGGCAGTAAGAATTGCATCGACATTCAGCTGCGAAAAAAAATCGAAGATCTCTCTTAAGTATCTTTGAAGTGTTTCAATTGGCTTTGAACCGTACGGAACCCTTGCAGTATCAGCAAAATAGTGAAAATTCACTCCTTCAGGGAAAGCCTCCAATAACCTTTTCAGAACTGTAAGGCCACCTATCCCCGAATCGAAAATCCCTATCCTTAACCTACTTCTCAACCCCGTCACGTCCCTGGAAGTATTCTGAAAGAACCTCTTCGTATTTTGCTTTAAGCCTTAGCAGTTCATTCTGACTTCTCACAAGGTCGTGCGCAAGATTCACCGAAATCCCCACAAGTACTTTTTCATAGCCGATCTCTTCTTCGTTCTTTTTTAACGAATCGTACATTTCCGTGATCTTAGAAAAGACTTGATCCACAAGTTCTTGTGGATCACTGGTAATAAAAGTGTACTTCTTTTCTCCAAGGTCAAGTGAGACTGATCGCTTCATAGCTCGACTCCTTATGCTTTTTTGCTGTCTTCAACGAGGCTGCCTCTGACTCTCTTTATAAGTGAGGAGATTGTCCTTGATTCACTTTCAAGACGGAGTTCAAGTTCCCGGATTCTGAGCTCAGACTCTTCAGATTTTCTCTGTTCTGCTTCAACCTGCTTCCAGAGCTGTTCGTTTTCCTTTCTAAGACGGTTGAATTCCTCTACCATCTTGTCTACGACAAGTTCAAGCTCCTGATAGCTATCCAAGAACGACACCTCCTATTTTGAGATTATAACACCTCGGCTTAGAAAGAAAACGAAACAGCCGCCCGTCGGGCGGCCGTCAAATCAATGTAATCAAGCGTGATTCTTGGCGATGGCAACCAGTTGAACGAAGCTTTCAAGCAGACTGGCTCCCCCAACTAACCCACCGTCAATATTCTCCATGGCAATTAGAGGCTCGAAGTTATCAGGCTTGATGCTCCCACCATAAAGAATCCGAATTTCCTCCGACAGATCATTGTCGTAAAGAGAAGAGACGAGATCCCTTACAAATTTCATAGTGTCTTCGGCCTGTTCAGGTGTGGCCACAACTCCAGTTCCGATAGCCCAAACCGGTTCGTAGGCAATAATTAATCTTTCTGCTTCGTTCTTATCAAGTCCCGAAAAGCCCTTGCTGATCTGCTCCTTTAGAACTTCATTTGTTCTGCCTGATTCTCTTTCTTCCAGCGTTTCTCCCACACAGAAGACCGGAATTAGGCCGCCTTTAAGAACCGCTTTGATCTTTTCGTTGGTCATCTCACTGGTTTCGCCGAAGATATGCCTGCGTTCGGAGTGTCCGACAAGCACGTATTCTACTCCCAGATCTGGGAGCATCGGCACTGAGATTTCTCCCGTGAAGGCCCCACTGTCAGCCGGATAAACATTCTGTACTCCAAACTTTATAGCAGTATCTTTCAGGATATCGGCCACACCGGGAACCGATATAGTCGCCGGAAAAACAACGACATCCACGACTTTTTCATTTCCTATTGAGGAGGCAAGGAATCCCGCAAACATCCGTGACTCATCGGGGGATTTGTTCATCTTCCAGTTCCCCGCGACCATTATTCTACGTTTTTTTTTGTGGGCCTCAGTTGAGAGGCTCATTATTCCTGGCATATCCTTTCCCTCAAGCATCTCAAGGGACGCCCCTCCTCCAGTAGACACATGGGAGACCTTGTCGGCAAGTCCGAACTTGTTAATTGCTGCAGCACTGTCGCCTCCCCCGATTATCGTGACTGCGTCATTAAGAGAGGCCAGCGCCTTCGCAATTGACTCCGTACCCTTCGCAAAATCGTCAATTTCGAAGACACCCATGGGTCCGTTCCAGACAACGGTCTTCGCATCGCCTAGCTTTCCTTCAAAGAGCTCAATTGTGGATGGGCCAATGTCAAGACCTTTCCAACCTGACGGTACACCTTCTTCCAGGCTGACAACTTTAGATTCACTACCGGCCGCGATTTCTCTGGAAATTATCGTATCGACAGGAAGAACAAACTCCACACTCTTCTTTTCGGCCTTCTCCAAAATCTCTTTAGCAAGATCTATCTTGTCCTCTTCAACTAGAGAGTCGCCAACGCTCTTGCCTAAAGCTTTTAGGAATGTAAACATCATCGCACCGCCAATGAGAATCCTGTCGGCCTTCTCAAGAAGATTGCTTATCACTCCTATCTTGTCGGATACCTTCGCGCCTCCAAGAATTACGACATAGGGGTGCTCCGGGCTTTCGATTGCCATTCCAAGCATCTCGATTTCTTTTTGCATAAGAAATCCGGGTACACTGATCAAGTTTCGTGCCACACCAACGTTTGACGCATGACCCCTGTGTGCGGTGCCAAAAGCATCGTTTACGTGAATATCAGCAATCGAAGAGAGCTTTTTCGAGAAGTCAGGGTCGTTCTTCTCTTCTTCGGGGTAGAATCTAACGTTCTCCAGAAGTAGTATCTCACCATCACTCATCTCAGAAACGGCTCTCTCCACAGCTTCCCCGACACAATCGGGAACAAATCGGACTGGTTTGCCAATCAGTGAACTAAGCCTCTCGGCTACTCTTTCCAGCGAATACTTCGGATCTTTCTTTCCTTTGGGTCTGCCCAAATGAGAAACGAGAATTGCCTTCCCACCTCTTTCTACAATGTATTCGACGGTGGGTATAGCGGCCATGATTCTAGTATCGTCACTTACTTCGCCAGTTTCTTTATTCAGAGGCACATTGAAATCCACTCTGACAAGTACCCTTTTTCCACTCAAATCAACATCTCTAAGAGTTAGGGTCTTAGACATTCTTAATCCTCCTTTGCTCAGTAAAACGGGGCCAGAAGGCCCCGTCGAATTATCCTCAGAATTACATCTCCATCATTATCTTGGCTAGATCGACTACTCTGCAAGAATAGCCATATTCGTTGTCGTACCAGGCGCAGACTTTCAGCAAGTTGCCCATCGCCGCTGTCAATTTGCTGTCGAATACCGAGGAAACGGTCGTCCCCACGATGTCTGAAGAAACCAGTTCTTCTTCGGTGTATTCGACAATTCCCTTGAGCCCGGTTTCTGCGGCATTCTTTACAAGGGCATTGACTTCCTGGGCGGTGGTTTCCTTCTCCAGGACCACCGTAAGATCTGTTATTGAACCGTCCGTCACGGGAACTCTCATGGCGATTCCATCCAGCTTGCCCTTAAGCTCCGGGATAACTAAGCCTACAGCCTTTGCGGCTCCAGTCGAGGTCGGAATTGTATTGGCGGCAGCCGCTCTTGCCCTCCTCAAATCGCTGTGCGGAAGATCCAGAATTTTCTGGTCGTTTGTATATGCGTGAACGGTGGTAAGGTAACCTTTCTGAATCTTGAAATTGTCGTTTAGAATCTTGATGATTGGAGCTATCGAGTTGGTCGTACAGGAAGCATTGGATACGATTTTCATTTCTGGCTTAAGTACATCGTCGTTAACTCCGAGTACTATTGTGGCATCCACTTCACCCTTTGCAGGTGCAGTGATCAAGACCTTCTTCGCTCCAGCTTCGATGTGAGGCATGGTTTTCTCTCTATTTCTGAAAACTCCGGTAGCCTCAATTACCAGTTCGACACCGAGATCTTTCCAGGGAAGATTCGCAGGGTTCTTTTCGGAGAAGACTTTCACTTCTTTGCCATTTACTACAATAGCTCCTTCTTTAGCCTCGACTGAACCTTCAAACCTTCCGTGAACTGAATCATATTTGAGAAGATGAGCAAGAGTTGCGGCATCTGTCAGATCATTGATTGCAACTATTTCAAATTCCCCGCGCTTCACCATCTCTCTAAAAACAAGTCTGCCAATTCTCCCAAAACCGTTGATTGCTACTCTGTGCATCTGTTACACCTCCTAAAGTATATTGTCCGGTAGATTGAGTCCTCCCGTGATTCGCGCTGTTTCTTCGTCTCTCTTCTTTGTTACCTCGGCCAATGCTTCATTTATCCCCGCGATTATCAAATCTTGAATGATCTCATAATCCTCTTCCCTTATCTCCGGCTCGACTTCGATCGATTTGATACGATAATCGCAAGTCGCAACAACATTTATTGCCCCGCCGCCGGCTGAAGCAGCGACCTCAATTGTCTTGAATGTATCTTCAAGGCTTTCCATTTCTTCCTGTGCCTTCTGGGCTTGTTTCAGAAGTTCGCCCATATTGGAACCCTTTTTCGAACCACCATAGTTCCTACCACCGAGGCCCCTAAATTTCTTTGCCATCATTACTCCTCCTCAAGCTCTATCTTTATCTTTCCTTTGTCAATATCATCCTTCAAACCAAGTCCGGCAATTACTGCATCAACGTACTCTCTAGAATCTTTATCGAGATTTCCAAAAGGATCCTCTCGGACCGAATCATCGGCTAGAAAGAACTTCTTTCCAACAAGATCCGTCGAAATTCGATTTAGTGATTCAAGCCTTTCTTCAAGAAGCACTTGTGAGTAATCACTGTCCGTGTCGATTACAAAGTCTTCTCCTTCTTTGGTGTGTCTTACTTTTGCAAGGCTTAGAAGAGTCCACAAGAGAATATAACTGTTCCTTCGAAGGTGCTCCAGTATCTCTGTAAGCTCTTTGCCATCGACCATATCAGAATCTTCAGATTTCTTTGAATCAGCCTTGACAGCGATCGAGTCTGTCGAAGCCGGTTCATCTGAAGTGGTGAGATTGATTCGCACTCTCCCTAATCCGCTCTTAAGGAGTGTCATCACTTCAAAAGTGCCTCGCTTGTCTTCGGCATATCTAAGTTCACGATTTATCTCCCAGAGAGATGATAGAAGATTGAAACTCTCGCCGCTGGTTTCTCGTATAAGTTGATCTTTTACCTCATCTATTACTTGTTCAAGAAAGACTTCGTAAGTGAATCCTCCGGACTGAATATCTTCAGACATCTTCAATATCATTGACGGATCTCCAGATGAAAAGGCCGAAATAAACTCCTTAACGACCTCTTCAGGAAGAATACCTAGAGTAGTTCTAACAGACTCTTCGCTGACATCATCAGCAAAAGCGATAACTCTCTCCATAAGATTAACTGCGTCTCTCATACCTCCGTGAGCTGCCTTGGATATGTAGCGAAGCGCCCTTTCATCGAATTCTAACCCTTCTGCCTTGGCAATTTTCTCAAGATAAGTCATAATGTCTTTTTCGTCAAGAGGCTTGAAGTTGAAGATCTGACAACGAGAAAGTACTGTCTCCGGGACCTTCTCAAGATTGGTGGTAGCAAGAACAAAAACAACTCTTTCGGGAGGTTCTTCAAGAGTCTTCAAAAGTGCATTGAAAGCTTCTCTTGTCAGCATGTGAAATTCATCAATAATATAGACTTTGAACCTGCCCATAACAGGCCTGTAAGATACGGCATCCCGTATCTTCCTGATCTCGTCTATGCCTCTGTAAGAAGCTGCGTCAAGTTCAACAACATCCATATGGGAAGAAGAATCAATAGCCCTGCACGAGTCACAGACACCACACGGTTTTAAGGATCCTTCCGAGAGGCAATTGAGCATCTTGGCAAGAATTCGGGCAGTCGTAGTCTTTCCTGTGCCCCTCGAACCTGAGAATATGTAAGCATGGGACACTGTATCGTTTTCTATTGCCTTTCCCAGGATCTCTTTCACTTGATCCTGTCCAATCAATTCACTGAAATTTCTCGGTCTATATTTCCTATACAAAACTTCAGACATCTTAATCACCCGTTCATCTGAATTATAGCAGATTGCCCGAAGTTTGTTTGGGAGAAAAGAGAACACTCAAAAAAAGTTAGTGAAATGCTTAACTAACTTTTCTCTTCACCAACGCAAATGAGATCTGTAAAACCGGCTAATAGACTCTTCTCTTCTCCCATTTTCCTCTCAGGTAATAGAGAATCATTATGGCTGCTTCGGCTATGTCGGAAAAAACATATGAAAGCCAAACCCACACTATACTTGCTTTCATTACCGTTACGGCAATAATCAAGATCGGGACCTGAATAAGCCACCTTGAAACAACGCTACCCACGACAAAGGGAAAATTGTATCCAGATCCTCCAAAGACAGCTGAAAGGCCGAAACCATAGGCCAGAACCGAAATGCCAAGAGCTCCATACTTCAGGAAACTTGCTCCATAGCTAATTATCTCTGGGTCACTGTTAAAAATGCTGATCACAAGCTCGCCGGCAAAAAAAGCGATTAGGGCAAAAGCAAACATAAAAAAGAATCCAATCAGGGCAGCAGTCTTGGCGGTCGCCCTTGCCCGGCCGACGTTGTCTGCTCCGAGGTTCTGCCCCACCATGGCGGATCCCCCCATACTCAGTCCCACCAGAGGCATGAAAGCGAGTCCAAACAATCTGCCCGTTACACCTACTGCAGCCACAGCCGTGGTACCGTAAACCGCCACGAATTTTAAGACCACAACGGCTGCAAGATTCCTAAAAAAACCTTCAAGGCCTGTCGGGAGGCCAATTGTCAGAAGCTTTTTGTCTATGTTTCGATCCAGCCGAAATAGCCTCGACAATTTGGGCTTGACTCCCTCTCTACCAGAGAAGAGAATGTAGAAGCCAAACAAAAACGATGCAGTCTGCGCGATTACCGTTGCGACTGCTGCGCCGAAGACGCCAAGGCCAAATCCAGGAATCCCTGTCCCAGGTACTCTATCAAACATCATGATTGGATCAAGGACAATATTTAGTACACTTGCGACCATCATTATGTACATGGGGCTTTTCGCATCGCCTATACACCTAAGCGCAGTATTTACAGAATACGAAGAGAACATCATCGGCAGGAAGAACAAACGAATATAACCGTAGTCGAGCGCAGATGTCACGACCTTCGGATCGGTAGTGAAAAAACCAAGTGAGGGTTTTAGAAATGCCGCAACCAGCAAAGCGGAAATCAAAGCCACAATGAATTTGAAAGTAATGGTCTGTTCGATTGCATTGCTTGATCCTTCAAGGTCTCGCTTTCCATAGCTCTGAGAAATCAGTGAAATTGAACTTTGGCCAATAATCGAATTCAGAATGTCGACAATCCAGAAGAGAGTGGTGAAGATGGTCACCCCGGCAATTGCTTCGCCAGAGATGCGGCCAATCCAGAAGATATCCACTATGTCGTAGATCATCTGGGCGCTGAATCCTATCATTGTAGGAACCGACATCACGAGAAGATTCTTCAGAATATTCCCCTGAGTGAGATCTCTTGCCATTCTTGCCCCCTAAGTAGCCCTCGTGAAGAGATGCGAAAGAAAACCTGTATCATAATGAACACAGGAATTATACACCTTTTCTTTTCTTCAAGCCAGACCTAAATCATTGCCCTCAGTCTATCCAGAAAGTTCTCCTGAATGAAGTCGATTCCATTTTCCCAGAAACGAGGACTAGAGATGTCTATTCCGGCTTTTCCCAAGAGAATTTCCGGCGAATCAGATCCACCGCTCTCGAGCAAGGCCACATACTTTCTCTTGAAAACATCTCCATCCTCAAGGTACTTCCTGTACAGTGAAATTACTAATAGCTGAGCGAAGTTGTATGCATAACAATAAAATGGAGTGTGAAAGAAATGTGGTATCCGTGCCCATTCATATTTACTCTCGGGAAGAAAATCGATCGTCTCACCAAACATATGCTTCAGTTCGTCAAAATATAGCTCTCCAAGTTCCTCAAATGAGAGATATTCGCTCGATATTCTTTTGTGGGCCTCTATTTCGAATCTCGTAAACATATTCTGCCTTGCAGTAGTCGCAAATATCTCCTCGATTCTACCGGTAATGAAGGAGATCTTTTCCTCTCTTCCTGAAGTTGTGTTTAGTAGATGGTCGGTCATCAGCATTTCTGAGAAGATAGATGCAGTCTCTGCCATAGTGAGAGGAGTCTCGTAGTTCAACATAGTCTGCTTCGAGGACAGCACTGCATGGAGACCATGACCCAGCTCGTGAGCTAACGTCAGGACGTCATTCATCTTGCCTCCAAAATTCAAGAGAACGTACGGATGAATTTCCGGTGATGCATATGAACAATAAGCTCCACTTCTTTTGCCCGGCATGATTGATCCATGTATGAAGTTTCCTTCAAAGAATTCGGCGATTGTTCTTTTTAGTCGTGGATCGAAATTTCCTGTTACCTCGAGGATCATGCTCTTTGCTTCCTGCCAGCTGAAAAGATCTTTGAAATCGCCAATCGGTGCATAAATATCACTATGGAGAAGCGATTCCTTATTCAGAATCCTTGCCTTGAGTCGGTAGTAATCCTGCACAAGAGCGTACCCATTCGTAGTTACATCGACTAGAGACTGCACTGCCCCATCCGGGATTTCGTTCTCTCGATTCCTCATAGAGATTGGAGAAGAATAACCTCTCTTGGCTGCTTCCAAGTCCCAATCCTTCGCGAGAGAGTTGTAAACATTGGTCAAGACGATGCTGTTTTCCTCTGATTTCTTGAAAAGACTGACAAACGCCTTCCTTCTCAATTCGGGATCCTCTTCCCTTCTCATAGTCTCGACTTCGCTTTCCGTAAAGTTTTTCTCATCTTCGCCTTCGCCGATTTTCAATCTATATATGAAGCTTGAGGTAAATTCATCGTAGAGATTAAGCAGGGCTCTCTTCCCCGTCAGTTCTTTCAGAGTAAGCATCTTTTCTTCCGATTCGCTGAGCAGATGAACTCGATTAGTACGGATGAGCTCGAGATAATGGCAGTAATTTGCTAACTCTGGTGAATCCAACAACACTGAGAAGTAATTTTCGGAGACTTTCGACAGTTCCAGTTTAAGAAAGAGGAGGTCGCTTTCAAGCTGCGACTCAAGATCGTCGATCTTGCGGATCAGCTTCTGGATTGTCGGTAAGGCCGGTGTTACTGAGTGACTCAAATATGCGAACATTGACGGCTTTGCGAATTTACTCATTACCTCTTCGATTTTTTCAAAAACCAGCCTTAGTTCGCACGCTTCTATACTTTCGGCTGCGATTCTTCCCTTGAATTCCTTCATCAGTTCGTCCTTTTTCAAGATCACGTACCGCAGGTCGTTAATCAGGGCAGGATCATCCGATGAAGAATAGAGCTTTGCTAGATCCCACTCAATAAACGGTCCTTCACTCAATTTAGTCAATACCTCCTTCTCCATACTCCAAAATCAGCTCGCCAAAAGAGCGGTTGCGAAGAAGTCCGGACACTTTGATCCAACATGTGAAACTGTATGAACGATACGTCATGAAATCCATTTTCGCGTAATCGAGGGACTCCACTTCATCGAGTCGCATTTCTTCTCTGCCAATCCATTCACCAGTGATACAGCAGACCATCCCTTCTTCCAACCAGTAGGGCAGTTGATACTTTCTTAAAAAGAGATGAGTCATTTCATGAGCAAGTGTCTGTGAGAGATTGGGAACCAAACTTAGCGGTTGCACAATTATTGTGTTTCCTTCTGCTGCCGCAATAAACCAGTAGCCAATGCCGGAGAGTTCAGAGAACTCTCCGGCAGAAGAAGAAATTAGAAGAAGATACGTTCCGCCAACGTGCATTCCAGTTAGTTCTTCGAGTGCACTCCTGTAATCTTCAAGCTCGGGCATTTCCCATGACACATATGTGCTGGTAAAGCAGAGAGCCGTTATTTGAAGTAGCAGGACTGACGCTAATATTAGTAATTTCATTCAACAATCAGTTTTACCGATTCCGTATTGGCTCTAACATCTCCATCGTACATCGCCCATGCCTGGACTGCCGGGATAATGAATTCGCCCTTAGTTAGTATCCTCCAATTGCTTTTTGTCACAAACTCTCCACCATCTCTGAAGAAGAAGGAAATCCGATCGAACCTTGCATCCTTAAACGTGTAACCCCACCAATAGTAGTCATAGTAGTAGAACTTCGTGTATCCCAGGATGTCGGCCTCGAGATTCTCTTCGACTGAAATGCCGGTGGATGGTAACATGTCTTCCAAAACCACATACGGAACGTCATCTGGTATCACAATGTGGATTTCAGAGATTATTGTTTCACCAACAGAGATAGGTTCGGGTATTCCCAATTTGACCGAGTGAATCTCTGCAGTCGCTGCATCATAGTAGCCGTATTCCAATGTTCTAATGATTATCTCTCCATTGCTAATACCTAGAACATCACCTTCGTAAATCCTCAACCCGAGTCCGTATTCGCCTAGCTTCAATTCCCCTTCAGTAATTGCGAGTTTCATCCCTTCTATGCTCTTTGAGACACTTATCTCAAGAGAACCCACTTCATCTGGAGAGAGCGTTTTTATTGAAGAGACCACGTAAGGCGAATCTATCTGAGGAGTCGTTAGGACATGCGTATCATCCATTGGTACAGCGAGTTTCCTTCTAAGGACCCTTTCGATAGTCAGACCAGTGTTTTCAGCCTCGAGCACTTCAGTCCCTACCGTTGTCTCGCCATTTGTTGAGACAACAACCATATCCGTACTCTCGACCAAGATGTTCTTGCCTGCAAAGGGAATAGTTATCGAATCGGAGACATCACCCTCGAAAATCACTTCTCCTTTCTCCGAAAGCACTTTCACTTCGGCCTCTTCAGAAAGCACATTGCTCACGGATGAAAGTGAAAGAACTGCCATAGCAGTTGATGAGGTTCTATACCAGTAGCTACCGTTTCCCATTTTCAACAGTCTCTTGGAAATTTCTGCAATCGTCGTAGAAGGCATTTTCAGATCGACGGATGCCTTCAAGAGCAAGGATAGAACCACAGTATCGTCGAAGAAATAGCTGAAACTGTCCCCAAGTATCGCATCATCTGCATTGAGATTAACATATTCCATTGCTTCTTCGACAAGAGCAGATGCTTTTTCACTCATATTGAGAGTCTCATAGGAAAGTGCGGTCAAGACAATAGAAGCTACATCCTCTTTGTAATCGACAATAGAGCCTATTGGATCTCTTAGTTTCCTGCTGAAGAGCACTGTTACATACTGCAGGAAGGGGTCAGGGTTCTCTTTGTTCAAGCTTTTCATCGCCGAGTAGCCCATTGTAATCACATCTCGATTTATGTCATAACCGTTCTCCGTAGCCAAATATAGTCCCAGCATCACATAAGCGGTCATGAATGGCGTCGAACGATCATCTTTCCACCAACCCCATCCGCCGTCGTAATGCTGATATCCGTAAAGCCTTTCGAGTCCCTCACTGACCACGACTGATACCTTTTTTACGAAAGGCTCGTCTGCGCCCTCAAGAAGCTTTGAAGCAGCCAGTGCAGGAAGAAGCCTGCTCATTGTCTGTTCTACACAACCATACGGATAGTCAACCAGGTATCTGATTGCCTCAAGAAGAATCGGATCGATTGTGGAAGAGATGGTGATAGTTCCAATGGAGTTTTCAGCAAATTCAAGGTTCTTATTACCATCGAGAAACTCCAGATTTCCAAACCGAAGATACGTAAACCTTGGTTTCAAAGGTATTTCATATTCAACTCCGTCGGACCCGCGACTTCCTTCAACAACGAATTTGACCTTCAGCTTCTCGCCTTTCTCCGAAGGCAGCAGATCTCGCAGCTCTACCTCGTAAGTGAAAGATCGACTTCCAAAAGCATCAATCGTTGACCCCTTCTCCTCTATTACTTCTCCATCTAGATAGAATCCTGTGATCACGGGCATTCTCGAGTCAAGATTGTTTTTAACCGAAAAAACCAGATTAACCTTGTCACCTGCAATTAGGAACTCTGGAAGAAAGCTACTGACAGTCATGGGCTTCCAGGTTTCGAAGCTAGATTTCTCGTAGCTGAAATCACCGTCCAGATCGGAAGCTAGAGCCCTGATTGTCCAGGTGTCGAGGTCCTCGGGCACAACAAATGACAGTTCAGCAATCCCATTTTCGTCAGTGAAAGTTCCTACTGACCAGAAAGCACTATCGCTGAAAAGTTTTCTTGCCCTTACGTCTGAAGTCAAGCTCTCGTCTTCTCTACCAAGATCGCCCATCCCAAGAGGGGCGCCTCCCGTTACCTTGGATTCAGCGGCAGGCGGCTGAGATTCAAGCAGGTCACCAAGTTTAGCAATAGAAGGGTAGGCAGAATAGTATAGATCATTGATGCTAACTGTGTTAAACCCTCTATTGAAAGGACTGCCCAAGGACGCTTTCCACTGATCGTAGTCACCTTCAAATAGCGAAAGCATCGCCTGAGAAACCACAGCAACAGTAAGCCCAACGCTGGCGGGATCTCCTTCAGCATCGCTTACATGGACCTTCATATTTACAGTATCTCCGGGTCCATACCTATCTTGGGTTAGTAAATCAATTTTCAGATCTCTCGAAGCCGTCTGGACTTCAATCAGTTGTGACTGTACAATCTGATAGTTCTTGTATCCGACAATAAAGAGCATGAAATTGTCGTATGCATAGTTCTCGGGGATTTCAATTTCAACAGTGTTCTTTCCTTCGCTCGAAATGAACGGAAACTGTTCGAAATCACCTGAGAAGTCGGCAATAATCCATAAATCCATGGGTGATGATGTATAGAATGAGACTTTCGCCTTAGCTCCAGGAACAGCAGACTCGATAGAATCTATCAGTATAGATCCGTAGTAGTCATAATAACCGCTAGTGTAAACCGAATAGCTGTTCACTACTTCCGGCTCACCCGAAGGCGATCCATTTATCTCGAAATAAACAACCGTGTCTGACGGTACGTCTCTAAGATCAATCAACACCTCAGCCTTTCCTCCACTATCGGTTGAAAGTTCTTTGTTGAAGATGTTGATTCTCAACTTCTTCTCAATCTGCTTATCCTTGACCATAAGAATTACGGGTTCTTCGTACCAGACCTTTATTTCGCATGCTTTTGAAACCGGAGTTTCGTCGTTCAGCTTCGTTTCAATTTTCACGACGGCTTCTGTGTCCGTGAATCTGTAGTCTACATAGAAGTCGAAAGTCCCCTGAACTACCTTGAACTCAACCATACTTCTCGATTGCATACCGGTATCGTCCGATACAGTGACAATTGCGTAGTATGATCCACTCTCAAGCTCTTCGACATATCCGATCACCGTATTTCCCAAACCGTCAAGCCGGGCCGAGCCGTTGTCAATATACTGATTTCCCTTGTAAATCGTGTAATCAACCTTGCCTAGAGAGACTGGGTCTCCAAAATAATATTGAGACGAGACATTAATTGTTATGGGCTCACCTTTTCTGAAGGCCTCGATCGTAGGTTCTGCTGTGGTGAAGAACGTAGGTTTCTTGTAGTCGGCAATCTGGAAGTAATAGTAGTCCTCGTTTCCTTCCCATCGGATAATAATCCTGTAAGAACCTCTCGTAATCTCCGGATAAGTTCGGAACGTCCCGCGTACGGAACCCGAATTGTCAGGTTCTAACAATTCACTGTAAACACCTCTATTCAAAGGATCAACTATCTCGACTTCGACAGAGTCAATTTCGGGTACTTTATAACCCGCAGGAGTAATCTCTCTTATGAAAGACCTGAAGTTCACTACTTCCCCTGCTTTATATGCAGGACGATCAGTAAAAGTCAAACAAATGTCTTTCGATGAGAAGTAGTAATCATACTCTCCAGGTCTCCAGAGAATCGAACCTTCTGCTGACTGAACAAGAACTGCATCATCGACAGTGGGTAGATAATCAAAGACAAATACTCCATTTTCTGTCCGTCCAATCAGCTCGCCATCTTTAAGTCTGTAAAGGGCAAACCTCTCAATAAAGTTTGAATCATCTTTCTTCCAGAGTCTGAGCATAGCACCATTTTCATGAGCAAGTAGCTGTGCACCAACCATCCGATAGCTTGTCATGAGCTTAGCGCTACCTGACTGCGATGAAACAACAATCAGTCTGAGGCCCTTGAGAGCTTCATCGGGAAAGTGAACTCTCTGCTTCTCACTGACCGTCTGTCTCAAAGCGTACAAAGGATCGCCTGAGATTCCAACGTCTCCTATTGTTATAGCCCCGGTTAGATCTTGTTCATCAAGATCATATATCTTGATGTCGATATAGCTGTCTTTGCTGTCAGTATATACAGTTGGTAGATAATCGAGTGAATACAGCTCGAGGAAAGATGATTCAAGCTTGTATCCATACTGCTGAATCTGGAAAGCAATTGCCGTCAATCCAGTAAACAAAATTATTAGAAGAACCACTGAGGCCTTTCTCATCGCGTTCACCCTCCATTATTGCCGGGGTAGAAACTTGAAAGCGTATACCCCGAGATAGTTTTCGTTATTATGTATCGGTAACCACTGATAAGGCATTGTTCTCAGATAATCTTCCATTCTCCAGAGCTTCAGAACACCAGAATCTTTTTCGGAAAGGGGTCCGGTATGATAGATCAGCCCATCACCAGTGTATATCATCGAGTGAAAAGTTGATGGAGAGGGGTGGTGAAAAAAGATTATGTCTCCTGGCCTTGCGACGCTGAGATCCCTGCCCTTAAATATCATACTACTACGTACTAGGTTATATGCATCGGCGAAGTAAGTGAACTCCCCGGTATTACTTAAGAAAATCTTCCCTTTGAGTATGGGAATATCCGGATAGTTGTATTTTTTTACATCCGGAATCGCTCGAAGGTCAATACCGGTTTTCTCGTGCCAGAGTTCATAATCGATTGCAGTCTCCAAGAACCATTCCTCTTTGTGATTTTTGAGAGCCTCTCTGGCTGCAAATCTTATCAATCCACTACAATCTCTTTCTTCATCGCTCCATCTTTTTGAAAACTCAATGACCTGATAGGCTGAAATGTTCACGAACCATGCTCTGAAGTTTTCGGCGTCTTCTAAATCCAGGACCAGTTTGTCAGGAAAGCCGTCAGAATCACTATCGATAAACTCTTCGAAATCCAGGGAAAGACTCTTACGAGCTCTAAAGAGCCCCGAGAATGAAATAACTATCACTGCATCTTCGTCATCAGCACGAAAAGTAAAGACTGAAGAGTTACTTTCACTTGAGAACCGTTCAAGAGTAGCGCCTCTAACGTATGAGAGAATTGGCCTCTCATAATTCGAACTAGGTACTGAAACAGAGAAAGACTCACCTCTTCTAACGAGACTTGGAACAGCCGTTATTGCAGTGTAATCACCTTTGAAATTCAGATAAGTTGCAGAGATAGCAATAGTTGTTAAGGCAACCAAAAAAAGATAGACGATGTTGATCCTTTTCAAAAGTATCTCCCCTCAGAAATCCCTTAGACACGACTAGACATCTATAAGACTGAAGGAAGGTTTTTTGGTTCGAGAATCATCTCTGGAAAGATAATCGTTCCTCTCCTATGTCTTTACATCTCATTGAAGAATGGAAAATCGGCTTTGTTAATCTGTTATTATTAGAGCAGAAGAGAACCGGGAGGTGACGATTTGCGAAAGAAAAGCGCTCTATTTGCCGTAGTAGCTATCGGATTCTTGATAATGCTTACTTCTGGTTGCATTGGGTACATACTCGCGAAGCCGGACAGTGTGGTAACAAGACTTGAGCGAGAAATAAATAGAGGCCGAGAAGATTCGATTCTAGAGCTATACAGTGATGAGGTGTGGATCGAAACTCCCGGAAGTCCTTCGGGAAGGATGCTCCCAAAGGAAAGCATAGCATTGTTCTATTCAGATTTTTTTGGCCTATACGATGACATTAACTTCTCGTTGAATGTGAAAGACGTAGTTAGAGATTCAAGGGAAGCGACCATCACAGTCTCTTTTTCGCTCGAGTATTCACATGGTGGGAAAGACTTCTATGATAGCGGAGAAAGCGCGATCTCTCTGAATGGCGTAGAGAGGCAGTGGAAAATCAGCAGAGAATACAACAATCCAATAGTCAGTTTCTTCGAGCCGGCCACTATGTAAACAATCGAAGAGAGTTGTCACTCGAGCTTCAGTTTTCATCGGACTTATCAGTCCTTCACCTTCGCAACTAAACCGCCAACAAACCTTGTTTCCAGCTTATGAAGCACATTCAATTGCTGCTCGACAGATCAGCAACGCCTAGGGCGTTCTTAACAGCAGAGACAATCGATTCACTTGATGCTGTTGCTCCGGTTACGAGATCAACTTCAAGACTCTGGGCTTCAACGATTCTATCGGCAGTAGCTTCGGCACTCTTTGCATATCGATCCGTCCGGTTCTGAAGAATTCTTATGTCAATAATTTTTCCGCCAGCCACCTCGACTTCCAGACTGATGTAACCTTCCCTTCCAGCGTAAACCCCATCCGAAAAACTCCCAAATGGCTCTGTTGGAAGTTGATTTACTCTTTCAGGACTCTTTGCCTGCCAATCGAACACCATCACGATCATTGCAATAGCCAAAACAAGAAAAATCGAAACACTGATTGCGTATTTCATTTCCGCCTCCCGCACAATAGGTTAGAACACTAGAATTATCTCTTTCATCTTACCCGAGAAGATTTCCTGAATGAAATATTCAGATTAACAGAGTCGGATTTATTGTCTTAATTGAAGCATCAAAGAGGGAGAGATCCTCAAGGCTCTATACCGCAGCGGAATTGGAAGAAATGATCCCGATGATATCGTCAAACAGTAGCTTAGTCGCACCCTTACCCATCATAACGCTCTTATCTATCTTCTTCACCGAATGAATCACAGTCGAATGCTGTTTCCCGGTTTCTCTAGCTATCTCAGTAACTTGTTTTCCAAAATGATTCTTAAGGATGTACATTGTCAGCTGTCTTGCCAGAACAATGTCTTTACTTCTGCTTCCCGACTCAATCTCTTTTCTCGTCACTTTCATCATTTTCTCGATTGCGGAGTAGATCTGGTCAATTGGTCTCTGAGAAACAGGAACATTCACCGATCCTGTAAACGACTGAAGTATTTGAGTCGCAAGTGAAAGGTCAATCTGTGATCTGAAAACGCTACTATGAACAATGAGCTTTATAATCGCCCCCCGCAATCTTCTCAAGTTTCCGTCAATGTTGTCTGCTAGGACTTTCGCAACATCGTCAGGCAGTGAAACCGATTCTCTCTGCGCTAGTTGTTTGGCAATATGGAATCTCGTA
Organism: Mesotoga sp. BH458_6_3_2_1; assembly: GCF_003664995.1. Classification (NCBI taxonomy): domain Bacteria; kingdom Thermotogati; phylum Thermotogota; class Thermotogae; order Kosmotogales; family Kosmotogaceae; genus Mesotoga; species Mesotoga sp. BH458_6_3_2_1. The sequence goes on along the minus strand of NZ_JFHL01000029.1, from coordinate 235,446 downwards.
GAAGGTTGGGGCTCCTGGATCGACATAAGCATACCCATCTGGAATCTTGATTTAAGCCTGCTGTGAAAGGTATCCAACTCCTCAGGATTTCTGTCAGAGCAGATTATCAGCTGCTTTCCAGAATCGTGAAGCTCATTAAATGAGTGGAAAAACTCATTCTGAACCCCCTTCTTACCAATGAGAAACTGAATATCGTCAATCAGAAGAATATCGGACTTCTTTCGGTAGTGGTCTCTGAACTTCTGAATGTTGTTTTCTTTTATCGACTGAATCATATCGTTCATGAACTGCTCGCTAGTTATATATAAAACCTTCTTATCGGGAAAATTGTTCATGGTCTCTTGAGCGATTGCCTGAAGAAGGTGTGTCTTGCCTAGACCTACGCCTCCGTAAACGAAGAATGGGTTGTACTTTCCAGGACTTTGAGCTACATCAAGTGCAACTTCATAGAGAGCTTTATTTTCACTACCGACGACGAAATTGCCAAAAGTATATTCAGGATTCAGATTTGAGATCATTAGCGGCTTTCTCTTCAACAATGAGCCTGAAGTCTGTGGACCGGTGGAATCCTCTGTGGGCATTGCCTTGTTCTTGTAAATTATTTCAAAGGGGATTCTCTTCCCCAGGAGCTCAACTATAGAATCGGAGATGGCCCCCCCATACTTCGTTTGAAGCCAGTCCTTTATGAATAGATTTGCAACAGAGAAAACGACCTTCTCATCTTCAACTTCCTTCAATTCGAATGTGGAGAACCAGTTGTCCCAAGTTTTCTTTGAGACCTTCTTCTTCAGAGTGCTTATGATTGAATTAGACACAACTACCTCCACGGAATATTAGCTGTAACCCTGAAGCAAACCGCATAATAGGAAATTAATGAATAACAAGTAGTACCGAAGCAATTACTACTATACCAGACTTAACACTTAGAAAAAATAGACAAATTTTGTGTTCCACTATAGAAAGGGGCAGACCATTTGTCTGCCCCTACATGTGATCGTTAAGAATTGGAAACTATTCTACTTTTATTGCCTGAACTGGACAGGAATCAGCGGCATCCTGTGCACAAGCGGCTTCCGTTTCGGGGACAATCGCTTCTGCTTTTCCGTCATCATTCATCTTGAAAACGTCGGGACAAATTCCTTCGCATACTCCGCATCCAATACAAGTATCTTTGTCTACGTATACTTTCACACTCACACCTCCACCAGAAAAATCATGTGCATTATATCATGATCTTGCATTCTTCTACGATTATCTTTGCCATCTCCAGGCCAACTCTCTTCTGACCCTCCGATGTACTCGCTCCTACATGAGGAACACAGATGACGTTCCCGAGGCCGATTAGTTTCCTTCTCAGCTCATCGGACGGCGGCTCCACCTCAAAAACATCAAGGGCGGCTCCAGAAACCTTACCCGAAACCAATCCATTGTAGAGCGCCTGTTCATCTATTGTCCCGCCTCGGCTTGCATTGATAATAATAACGCCGTCCTTCATCAGGGAGATCTCTTTTTCACCAATTATATGTTTCGTTTCCAGTGTCAGGGGAATGTGGAGAGAAATCACATCAACCTTCTCTATTAAGGAGTTAACTGTGGTCATAAGCTCAACTTCCATGTCCGTTTCCTTGACAAATGGATCGAAAGCACAGACATTCATACCAAAGGCTATCGCTCTCTTCGCAACTTCCCGTCCAATAGCTCCAAACCCTATAAGCCCAATAGTCTTGCCAAAGATTTCGGCACCTTTGAGCTCCTTCTTCTCCCACTTTCCTTCCTTGATTCCATATGTACCTCTTGGAATATGTCTGACGAGTCCAAGAAGCAATCCGAAAGTCAGCTCAGCCACTGATATCGCGTTCGCACCCGGTGTATTTCTAACAAGGATATTGTGTTTCCTTGCCGACTCGACATCAACGTTGTCCAGTCCAACGCCGGCTCTAGCAATTAGCTTAAGCTTCTTTCCCGCCTCAATGACATCAGATGTGACCTTTGTAGCACTTCTTACAACAAGCACTTCAATCTCGGGCATTAACGCTAGCAACTGATCTTTGTCGAGATGCTCTGCAGATATCTGGAAGAGATGGCTTTCTTCGAGTATCTTCATAGCTGTTTTGTCCAGAGGATCGTTAGCATGAAGTCTGAGCATTACGCACCCTCCTCTTCAAATATCTCCATAGCCACCCTTGCTCCAGTGCCATACTCTACCTTGAATCCAAGTCTTCTCAAGACCTTCTCAAGAGAAGTAAGCGCAGTCACAACATCATAGTCCGACATATAGCCCAGATGAGCAATTCTGAAGATGTTGCCTTTCATTGTCCCTTGTCCACCGGCGATCGTAACGCCATATTCATCTCTCATGATAGAAACGATCTTGCCTCCGTCTACTCCTTCCGGCACTTTCACAGAAGTTAGAACGTTTCCCGGTCTCTTGGAAAACAGCTCCAGTCCCATGGCCTTTAAAGCTTCTCTTGTTGCCTTTCCCATGAGTTCGTGTCTTGCCCACACATTTTCCATTCCTTCTTCAAGGAGCATTTTTACTGCGAGACTCTGCTGATAAATCAGATTAACCGCAGGCGTCCATGGAAGAGGGTCTTTAAGATATTTCTTGAGATTGAAATAGAAGCTTGTTGATTTAGTATTCTTCGCCTTTTCAACGGCATCTTCGCTGAAAGATATGAAAGCCAGTCCAGGAGGCAGCATAAAGCCCTTTTGAGAACCGGAAAGTACTATATCCAACCCCCATTCGTCAGTGAGCAAGGGCTCGGCAACCAGACCGCTTATACCATCAACGGCAATCAACTTTCCTGCCCTCTTGACTACTTTGCTAATACCTTCAATGTCCATTACGGTACCTGTAGACGTCTCACTAAGCGTGGTTAGAACAGCAACTGCATCGGGATTATCATTAAGAGCCTTTTCAACCATTTCAGGTGTGTAGAAATCCCCATACTCCCTCTCAATTAAGACAATCTCTGCTCCGAAAGTTTTTGCTAGCTCAAGCCATCTTTCACCGAACTTTCCAACACTGCAAACGATCAACTTCTCTCCAGAATTTACAATGTTTGCTACTGCCATTTCCATCGCTCCGGTTCCGGAGGAAGCAAGAATGAACAGATCGTTTTCAGTCTTGAAAACCTTCTTGGTACCGCTTACCGCGGCTTCATAGATCTTCTTGAACTGTGGAGTCCTGTGGTGAATCGTGTCCCTAGCACCTTCAAGAAGTACATCGATAGGAACCGGCGTGGGCCCAGGAGCAAGTAAATAGTTCTTCTTAATCATCTTTGCCAATTCTGACACCTCCAATTCAATCTGGTTTGGTTTAATCCCTGTATCGAAATAATCCTTTTGTCTTACTACCGGAAAATTACTGAGGCACTGAGAATGGTTGGTTTCTCATCTATAGTTTAGAACACGAACGTTTCTATCGCAATGCCCGGAATCTTCAAAAAAAGGCAATGATGATTGGTAAAAGCATTGCATCACTCTCTTACTTTGGTTTGCGCCCTTCAGATTGCCGTCCCCATTTATTGAAGCGTTAAGAAGAGCAATTGACGTACCACTGTCCTTGATGGGAGCGTTTTATGTACTCACAATGCTAAGATGAGAGAAGTAAGCAAAAAAGAACTCGAAGGGGTGAATCATTTGAAGAATCTGGTTCTCTTAGCAGTCTGTCTTTCCGTAGCTCTTTCGCTCTTTGGGGTTTCAGCAATTCATGAGGTAACCTGGGGTGATCAGGGCCATAATAATGGTCAGTTGAGTGATCCGCAGGGTCTCACCGCAGATAGCAAAGGCATGATCTATGTGGCCGACACTCTGAACCATCGTGTCCAGATATTCGACAGCAATGGAAAGCATAAGGCTTCCTTCGGCAATTATGGAAGCGCAAACGGCGAGTTCCTTTTTCCACATGATGTTGTAGTAGATTCTTATGGATACATATATGTTGCAGACTCCCAGAATGGAAGAATTCAGAAATTCAACAGCCGGAACGAATTCGTGAAAGCCTGGGGCACTAAAGGACCTGAGCCGAGTCAGTTCGATGGTCCGATGTTTATGGCAATCGACGATTTCAACAATATATACGTCGGGGATGCGTTTAATCAAAGAGTTCAAGTTTTTGACAAAGAAGGAACCCTTTTGATGACAATAGGGGCAAAGATGAACATGTTCGATGCAATGAATCCCGGCAATCTCTCCTCGGTATCGGGCGTCTGCGTAGACAGAGAGGGAAACGTCTACATTTCCGATGACATATTGAGAAGAATTCAGAAGTATGATGCCAAAGGAAATTATTTGGCCGAATGGGCCACAAGCCATGCTGGAAAATGGGGGCAGCCAGGAGAATCGGTAGTCGACCACCTCGGAAACCTCATGTACATAAATAAGACGACAAGCATGATTGTCGTCTTGGATCCACAAGGGAACTTTCTTTATGAATGGGGCTGCTCCGGAGCAACCGACGGTCAATTTTCGAAACCAATTGACATATCTCTCGACACCGTTGGACATGTTTTTGTTCTTGAGCAGTCGGGCAATAGGATTCAGAGATTCAGGATAGCTAACTGAAACTACTCATGACAACTAAGTTCAAGAAATCAAGGTGGAGCAGAAAAGGAGGCTGATTTATGAAGAAATTTATGGGTATACTGCTACTAGCTGTGTTAATTACTAGTTTTTCACTTTCCCAGAGGCTTTTGCCGCAAGACAGCGCCAGATTCATCAGTATCGTGACAGAAGGTACTTTCAACAACTTCCCGGACAAACTTATCGGAGAGTCATTCGAATCATTCTTCGAAGTAACGAGATGGAAGTACTCAAGAGTAGGGAACGAGAACTTCGTGGAGTTCACCGGAAGCTTCGCCGATGAAAATAACGTAACGACTTCAGTTACTATGCGTTTCTCTGTTAAGGAAGAGGACTCGACTTTCCTAATGGACTACTGGGAGATTAATGGAATCCCACAAGACAACGCAAATCAATTTGCATTCCTTGAGAAGATCTTCCTTCCTGAAAGAGCTGACGTAGCGATTTCAGTCGTGAAGGATGGGTACTTCTATGACTTTCCTGACAAGTTTATCGGAGAAACATTCAGCGTCTTTTTCATCGATGGTTACTGGGATTACTTCGTTTCATCAGATAATCTAGATGTTGTAGAATTCGTGGGATCTTACTACAAAGAAAATGGATTGGCAGAAGCGGTTTTTCAGTTTGTGGTCGATGTCGATCAAAGAACATTCGAAATCGAGTACTTGGGAATCGATGATGTTACTCAGGATGAGACAATGATTGACGCTATGCTTAATTCGATCTTCGCAACCAAGATCGCAGAAGTAAAGAATTCTTATTTCGACGTCTACTACAACTGGATGACTCTGGGAGAAGCTTTCGATGGCTTCTTCTATGACGCATACTGGAACTACTTCATCTCTACCGATGATCTTGACATCGTGGAGTTTAGCGGGAGTTTCGATCTCGGAGGTATTCCTGCAGAAGTATTCGTCCAATTTGAAGTGTATGATGATGGAAGCTTCGACCTCTATTACTGGGAAATCGACGGATACTATGAAAGCGTGAATGCATTCTATTTGCTTCTCGAACTAATTTACTATTGATACTCTAGTATAGGAGGCCCTAACGGGCCTTCTATTTTTTACTGACTGCTCGGGAAATCTCTCTCATTGTACAACGTTACGTACAAACAGAACTAAAGTCAACTGTCTCGCTCGAGTTCATCTCTTCGACTGAACACTCATTATGGCATTTCCCAGACAAACAATCGCTGATCTTGTACTTTCTAGCATATCCTGGCGGTCTCATGAAAAGATAACACTCTTTAGTTTCCACTCAGCCACCGCTACAGATTGAAGAGGAGGTTTACTATGAGAAAGGGTTTTTTGGTTTGCGCAATTTCATTTCTGATCTTTCTCACTTTAGGATCGAACGCCTTAGCCGGACTTGACGACGTTTCTCTTAATGATCTTGACCTTCAAACGTTTTCGACAACGGAGCCGATGTTTACAATCACAGCATTATCGAGATTCGATGGAAAATCCGGCAATTCAGCTTACGTTTCGGTAGAAGGAGAAATCTTTGACCTGTCATCTTTGCGTCTCTGGTCTAACGGTAACCACATGGCACTCCATACTTCTGGCCAGGAACTGACGTATGAGCTCAAGACACTCTCTCCTCATAAGGAGGCTAAAACCGCCGATATCAAACCGGTAGGATTGCTGGTCGTAACACTTGAAGAGCTTAAGAATTACAACGGCAAGGACGGGAAAAAGAGCTACGTAGCAATAGGGGGTAAGGTCTATGACTTCTCTAGACTCGGCAGGTGGCCTGGCGGCTCCCATCAACGCGGTATGCATCTCGCCGGAAACGAGTTAACCTCCGAATTGCTGAAAGACTCTCCACATGGTGTCCGTAATATTTCTGGAATCGAAGCGATTGCAGTACTTGGAATCACAATTGATGAACTTAAGGAAATGGACGGGCATGATGGCCGAAAAGCATACGTGTCCGTGGAAGGTAAAGTCTATGACGTCTCCGAATTAGCCTTCTGGCGGAACGGTTCTCATCAGGGCGATCTCCATCTCGCCGGCAACGATCTCACAAAGGAAATTCTAGACGAATCTCCTCATGGGATTTCCAAACTCGACAAAGCCTATCTGGTAGGGCTACTGATATTTACTCGCGAACAGCTCGCTCGATTCAACGGGATGGCTGAAGACAAGAGGTACGTAGCATACGACGGGACAGTGTTCGATGTCTCCGATTTGGAACTCTGGGTACTAGACTCTGGAGCAGAGCTGAGTAATGAAGAATATGATTCAGCGATCGAGCTACTCCAACATGCTACAGAAGTCGGCTACCTTGTCAATGACTGAGCTTAAGATTGAGTTTCAGTAAATAATTGGAGTTTCTGACTTCGATTTAGAGGAGAAGCGAAACAATCTCTCCAGAATTTCGGATGAGCATTTCGCCATTTGGCTCTAGTAGTAGAATACAGTCGTGTAGTTTGGGAGGATAGGGTCTCTATCCGTTCCTCAAAGCCGATTTTTCCTCATGACTCAGCTCTCTCACCAAAAATGCAATTAGCCATCAGTTGTTGTTGATAACGGGAAAGATTCTGCAAGACCATTTTCTTTAGACGGGGCTGCACAAAGACAATTAAGCGTGAGTACGACACAGTACTGAGAAATCGCAAGCCTTTTACTTGATACGAATCTAGCGCCATGTTTTATCAGGAAAGGTATTGCCATTCAGGTAGAGGTTCTTCACGGTCTTCTGGATCCCAAGCAAAATCCACACTTTTCCTTCTGCAAGAACCGGGAGACATGCGCGTATCAAACAGCAATTGCTCTTTAACGAGATTAAGAAGCTGCATATGACTTTCAAATTCCCCTGGCGAAAGTACGTAGACAATACTTTATCTTCACATCCAGAATCTAAGGAAACTCTAAGGAACGAATTGTAAAATCTCTTGTACTGCTTGGATGAAGGGAGGTGCACAGGGATGAAGAAAGTAGTCATAATCGCACTTATACTTCTTCTTATAGCAACTCTCACGTATGCTGTTGGCCAGCGACTCAGAGGAAACAAAGGTTCTCAGCTTGCTCCTGAAGAGTGTCAGCGTTTTGTTGACGAGGATGGAGACAACGTCAATGACCTTTGCCTCAACGAAGGGGAGATGTTTCGCAAACGCTTGAGGGATGGCACTTGCGAAAATGAAAAGGCCTTTGGCCGAGGAATAGGGCAACGAAGAGGCCCGGGCAACCGCTAAGCGTGAGAATATGCATCTTAAGGAGGGGGCTTATGCCCTCCTCTTTTTGCATGCTCAGACTTGCTTTCGACAAGTGCCAAGAGTAATTCATACTAAAACGTTTAAGCTGGGTATTCCTGCGTGTGGCATCATGATCATGCTAAGTGTCTCAACGCTTTCTGTGAAGAGAAAGACGGTTAATTAGAATCATTAGATAACCTGCCAGGACAAAAGCCACGCCAACAACCAAAATGAAGATAATCAGATTAGCAAACGAACCGATTCCTTGAGGATATTCATCTGCAGGATTTAGAAACCAGTAAGGATAAGAACCTGTGAAACTTCCCCGTATGATGGCGACCACTGCATAAGCAAGAGGATACATCGTCCACAAAATTGGATAGAAAGATTTGTATGAACTCTTCTCTTCAAACAGTAACCAGCCAATTACTGCAGCAGTCGGCGTAATATAGTGCAGCAGACTATTTGCGATCAAAGCCAGTCCCTCGGGTCGATAATAGCCCGAAAGAAGGAAATGGAAGACAGTCATCGTGACCGTTATCCACAACACAGACCCACCGGTCAAGATTCTTAATGTTCCATCGACTCTAGGTGACTCTTGGCGTCTTCCATCGAATACGACATTTGCGAATGCAACTGCAAAGACGATAAGGTTAGTCTGCAACGTGTAGTAACTGAACTGCGCGATGGCATCAGAAGGGCTCTTAGAAAGTGATAGCTGCAACACTACTCCCAAAAGGGAAAGGCTGAGTACTGATAATTCCGAAATTAGCCTTGCCTTTTTCGCCTTCAAAGCAAATCCCTCCTAGGAGTGAAATCAACTGCTCGGAAGTGCTCCACGATTTCCACCGTCCTAACCGATTATCAGTTAATAGAGAATACGGTCTCTTTTTTGCGGGACCATCCGTTTCACCAATAATAACAAGTTTATTCTGAAAGTGGTTTCAACCGTTAATGCATTGAGAATTGAGAATAGTTATTTCGTTCACTAGATTGAGTCTCACTTATGATTTTGCTTTTTGAAATGAAGAAGTATAATAAAGTAGATGTTACAGAACTTTCAAAGGAGGAGACCAATGAGTCTATTTGATCAAATCTCAGAAAAATTGAATAACGTGGAAGTATCTTCAGAGCTTGCGAAGTCCGTTGGAACTACTCCAGATAAGGTACAGAAGGTAACTCAATTGGGACTACCAGCACTCATGCAAGGTCTAGCGCGAAACGCCTCCACCAAAGAAGGCGCCGAATCGCTTAACAGAGCTCTTGATCAGCATAAAGATGAAAGTGTTGATGACGTGAAGTCCTTCATTTCAAATGCTGACAGAAGCGGAGGACAGAAGATTCTTAGCCACATCTTTCCAGAAAACGAGGAGAGAGTTGAGAAGAACATTGCAGCTCAAGCAGGGCTAAAGAAAGACCAGGTTACCGGTATCCTTTCACAGATTGCTCCTCTTCTAATGGCCGCACTGGGAAATGAGAAGAAGGGAAATAGTGTTGATTCATCGGGAATTGCAGGTTTCCTGAGCAACATTGTATCGAGTAGCAGTAGCAGCGGCATGATGGAAAAGGCATCCGATTTGTTGGACAAGGACAAGGACGGCAGTTTTCTCGATGACGCCGGTAGTTTCTTTGGAAAGTTCTTTAAGAAGTAGCTCTACAATTTCCACTGGCAATTCCTTAAGCACGCGACATGGAATTTTATGGACACCACTAATAGAAGGGAGGAATTTGGATGGCAAGACTTACAATCGTCGAAGGAATTGGACCTGTCTATGAGAAAAAACTGAAGGAAGCTGGAATCACCTCAATCGAGTCTTTGTTGAAGACATGTGAGACAAAGAAAGCAAGGACCGAGCTGGCGAAGAAAGCGGATATTAGTGAGGACAACATACTTACCTGGGTAAACCATGCTGATCTGATGAGAATCAAAGGAATCGGGGGGGAATACTCCGAACTTCTAGAGGCCGCGGGAGTTGATACAGTTCCAGAGCTTTCAAAGAGAAACGGCGACAACCTTTACCAGAAGATCGTAGAAGTGAATGACGAAAAGAAACTCGTTCGAAAGCTTCCAACCAAAAAGCAGATACTCAACTGGATAGAACAGGCAAAAAAGCTTCCAAGGGCAATTAATTACTGAGCTTTTAAACAGGTTCGTCAAGTTAGGCCAATTAAAGGTGCCCGGTTTGTCCCGGGCACTTTGTTTTGGTTAATCTCTATGTAGTAAGCATGGAGATTTTGATGAACAGTTGACGGTGTTATAATTCTAAGTAATTTGATGATCAGACTCCTATAATCTTAATGGAGGGATCACGTTGAGCAAGATTTTAACTCTCAGAAAGTGTGCGCTGGAGAGGAACTTCATGAGAATTAGAGAGCTAATTATTGAAACGTTTTCTCTTCACAGGGGTCCATTCAACTGGCTAATTGACAGATGGATTCTTTGCAGATTTCACGTCCTGTCTCTTCAAAGATATTTTTCGACGAATTATTTCAATTTACCTACAAGGCCTCACTTAAATCATAGAGACGATCTGCCGTTTTGGCAAGATTCAATCGGAGTACGGGAAATCGCAGAAGGTTGAATTACTGCGGTGGCTTACTCAGAAAACGAGGAGCCTAGTGAAGCATGGATGTAGATACACCCCGATTAAAGGTATCTTTACCCCAAAATCGATGATTACTTTGAAGAGAATCTTGCGGACAGAGCAAATGGATTCGATTTTGTGAAGCTCTATATAAATGATGGAGACGAGCTTGAGGAGGTCCTGATAGAAAAAAAGTCATTTAGAATTGCTCGGTCCTTCATGAATTCCACAGTCAGTTTTTGCAGGAGTTTGGGATTCAAAGATACCACCAGATATTGCAGACCGTGGGTAAAACATTTCAAAATCTAGAGGGCAAGAACTCGCTTTGCTATGAAGTCTTTCTGATGGAGAAAAGAGTTATCATGTAGATTCGAAACAAGGGAGGAAACATTGCAGAAGCAATCCGAGAACACAAAATGGTACAAGTTATCGGTTGAAGAAACTCTCCAGCATCTAGATAGTTCGAGGGATGGAGTATCCAGTGAAGAGGCCAGGGAAAGGCTGAGCAGTTTCGGGCCTAATGAACTGCCTAAGAAAAAACATGTAACTCTCTTCCAGGTCATCCTCTCTCAATTCAAGGATCCATTGATTTACATTCTTCTGGTCGCCGGTTTAATCTCTGTGATTATTGGTCAGCCCGATGACGCGATCTTTATTATGGCCGTTGTCGCCTTGAATGCGATTATTGGAACGACCCAGGAGTATAAGGCAGAAAAGAGTGCCGAGGCTCTACTGAACATCATGAAAGAAGAATCAAGAGTTATACGCAACGGGGAGACGAGAACGGTGAACTCGAAGGAATTGGTGCCTGGAGACATCATTCTTGCCGAATCTGGAGATAGGCTGTCTGCCGACATCAGATTGATTGAGACGAACAATCTCTCTTGCGACGAATCATTTCTCACAGGCGAATCTACTACAGTCGAGAAAAGCGCGAATCAACTTGATGAAGATCTTGAGATAGGTGATCGAAAGAACTTGGCTTTTGCCGGTTCTACAGTAATAACAGGTAGAGCAAGAGGTGTGGTAATTGCGACAGGCAGAAGCACTGAAATTGGGAAGATAGCAGAGGTAGTTACCGGCGCCGAGCAAGGGAAAGCGCCCCTAGTGATAAGAATGGAGAGATTCACACGAAGGATCGCCTATATAGTACTATTCGCAGCAGCAGGATTCGCTCTTATCAGACTTCTTCAGGGTTACTCTCTCTCTGACGTTTTCTTTCTCGCCGTGGCGCTTTCTGTTTCTGCCATACCCGAGGGACTGCCCGTTGCTTTGACTGTTTCCTTATCCGTCGCGACGAGCAGGATGGCAAAAAGAAACGTGATTGTTAGGAAACTGGAAGCGGTTGAGAGCCTGGGAAGTTGCACAGTCATCGCAAGCGACAAAACCGGCACGCTAACGGTTAATCAGCAAACAGCAAGATTGGTGAGACTCCCTTCCGGAAAAGAATACGAAATTACCGGCGAGGGTTACAACGGCGAGGGTGAGCTTCGGGGAGTGAAGGATGAATTCCCGAACGGTCTAAAACAGCTCATGAAAATATCCGTTGTTGCCAATGAAGGTGTGCTGGAGAAGAAGGGCGGGCAATGGCACCAAAGCGGAGATTCTATGGACGTTGCTCTTCTTGCAATGGCACACAAGTCTGGCCTTTCACCAGAGAAACTTCGTGAAGAGATTGATATTCTCAAAGAGATTCCTTACGAGTCGGAGAACAGGTGTTCCGCTGTCCTATTCGCAGAACAAGAAAAAAAGATCTTTGCCATGAAAGGAGCTACCGAAACGGTCCTCTCCAGATGCAGGTCGGCACTGAACGATGACGGCAGCAAAGGTGAATTGGAACATAAGTCGGTAGAAGATCAAGCACTATCGATAGCCGAAGACGGATATAGAGTTCTTGCCTTTGCCTTTGCAGAGGTCAACGGAGAAAATACTGAGATCGAGAAGATGGATGACCTCGTGTTCGCGGGACTTGTTGGATTCATTGATCCATTGAGACCCGAAGTCAAAGATGCAGTGAAAGAAAGTCAGAAGGCGGGAGTCAGGGTCATTATGATAACCGGAGATCATCCGTCCACGGCAAAAGCAATTGCAGAAGAACTTAGAATCATCGAAGGAAACGACGAAGTCGTTACAGGTAAGGATCTGGAGAACGCTGGCGACCATGAAGGTAAGGAGTTCACTGACCTATGCCTTCGTTCTACTGTCTTTGCCAGAGTCTCTCCGGTCCAGAAGCTTCACATCGTTGAGGCGTTAAAGAGAGAGGGACATTATGTAGCCGTTACGGGCGACGGAGTGAATGATGCTCCTGCACTGCAGAGGGCAAACATTGGTGTGGCAATGGGGTCCGGGTCGGATGTCGCGAAGGATACCGGTTCGATCATAATCACTGACGACAACTTTGCTTCAATAGTCTCGGGAATAGAAGAGGGCCGATTTGCATTCGCAAATGTGCGCAAAGTGATCTATCTGCTTATTTCCACAGGAGCCGCCGAACTTTTGCTGTTTGTTCTTGCTGTAATCTTCAATGTGCCCCTTCCGCTCGCTGCAGTTCAGATTCTCTGGCTCAACCTAGTTACTAACGGAATACAAGATGTTGCACTTGCATTCGAAAAGGGCGAACCGGGTGTTATGAAAAACCCTCCAAGGAAAACAGATCAAGGGATTTTCGACAAACTGATGATACGGGAAACATTGCTCTCGGGATTCACAATGGGTCTTGTAGGGTTCGCAGCATGGATGGTACTGCTTTCATCAGGCGGTGAACAGAACTCCTCAAGAAACATACTTCTTCTGCTCTTTGTGTTGATGCAGAACGTCCATGTCTTTAACTGCAGATCTGAGACCGTCTCGGCCTTCAAGATGCCAATTAGCAGAAACTACATCCTGGTTCTCGGAGTCTTTGCTGCTCACGGGCTTCACCTGATCGCTATGAACACTGCTCTCTTTCAGAATCTACTGGGAATCGCTCCAGTTTCTTTTTCTCAGTGGCTCGTAGCACTTGCATGTGCCACTCCCCTGCTAATGATCATGGAGCTTTTCAAGCTTCACTCGAGAAGGAGGAGCCTTTAGGCAAAAACCAAAAAACTGGAGCCGACAGTTTTAGAACCCGGAGTTCTTCATAACAAAACCTAGAAGCAGGCTGTTCAAAATGTCCGGCTTTTCGAATATAGTCACGTGACCACAATCGGGAATCACCGCAAATTCCGATCTCTGAATTCTGTCCGCCATTATTTGCGAGAACTTCCTGGGCTTCAAGATATCTTGTTCGCCACAGACCAGCAGCGTCGGGCAGTTGATTCTTCCAAGCAAATCAGTCATGTATACGTCGCTCAAGAATGTATCATACAAAGCCACCTGGCCCTTGAAGTAGTCCTTTGAGACCTTTTTCAGAGCATCTGCCCGCTCTTCAAGCATCTTTATATTGCTCTTGATGAAGGAATTGTTGTAGATCGTCGGCACCATATTCCAGTAGAATTTCTCGGCATCACCCAAATCAGCCGCTTCTTTCCAGTTGCGAATGAAGAGCTTCAGTACCTCATCGAGTTCACTTACCGAGTCAATAATAGATATTGACTTCACAATCTCGGGGAAATCTATCGCAAACCTTAGGGCAACTTCCCCGCCGTAAGAAGTACCGATTATGTGTACTTCATCGATACCAAGCTCCTTCATGAGAAGATTGGCTTCTTGAGCATGTTCTTCGAAAGTGTAGGGACCCTCAGGTTTTTCTGAGAGAAGCTGGCCCTTGAAATCGTGAAGGAGAATCTTGTACCCGAATCTCTCAAAGACCCCCGTCTGAAGCGACCAGCTGTTTGCAGAAGCCATAACTCCATTGAAAAAGGCTACTGTTTTTTCCCCTTCTTCGTTCCCCCGGATCTCATAATAAAGTCGAGTTCCATTAACTGTTTTGTAAGCCATTTCGTCCTCCCCTCAATACCTTAACGTTTATTGAAATAACCTAGAACTACGGGATTAAGAGATTACTGTTCAAGAATTCTCATCTTTAAGTGAACGAATTACTTCGTTGAAGAAATCCCTGAAGCCATTACGGCAATGATAAGCACTGGATCTTTCTTCGTCGTTGAGATCAGCGAAGTACTTACCTGACTGAATATCTACAGAGAGCGAATTTAGAGGAAAACCTCCAACTCTTGCCGGGTGCGGGCTACTCACAAGATAAAACGTCTCTTCAATCGTGTCATCCATCAGCCAGCGTTTTTGATCGTCGCTCAAGATAAGAAAGATTGCGTTCCTATAATGAGCCATTGCCCGCCCTCCGAGTTCAGCTGAGAGTTCTCCGTAGTGATTGATCATCTCCTCGTCATTCATAACCTTGTCACCCAGCCTTTTGATCTTCACTCCCGGTTGAAGTTCAGAATCAAGTCCTTCAATGAAAAGCCCGGAATCACAAGCAAATATTGGTCTGCCGGTGAAGCGATAATAAGTTTCCGCCTTCGCTCGAGCATTGTCGAGCGGACTTGATCCGATCTCTTCGACGACCGGAAGATACTCGAATGAACACAAATCTCTTAACTGCACATCCAATCCAGAAAGCATCTTCTTCATGCTCATCACTTTAGCCCGGTTTCTTGTTCCGTAGATGAGTTCCATTCTTACGACCCTCCGAACCACAATGTATTCCCTCTTCAATGATAACACCCTCAGTTTTTAGCGATTTCTCACGCAGACGAGGCTTTTCGCTCCAAGCAGCTTCAACTATTGGCATAAATGATGAGTGAAATGGTTGCGCGAGAACTTCACCAAAGTGAACGGATTACCAAGGCCCGTTCCAGCTGAATTGTCTGTGTGGCATTGTGCTGGGACCTCAAAAGCATATAATTAGAACGTAAGGGAGTCGACTTCTCACTGCGAGTTTCCTATCGCATCAATTGCCCTTGCCGCCTCAATCAAAACCACTCCCTTGACAATGGATTGGGAGGGCTGGATATGCGACGATTGTTGATTGCTCTGTTTATCCTTCTTGTAACTTGCAGCGCGATTTCCATGGAGTATGAAAGAGAAGAAACAATAGTAATTGACATTAGCGGAAATGCTCGAATATCGAGAGTAGAATCCGTTCCCTCTTCAGCCCTTGCGTCTCTCTACAGAATTCACTGGGAATACATCGAAAAATCCGGGGAAGAACGAGACTTCTTTTCGCAGGCATCAACGGAACTGAAGTTTCTTTTTCCGGGTGAGGCGGTCTGGGATTCGGCTCAGCGGGATCCCGAAGGAGATTCATTTTCCAGATCTCTGGAAGGACATATAAACTCATTCTCGATCCATGGATCCGACGATGATCTCTGGATAATAGAGACGGGACCCAGCGAGAAATTGATGGAGGAATACTTCGAATTCATCTTCTCGCAAATGATGTTTCAGACGATGTTCCTGGAAGCTCTCGAAAAACCCAGCAAAGAATTCCAGGGACAGTCTAGTGACGGTGTAATAGATCATAGGAAGATTACCAGAATTGTCCTGCCCGAAGGCGCCGAAATTATCAACGAGGATGAACTCGATCGAATGGACTGGCTTGTTGATTTCGGCGGCGGCTCAGTTATGTCGGCTTCACTTGCTGTATTGGACAACATGCTGGTCTTGACTGAACAACTCCATATTTCGCTTTCAAGACCCCGTGAGTTTCTTGATCATAGAGGCGCGTTCATCATGTCTCTATACAACTACGCCAGATTCGATGCAAAATACCGCATTCCCGAAAGGAGAGCTTCTCTTTACAACTCACTTTGTAAGGAACCCGGTCCCGACGACTGGGCAGGCAATTTCTATCAGAATTTCTCCGGGCTTGAACTGTCGGCAGAAGTAGAGATTCCGTTAGGTGGAACAACAAGCAGTGCAACGCCGGCCTGTACGATTGGTCTCACTGTAAAACCATCGGCTCCTCTTAACGCTCACATCGCATGGGATATCGATTTCTACTGGGACTGGTGGGACAGCTCGTGGGAACTGGATTACTTTGAAGCCTGGATCGATGCTTCTCCACAGCTCGAACTCACGGTCGAGTTTGAAGCCGAACTCACCTTCGCCGAGATAGAAAAGACACTCCTATCCAAGAGCTATCCCGTTGCAAAAATAGCCTTTTCAATTGGAGTGGTCCCCGTATACATCAACATAGTTTTGTATGGAGAATTGAAAACTGAAGCCAAAGCATACGGAAAGCTTACAGCCGAAACTGGAGTGGTCGTCGGAGTAAATCTGAAGGCCGGAGCCAGATACTCCGATGGTTGGTCAGATATCGTTGAGTTCGATCCCTTCTATACAATTAAACCACTCGAAATTGACGCTGAAGCCGGCGCAACCGCTACCGGGAAACTCGAAGTGGGTGCACATGCGTTGCTTTACGATATAGCAGGCCCATATATAGGGGTTATCCCGTCTTTGGAAGCCGGACTTAAGGTTAGCGTTAGTGAAGGGCTAGAGCCCGTCCTGATGGCCAGGCTATCTGCCGCAGCAGGAATTGATATAGCAGGATGGTTGAAGAGCATAATAGGAGACATTGGATCTGTCACCATAGAAATCGGTAACACTTTGGAGAAAGACTTGATTCCGGAAATTGGAGATCTTCTGGACTGGAACCAATCGCCAACAGCAGTTGCAGGAGCCGACTTTTCCGTTAATGAAGGTGCGGTCGTCTCGCTAGACGGGATCAGTTCCTCCGATCCCGACTCGGATTCGCTTTCCTATACATGGGCACAGATATCGGGAGCTTCAGTTCAAGTTCAAAATCCGAACGCCAGAGTAGCCACTTTCACTGCTCCGGAGCTCCCGAAAGACTCTGAAAGCCAGCTAGAGTTCAAACTGGAAGTCAGTGACGGAAGAGGGTGTAGTTCGAGCGACACAATTACTGTTACGGTACTAGATGTAAATAAACAACCCTCAAGTAATATGATAGATCAAATCGTAGATGAGGGATCAACACTGACAGTTGATTTGAATTCTTATGTAAGCGATCCCGACGGAGATACTATTACCCTAACAAAGACATCCGGACCTGGTGAGATCACAAACGGGGTCTTTATCTTCTCCCCAAACTTTACTGAATCCGGTTCTTACACTGTGGAATTCTCAGTCTCAGATGGACGGGGAGGGAGCATAGTCGATCAGTTCACCGTTGTGGTAAACAATGTCAACAGACCGCCAGTTGCATCTGTGAGTCCCGTCCAAGCGGGAAGCTTTTCAGAGGGTTCGGAAGTAGAGTTCGACGGTTCGGCATCTTCTGATCCTGACGGTGATCAGCTGATCTACTCATGGTCAGTAACCCCCTCATTTTCTTTCGAAAATGCAGGAGTTTCACAAGTTACATTGATCGCACCGGAACAGCTTCCAGGAGAGAACACAGTCTACACAGTGACACTGGTGGTCAGGGATGGCGGTTCATTGACTTCGAGTGCAACCGCTTCTTTCATCTCTTTGGACATCAACTATCCTCCCACAGCCATCGCCGGCTCCGACCAATCTGTTGAAGAAGGATCGACCGTAACGATTGACGGCAGCGCATCAGAGGACCCTGATTTTGGCGACCAACTTGCTTACACATGGATCTTGCCTGAAGGTATAGAAGCAGACAACAGATCTGAACCCACCTTGTCGTTCATTGCTCCGGACGTCCCCTGGGGAACCGAGGAGCTTTACGTGTTCACGCTAGCTGTAACCGACATTCTAGGAGCAAGTGCCAGCGACACGGTGACTGTGACAGTGAATTTCGTGAACGCTCCTCCAGTTGCAGACGCAGGCCCTGACAAAGAATCAGGAGCATACTACCCTGTAAGTTTCACGGTCGGGGAATCATACGATCCTGATGAAGGCGACTCTCTGACTCAGTATAAGTGGGATTTCGGAGACGGAACATCCACTGAATGGAGGGAAATTTCAGAAGAAGGACTGACTCACGTTTACGCTGAATACGGGATCTGCAATCCTGTGCTTTCAGTACGAGACACTATGGGAGCAACGGCCAGCGATTCATTCTCTCTCGAAGTGAGAGAACTGGTTATTCAGATGAATTCTGAAGACGATATCCTCGATTTTGAAGCTGCCGACGGTGTAATGCATAACTACGATCTGGGTGAGATCTTACACGTTGAAACCATCTCATGTACATTCAGTGGCCGAGACATCATACAAGAAAATCCCTTCAATCCCAAAGAAAATCAGAGGAGCAGCTTCTCGGGAGTAGCGATTTTGATTAGCATGGATGGTTTCAACTGGACCTCAGCAGGCTCTCTGCATTCTTCTCCTGCAAGTGTGGCTGTCGAAAGTTCAGCAAGGTATTTGAGGATAGTACCGTCAGGCGGGCGTCTCACCTCTTCTATTCTCGACACAACCTACCGCGGTTCAGATAAGGAATCATCATCAAATGTTCAGTGCTATTCATCTTCCATCAGAACACGTACGCTAAAAACACAGAACCATAACTACACACTTTCGGATGAGACCATTGTTCTAGAATATGAAGTAGAGATTGCCGGGAGCCCCGGTTCATTGCAGGACTTCATCAACTCCTACGGTATTCTGTTTAAGAGACCGGGTGTGGCGCCGCTAAGAGAAGCGGAAGGCTTAGTCAGAGTCTTTCGCTCTCTTGGAGATCAGGCTGCTTATCACAGGGGCAGATTATTTGAGCTGGTGGAAAGCATAACAATTGGAGAGTTTACATCGGCAGGTTTTTCGAAGATCTGCTTTTCGTTCGCAGAACCCATTGAAATCTCACCACCTGAAAGTATAGACTCCAGCATCAAAAATGAATACGGAGACTGGTATTTCATTGACGGGAGCGAGATCGCCGACATGTCTCTCCAGGTTTCCTCTTCTGACCGTTCTCCGTTGATTGTAAAACTCATGAGTTCAGATGGAAGCATATTCGAATCTGTGGAGCTAGACAATCGGCTGGAAAGGCAATATGTCGATTCTCTTCAGGGTAAACTTTATATCGGCATCATGCCTGCAAATCAATCCGATATGGCTGAGTATGTTATGCATCTTTCTTCTCGAGAGACGTCCGATTTGCAGAGCGGCGAGAATATGCAGAATGCGATTCATCTATGGAGTTCTCGATCCGTTTCAGGAGAGCTTTCTCAGAAGTCTCCGGAGAGCTGGTACAAGTTTTCGGTAGATCGCGGTCAGATTATCGATCTCTCCCTCCAGGTGCCTGAAGATGCAAGGTTTGTACTTCAGCTGAAAAATCCGAGTGGCATAACCAGGGAGTCGGCCTCTGGTTCGGGAGAGATAGTATATGTTGATCATGTAGCAGGAGTTGCTGGAGAGTGGTTCGTCCGCGTATATCGTTCTTCGGGAACAGGTACTTACAATCTCACATCAACAGTATCGAACCAGAATGACTCAGGAAGTCAGACCGACGCCGGAGATGCGACATCCACTTCGGTTCCGTTGTCTCCTGGCCAATATACGGGCCTTCTAAAACTCGATGACAATGAAGATATGTATGCAGTAGAGATTGAAAAGGGTCAGATAATTCATGCTCGGCTATCTACAGAGAGTGATGGCAGATTTTACGTCTCATTCAAAAAAGAGAACGGAAGCATACTTGGCAGCTCTTCGTGCAGCAAGGGCTCGCCGGGGTTAATAGACTACTGCACAGACTACACCGGTCCCATCTATGTAAGGGCTTCAAGGTCATCCGGAGAGGGCTTGTATGAACTGGACGTCTCAGTTAGAGATCAAGACGATGCAGGTTCTGGTGAGGATGCCGGAGAGCAAATTGAAAGCTCGATAGCGATCCAACCCGGAGCAATCTCCGGAGAACTTAAGAACAGCGACAATACAGATTTTTATTCAGTTGACGTGACGAAGGGTCAGATAATTATTGTTCACCTTTCTACAGATAGTGATGGCAGATTCCACGTCTCATTCAAAAAAGAGAACGGAAACGTACTTGGCGGCTCTTCCTGCAGCAAGGACTCGCCGGCGTTAATAGACTACTGCACAGACTACACCGGTCCCATCTACGTAAGAGTTTCAAGGTCCTCCGGAGAGGGCTTGTACGAACTGGACGTTGTGGTAAGCGATCAAAACGATGCTGACTCCGGAGAAGACGCTGGCGAGACTCCTGAGGATGGAACACAGATCACTATGGGCGGTGTATCCGGAACACTCAAACTGGCTGACAACGAAGACTGGTTCGTCTTCTCTGCGGTTTCCGGCGAAATCATAACCGTAGAGTCCTATCCAGCGGGAGGGCTGACCTACAACCTGTCACTGAGATACTCCTCAAGAGACAGTCTGACAATGGCAAACAGCATAACAGTCGGCACAGAAGCCGGCAGCATTATTTTCTGCACAAAGAACACGGGAAACCATTATATAAGAGTCTCGAGGAGTTCAGGGGAAGGCGATTATTCATTCAGCGTTCAGAAGCTCCAGCAGGACGATGCGAGTTCGGGTGGCGACGCGGGCGATGCTCTTTCGGAATCTACTCCGCTGCCGTTTGTCACACAGTTCGCTGCAACTTACACCGGCTACCTTCTCAGCAAAGATGACAGTGACTGGTATGCACTGACCTCCCTGCCCTCAGGCGTTCTAAATATTGTTCTGAATACTTCCGACGGAAGGTTCTACTTGTACCTTTACAACGCGAACGGCAATCAAGTTGCTTACTCAAACAACTACAGCGGTGAGCAAACCATCAGTTATTCAGTTACGAGTGAAGGGGGATTGTGGTATCTGAAGGTCATAAGAAATTACGGCGGAGGAGATTACTCCTTAACGATCTCCAGAGAACCTCTGATTCAAGTCCCGTGAAGTGGATGTAACACCATAATCGAAGCGGTTTCGCAACGATTTAGAGGGTCAGTCGTGTTAGATTCTGCTTATGTCAAGGATTTTCTACAGCTTGATGTGTTACTATCTAGGTATCTCACACCAGGAGCTGTGGATGGAGAACCTGCTCGTAGCAACCGGTCTAGCACTGGACGCGTTCGCCGTTTCAATATGTACTGGAATCTCTCTGGAGGATGTAACCCGCAGACATGTTTTCAGGGTTGCATTCCATTTCGGATTCTTCCAGTTTGGAATGCCGATCATCGGATACTTCCTCGCAGCAAGTTTTCGAAACTACATAATGGATTTCGATCACTGGATTGCCTTCATTCTTCTTGGAATTATCGGCGGAAAGATGCTGCTCGAATCTTTGGACAGAAAAGAAGAGGTCTCATGCAAGGATCGAACTAGAGGCCTTACACTTATCCTCCTTTCAGTAGCTACTTCTATAGATGCACTAGCTGTGGGGAGCGCATATGCATTTCTTGGAAAACGAATCATCCTTACTGCTGTTATGACGGGATTTATAACGGCAATGCTCTCCGCTCTTGGTATAAAGGGCGGACAGAGACTAGGTCAGAAATTCGGTAAGTTGATGGAAGCAGTCGGAGGGATCGTGTTGATCTCGATTGGCACGAAAATTCTCTTCGAACATCTCTACTAGATCTATTGGACTAGTCTTTCGATGATTCCGGCCAATTGCTTCCCGCTTTCTATAAGATTCGACTTGACCTCCTTCAAATCCTGTTTCATCTGTAATCCTTTGAAGTTCTTCGTGCCGACAACATTCGCGCCAGCCTTCTCAACTTTTGCGGAGAACCTCTTTAGGGCTTTCTCATTTGTCTCACCGGCTCCTACACCCACCAGGAACAAACTCTTGCCTTTCAGATCGGCCTTCTTGACAAATGTATTCATCTGAGGTGAAGGATGCCAGGCGAAAATCGGAGTTAGCAGCACCAAGAACTCGAAACCGCCGACATCTGGAAGAGGTTCTTTCAATGGACTTCCCAGGCCAAGCAGCGCGGAGAACCCGGATATCGATTTCCCTGGCTTTTCATCTTCTAGTTTGAAAAGCTTTGCACCAATAGAATCGGCAAAGTTCGCAGCAATCTTCTCTGTCGAACCAGATCTACTGTAATATACCGCACAGAGTTTCACACCAATCATCCCCTATTTTCCAAAGTTGATCTTCCGCTGGAAATTACTTCGACTATCTGGAAATCCCGATCAATGAATAAGATGTTTGCAGAGCCCCCCCTCTTGAGAAGTCCAATCCCGTTTCTCTGCAAATGATAGAATGCGGCCGGATTTGCCGTAAAAGGCTTCAGAGCTTCATGTATCAAAAGCCCTCTCTCTCTGACCAAACTTGTGAAGGTCTTCAAAAGAGTATCGACCGGTGCCGACCTTATCCCGACCAGATTCTTTTCAGCATCGAATCTGGGAAGAGAACCGAGACCGTCAGAAGAGACACAGATCCTGTCGAATCTTATCTTCTTGCTGTACATGTCTTTTAGAACCAGGTGCGTGCTGTGTTCATCAGCAGTGATGTCAATATATCCGCCCTTTTTGCTCACCCAATCGATGCCCTGATTTAAGAGTCCCTCCGATCGGCAGATATGCGTAGGGATAATCTGTCGTGGATTGAGAGTTCCGTCGGCAACTGCTTCATAAAGAGGCTTAAGTTTCTCTTGACCATCTCCAAGATGAAGGACGGTCACTCCAGCCTTGCCAGAAAGCATGCCGGCCACACGCGCATCCATTGCAAATCTCTGAAGCTCTGTGGAACTAAGGTTGCTGCTTCTATGATCAGAGACGGCCACCTCGCCCACACCGATTATCTCGGGAATGAACACGATATCCCTCATGAGATCCCCCGTAAGCGTCTTCAAAGGGTATCTGTAAGAGCCTGTCAGCATGTAAGAATCTATCCCGGAGTTTCGGAAGTCCCTAACCTTTGCAAGCAGCGAAGCATGATCTCTGGTAACACCATCGGTGCCCAACATTCCTACAACCGTCGTGGTTCCGACTTCGGCGAATTGCTGTGAAGAACCTTCAGCAGTTCTTGATGAAAAGCCTCCCTCTCCTCCTCCACCAATTAGATGGACGTGTCCGTCAACAAATCCGGGAACCGCATACGACTCGCTAAAGTCGAATATCTCTCCATTGAGTGACCTAACTGCCGATTCGTCTATCCCTTCATCGATTTCGACAATTCTCTCTCCAGAAATCAGAATGTCTTTCCTTCCGAGAGGTTCCGGAGCAAATACTTCAACGTTCTTAAACAGAGTTAACATCTATTCCTCCCCTTCCGATCCATAGGCCATAACGGCTTCAAAAGCAAGATCTCGCATTTCATAGTAGTCCTGGAAGGATCTCACTGTCAATATATCCGGCATAAAAGCTTCCGATGTATCGGATGTGGTCTTCCAATAAGTGGTTGAACAACTTACGGCAATTCCCGAGTTGGGCAGCTGAAATCTCTTCACTTCACCATAATGTCTCGGACTGCCACCGGTCGGTTCACCCACAAAGACCGCGTTTGTGCGTTTTCTCATGGAAATGGCATTGAGAACTGCCGAAGAGAAGGTTCCGCGATCGATTAGAACAAAGAGCTTTCCAGTTCTGTTCAATCTCCAATCTATCATCATTCTCAGAATGAAAGGTTCCAGAACAACTGAGCTGCCTCCTCCATTTCCCCTGAGATCAAGGACGAATTTGCTTACTGGGTTGGTCCAGGTGAATAGAAACATTTTCCAATTAAACAATATGAACGGGTTTCCTCTTTCCGAACCACATGAAGCATAATGAAAGTGGAGGACTCCTGAATCGGGGTAATACTGATACCAGTACTTCCTTCCTTGATAGGTTCTGTCAATCTCATCCGCTCTCTTCTGTATCCAATGGAATCCTTCTCTTTGAGGCTTTACGGAGGCTTCAATTATCTCTCCTTCCTTTTCGACCTTAAGAAGAAGATCTCCATCCATATCAGCTATTCCAAGACCCTTCATAATCTCTTCTTTATTCAAGTAGTCAGAGTGAGAATGAAGGAATCCCCACTCATTGTCATATGATACAACCTTCTTCAACCTTTCCAGAGCGTCATCGACTTCCATGCCCCCAATCTCAACTACTCTGCAGTTCAGCAGGTGCTTTTCACTTTCAGCTGTGGCAACTACATAAAGCCCATCGGTAAACCAGTAAGTGTAAATCGGATACACGGCAAGCCTGCTATCGGGATAGATCGCAGTGTGGCCGTCTCCAATCGATGCGACGATCTCTGTAAGCCTTGTGTAGATCTCGCTCGACGACAGGTCCTCCAGATCGCGTTCCAGACTTCGCAGAAGCTGTCTGAACGTACCCTCGTCCGTCTTGAAATAGGGATTAGGGTGAGTTCTCGACAGTCTCTCTTCGAGAAACCTGATGTCGTGTCTCCACTCCTCCGCAGATAGATCTTCCAGGCTCTGAGCGAAAATTGGCAGTGCTAACGAGAGTAGAAGGAAAAACACAGACAGAACTCTTTTCATCTTCATCATCCTTTCAGATTTCGATGAGATTTTATCATCTACGTGAGGTCTTGCAGACATCCAGCCAGTTGTTCTAAAGAAAAGAGCGTTATTGAATCAACTATGTATAATTCTTACATGAGCAGCAACGTACCGGTAAAGCGAGCACTTGACATAGCAGAATCTGACTGGCGCAACAGACAGTCTGCTCACTGCTTCGTAGGTCATTTGCAGAAATGAAAGGCTGTCATTGAGAACTATACCTGGCGAAGAGTCCGGACTGGCAATAGCGGAGAAATGTCTCCTTCGCCAACCATATCAGGCGTCAAGAGAATGGAGAAAGTGATTTTCTCAATCCCGAAGGGGAGGGCTAAATGTTCATCCTGTGGACTCTCATCGGCTTTTTTTCTGGCTCCATAATGTACTCCAAAATAATATACGAGAAGAAGACTCGTCAGAAGATCTCGAAAATTGGCGACGGCAACCCGGGATCTACTAACGTGATAAGAGGAGCAGGGCTCTTGCTCGGGCTTTTTGCAATGGCTCTCGACTATTTCAAGGGATATCTTCCCGTGTTAATAGCCCTTTCAATTGGAGGAATTTCCGGCTGGGAGATAGTATCCGTCGCAGTCTCTCCGGTCCTGGGTCACGCTTTTTCACCATTTCTGCGAATGAATGGAGGTAAGGCCGTAGCGGTCTCTTTCGGTATCTGGTCTGGCTTAACTCAATGGGTTGGACCTTCAATAATGGGAGCATCCATGTTGTTGTTCTCGTTCGTCATAAGTCCCAGGACCGATGGTTGGAAGGTAATTCTGAGCATGTTCGGTCTCCTGATATTTCTAATTATTAAAATGGACTCTCTCGCTATCTCTATATGGGCGTTTAACACTTCAGTTCTTGCTTTCAAACACAGGGACCAACTTGCTTTTCCCATTGCACTCAAGCTTCGAAGGAAGATTAGATGACCTCTCTCCTCTTTCAGTCAATATCAGTTGCCCTATTCCTGGGAATCATGTTTGCAGTTTCAGTCTCTAATGCGATACTGATGAAGAAGCTCAGCCGTTTCGAAGGGATTCCAAACGGCCCTCTGGTTTCCATACTGATTCCTGCCAGAAACGAAGAGAAAAACATCTCGAAGTGCGTTTACTCCCTTCTGAATCAAGATTACCGCAATCTCGAACTAATCGTCCTCGACGATAGCTCATCCGATGCAACACTACAAATCCTTGAATCTATGACAAACGAGTTTAGCAACCTCAGAATAATTAAGGGAGAAGCTTTGCCCGAAGGATGGCTCGGGAAGCACTGGGCATGCCACCAGCTTGCAAGCGAAGCGAAGGGAGAGATCCTGCTTTTTACGGATGCCGATACCGTTCACTCTTCCCCCACAATCTCACACGCTGTAAGCGTAATGATTAGAGAAAAAACGGATCTTTTGACGGCTGTTGTCAAGGAGAGGACTGACACGCTGGGTGAATTGATTACGATACCATTTATGATTCACAGTGTCTTCTCTATCTTTCCACTCGTAATCGCTTATGGGAAGAAATTCAGATCACTCGCGGTAACAAGCGGTCAGTTCATGATGTTCAGAAAGCAATCCTATCTCTCAATCGGAGGTCATGAGGCCGTGAAGGACCATGGAGTGGATGATATCTCTCTAGGCAGGCTAATAAGAAAGGCAAGGATGAAGTGGAGATTGTACGATGCTTCCGATCTTGTAGAGTGCAAAATGTATGATGGATTCAAAGCTGCATATTTGGGGTTTCTCAAGAACTACTTCTCACTCTTTGACTACAGAATAATTCCCGCGGCCTTTGTTTGGAGTTGGATGCTAACTTTAGATTTCTTTCCTCTCATAGTAGCCTTACTTTTCATCTTTGGAGTTGCCATTCCAGAGTCTGCAGGAATCCTGTCTCTGATTAGCCTGTCACTCTCATTCGGCATGTGGGTTCTCGCCAGCGCAAAGTTTTCACTCAGGCCTCTGGTGATTTTTCTATATCCACTAATCACACTCATCTCATCAATTATCGGATTCCATTCGATAATTGTTCACCTTTGTGGAGCTACGAAATGGAAAGGTAGGGTGCTTGTAAAGAAGAAATCACGCTTATTTTAATGATTGCCTGAACCGACTACTGAATAATCATGTAGAATCGGTTCGTATGACACAACTTTCTGAGGGAATGGTTTTTTGAAGCATTGGAAGATCTGGTTGATTGTCGTCGGTATAATCGCCTACGTATTCTTGATAGAACCAAACATCTTGACGATC
Source organism: Mesotoga sp. BH458_6_3_2_1 (assembly GCF_003664995.1). Classification (NCBI taxonomy): domain Bacteria; kingdom Thermotogati; phylum Thermotogota; class Thermotogae; order Kosmotogales; family Kosmotogaceae; genus Mesotoga; species Mesotoga sp. BH458_6_3_2_1. The sequence continues at coordinate 208,509 of NZ_JFHL01000029.1, read as the reverse complement.
GAAAGGCTTACGTTCTCGGAAGAACCTTCGGCGAAAATCGCCTTTTTTGCCGATATTCATATCTGGACTAAGAAGCCCATTCACACGCATCTCCTTGAAAGGCTCGTTGAAGAAGGTGTGGATTTGATTCTTTTTGGGGGCGATGTTTTGTCTCCTTACACAGATATGGAGTATATGAAAAGTTACTTCTCCGAACTTGCCAGAATAGCGCCAGTATTTGCCGTGTACGGTAACTGGGAAGAATCGGAAACAGACGTAATGGAGAAGATCTATGAGGAACTGGGAATAAACGTGGTCCACACCCGTTCAGCAGTAATCCAGATTGCAGACAAGAAACTGGGATTGACGGGTACTCCGTCTCACCATTACTTTTCATGGACAAGATTCCTGCCCGAAGACAATTACGATCTGAAGATACTGATGGTACACGCGCCAAATCTGCTTGAAGAACACATGGACATTCTAGAGGATTATGACCTGGTGCTGGCTGGACATACACATGGAGGCCAGTTCTTTATACCCTGGTTGACCGAAACCATACTGAAGACTTCGAGGGGATTCAGCGGAGACTACTTCAGAGGTCTCTACGAAACCGACGGAACAAAGATCTTCGTGACTAGGGGAGTCGGAGGATGGTTTCCGGGAAGACTGGCAAGTCCTCCCGAGATCTTATTCATCGAGTTCTGATTTCCGCCGACTCTCCAATGGATTTCTCTTCAGTTTCTGCTGCCTTCATCTCTTTCTGCCCAACATCCCAAAGATGGCTTCGAATCTATGTAATACCGTGATATAATCTATCAACTTTTCTTTCTCCCAATGGAGGTCAATATGTTCTTTGCGATAATTCCGGCCATTGTTTTCGGCCGAGCGTTGGGTGCCAATGACGCTGCAAATGTTTATGGTACGGCCGTTACTTCGGGCCTAGTAAAATACCGCGTTGCGGTGGTACTCTCTGCTGTCTTCATAGTTATCGGTTCGCTTCTCGAAGGTTCCAGGGGTCTTGAGACTGTTTCCAGCGTCAGCAGCCAGACGCTCCTCACTGCTACCGTAAGCACCATTGGCGCGGCGATCTCGATGACGTTAATGACTTATTTGGGAATCCCATCTTCTTCATCTCAGGCAATGATGGGGGCGATTCTGGGAATCGGAATACTTAACTCCACAGTGGATTGGTCTGTACTTACGAAAGTTGTGATCTGCTGGATAACAACACCAATTGGAGCCGCAATCGGTTCCTTCTTTCTGTACAAAATCTTTGCAGTATTATTCAGAAGAATAAAGACCATTCAGGCTCAGGATCTTTCACTGAAGATTGGAGCATTGTTAATAGGTGCCTACGGCTCGTATGCTCTTGGCGCAAACAACGTCGCTAATGTCACCGGCCCGTACGCCGGCATAATTCCCTATGAAATCGCTGCGCTAGTGGGAGGATTAAGTATAGCACTTGGTGCCCTGACTTTTAGCAAGAGGGTGATGTTCACCGTTGGAAAGCAGATTACCCTGCTTGATCATTTCTCAGCAGTTATAGCGATGCTGTCCCATGCGATGACTGTGTGGGTCTTTGCAATAATCGGAGTTCCAGTTTCAATTTCTCAGGCAATAGTCGGCGCGGTAATTGGTGCCGGGCTGGCAAGAGGTTCAAGAAACATCAATTACAAGATTCTTCGAAACATCGCTCTTGGTTGGTTGCAGACGCCTTTAATTGCCGGTTTAGTTTCCCTAGGCCTCTATCTGCTCATAAAGGCCGTTGGAGGCTTTTTCTGATCACACTCTTCTCTTAAGAACGATTATCTCCATACGATCGGAGCAGTCCTCAGAGAGATTCGCAATGTCTCCAATTGAAAGAACAAGTTCACGGAGCTGCCTTTTCTCAGCGAGTGAGAGATTCATCTCGAAGATCTTCTTCACAAGCGCCCGCTCATGACTATCCTCAGTATTCTCGAGGCGTTCTGTTTCCTTTATCTTTTCTTCAGCGACGCTTAACTCTTGGAAGAGATTTACTGCCGCCTCCCTGGATGCCTCAAACGTCTCTGCTGCAAGCTGAACCTGCTTCAAGAAGTCTGTTTTCAACTCAGAAGGTATTACGAGATGCTGCAATACAATCTGATCAACCACGTTCTCCGCCTCATTCGCCACTTTGTCGAAAGACTCCGCAAGACCCAAAAAGTCGCCACGAAAATTTGGTAGGAACGCTCCCTGATACATCGAGTTTTCCATTTCGCGTCTCTTTGCATCGGCGGCCGACTCCATTTTTCGCACCTCTTCCGAATAGATCTCCACAGAAGATAAATCATCATTCTGGCTGGCAAGAAAGACCTTTTCAAGGTTTTCCAGGGTTCTCGATATAAAATCCAAATGCTCATTGAACAGCTGAATGATCGCCATTTCTTTCTTACCAAAAAACATGAGAGGTCCACCTCCGGGCTTCAATATACTGACAAATCCATTAGAGCCTCTGCTTCCTTTCACTTCATCACACCCTGTCCTCTGAATTTTCCGTGGTGTACTTGACAGACTCTAATAGATTCTATTATTTATATATTATGCCACTTTTATCTTAAAGTTATCTGGCAAGCACTAAATGAGATTCTTGGCTTAACTTCGAAGTTTTCAGCATAGAAGAAGTCCCAAATTATGAAGATCAAAGACGAGTGGAGGCGATGAAGTGCAAATAGTAGGCTACTCAAAGGAATTCACAGAACAGATGCTTCGCATTCAGAGTGTCTATGAAAAGAAGCATCCTCTAGCGGAAAGATTCACAGTTGAAGATCTAAAGAACCCATTGCTGAATGGAAGAAAGAATATTTTCCTCGCTGTAGACAATGGACGTGTAATAGGTTTCGTAAGGTTTCTTACGAGGCAGAATTTCAGTGAGTACCACTTCCATCACGTTTGGCTTGACATAATCATGGGCGAAGGAGCTGACAATGGCTTGATGTCACTTCTTTACGAGATTGCACTCCCTTCGATTGTAAATACGACCAGTAAGTTCTTTCCTGCAGCGGGAACGAAAATATGTGTCAGAATTGCCGACAGCGAGAGCGAAAAAAAGGATTTCTTCTCCAAAAAGGGCTTCACTCACTGGATAGACTTTCAATATATGGAAAGAGACTTGAATAGAGAAATTAGCTCGCACCCATCTCCTTCAGGTCTTACAATGTCAGAACTGAAGCCCAGAAAGCCTCCAGAAATTCTGAAATACCTCCTGGCAGAGCAGTCCTGTTTTCCTGATTCACCTCTCGAGTACAAGTATCTCCACTATTTCTTCAGTAGACCTGAATGGAAGAATGAAGGTCTTATCCTTGCCTCACTCGACCCAAAAGGCAATATCGCAGGAAGCGTCATGCTTTACCCGGATAATACTGACAGTTCAAAGTTTCACACCGAAGAAGTCTTCGTTGTAAAAAAGTGGAGGAAAAAAGGCCTTGCAAGAGCGCTTCTGGCTGAGTCTCTGAATTACCTTAAGAAAGAGGGAAAAGACAGAGCCTTTCTATCGGTTACTTCGGATCGCACTTCGGCAAAGAGGTTGTATGAAGAAGCCGGATTCAGATTTCTTTACAAGAGAGAAGTAATGACTCTCAAGATTTGAAATACTCTCTCTTTTCTGCGGTATCATTCCAGAAGCTCTGCAATGACGTTTCGAGATTCAGCGAACATGTGGTAAACGATTCACCCCTTTGTCTCTCTTTATGTAGATGTTTATTCTCAATGTTTGCTAGGATGCTTCCTTTTTGTTATACTCTCTTGGGAGGTGGAATCATGGAATCGTCTGAACTTTTCTGGGAAAGTAGTATCGAAGAACTGGAGGCCGGTTACAAGCTCCTGGACGGGGCATATATTTGTCTCTTATGCGGGAAGTCTTTTGAGAACGGACTGATATATCGAATCGGCGGCGATAAACTTGCGGACGCTGAGAGAGCTGTTAGGGAGCACATTGCTGTAGACCACAGATCTTCGTTTGACTCATTTTTGAGGCTTGATAGAAAATACACAGGCCTCTCGGAACAACAGCAGACCATGATGCAGTATTTCTACGAAGGCGTGGGCGATAAGGAGATTTCGAAACGCCTGAGATTAACTCAGTCTACGGTAAGAAACTATCGTTTCAGGCTCAAGGAAAAAGCAAGACAGGCAAAAATCTTCCTGGTTCTCCACCAGATGATGGAGAAAAGCGTTAACGAAGAAGACAGAATAGTCGACGTACATAGAAATGCTACTATGATCGATGAACGCTATTCAGTAACAGAATCCGAGCGGCTCGAACGCCTGTCAAGATTCTTCAATGAAAACGGTGAGCTTATTAGATTCCCGAAGAAGGAGAAGGACAAGGTAATCGTCTTGAGGGAGATTGCCAGAGTCTTCAAACCAGGCCTCAACTATAGTGAAGAACAGGCCAATGAAATGCTGAAAACATTCTATGATGACTATGTCCTTCTGAGAAGATGTCTCATCGAATATAGACTGATCGACAGGAAACCGGATGGCAGTGCTTACTGGCTGGTATTCTAATGAATGTTAATGGCAGTTTAAGTTGTCAAGCCTCATTCCAGTTATTGGCAAATATCGGAGATCCCAATAACAGGTCTTTACAGTTGTTAACACGCGAGAGTGTTATAATTGATTCAGTTATACAAACGAATAGCTACTTCACAAACGGAGGTGATTTTTTGAAGTTGCTTACAAAGACTGAAAAAACAACGATTAAGAGATTCGAGAATTTCGAAAAGGCGAACGAGGAAATAGGAATCGACCGAATTGTCGAATTTCTTCACACACATCTGGAAGAATACGGTGACGATAGATCGGCTATCAGAAGATCTTTGGACTATGCCTTCTCCGATGAGAAGGGAAAAGGCGGATTTGTGTTGGTAGCCATGCAAGGAAGAAAGATCGCTGGGGCCTCTGTGGTGAATGACACCGGGATGAAAGGCTATATACCGGAACACATTCTCGTCTATATTGCTGTCGACAGGACAGTTAGAGGGGCCGGTATCGGGAAGAAGCTGGTGGAGCAAATAAAAACGCTTTGCAATGGCGATATAGCGCTTCATGTGGAACAGAACAATCCCGCAAGATTTCTGTACAAGAAGATGGGTTTCAAGACAAAGTATGCAGAGATGCGGTTTGCCCAAGAATAAAATAAATGGACGATAGACTACAAACCTCTTGGAAAAAACGAGAACTTGTGAGAAAATTAAAATCGATAATAATCATCGGCAATAGGAGGTTTGATTAATGTCTGATGAAAATGAAAAGAAGATACTGGTTGTCTACTACTCTCATGATGAAAGCACGAAATCGATTGCAGAGTCAATAGCGAACGAAACGAATGCCGATCTTCTCGAGCTGAAACCTTTGGATGAAAAAGGTGGAAGGAGAGTTAGATACATTTGGGAGGGGGAAAGCGTAAGCATGAATCCCATCCCGTCTCTCGAACCTTTTTCGGTAGATCCGAATGAGTACGACCTCATTTTTCTCGGGACGCCGGTTTGGGCGATGAGTTACGCTCCGCCAGTGGAGAGTTTTTTGAGGAAAGCTACGCCTTCAAACAAAAACATAGCACTGTTTTGCACTCATGAAGGCCTAATGGGAATTGTCTTTCAGGAAATGATCAGCAAGTTGTCTGATAACAAGATAGTTGGTGCGATCGACTTCTACGATCCTATTGGCTCGGGTGTCAAGTACGCTGCAAATGCAAGCGCAAACTGGGCAAGGCAAGTACTGAAATCTATAAGCTAAGGATACCAATAACCATCGGCTGTGCGAGACCCTTGTCGCCGAACAATAGACAAGGGTCTCGTCTTTTTGAACCCGATCTAAATTCTTCGAATAATGAGAAGCTTGAGGAATCATCTGGCAAATGGGAAAAGCAAACACAGTTGCCTGACTATTTCCTTCCTCAAGAATAACGGTGACAGTAGTTTCTGTAAGCAAGCAGGATGCGGTATAATCTTGGCAAATGAATTGAAAACCGGATCTTAGAGGTGATGATTGTGTTGGAAGATTATAGGTGGATCTATTTGATCATCCTTCTGCAGGCAGTTCTTCTCGGAGTTGTGCTTTTCTTTGGACAGAACTTGACTCTCTACTCTGCCCAAAGCGGTTTGTCTCGTGGGGCAGACATAAGGGAAATAGCTGGCGATTTGCTACACGAGCATCTTGAAAGCTATGAAAATCGATCACTTCCCTCAGATTCAAGACTTTCCGGTTTCGTAATAGAAGACATCAAGATCCGTGAGGAATCATTTGACTCGGCTGTTTTGTTGGCTACAGTCTCCTTCAAGCCTTACGATATTGATGTTTCAAGATGGGCTTTCCTGCCTGATCGCGATGGTCATTGGATAAAGAACTATCAATTGACTGTGTACCTGGAAAGAGATCAGTCGGGTCGCTTTTCTATTGTTCGAACCGCCCCCTCTATTTAGAAGCCGTCTTTTCGTAGACCTGAAGACGATTCTTTCCCTTGTTCTTTGCTGCGTGAAGCGCCAGGTCGGCACGGTATATCATCCCGTCGATATTGTCTCCTTCTCCGAGATACTCTGTAATCCCTATGCTCACTGTTGTAACAACGTCCTCTTCCAGGCTTCTTTTCTCAAGTCGATCGAGAATTCTCCTGCCCATAGACTCGGCTCCTTCCATGGCAACTCCGGGCAGGATTATCAAGAACTCGTCTCCACCCCACCTGATTACCCGATCGGAATTCCTGATAACCATCTTGATGGACTCTACTACCCAGGAAAGAATAAAGTCACCATACATGTGGCCCAGGGAATCGTTTATAACCTTGAAATCATCAACATCAAGCATCATCAATGAGAGAGGGGTGGAGAATCGATTGGATCTTTCTATTTCCGCAGCAGAACACTCTGCGAGCCCGTACCTGCTAAGCGCACCAGTTAGAGGGTCGTAATAAGTGAGTCTTGTAATCTCTCCTCTGCTTCGAATTCTGCTTATTGCCTCCGTGACATGTGCCGCCAGTAATTCTGCGAGCTCAACATCCTCGCTGTCAAACGCGTCCAGCTCAGTCGATATCGTTTGAAACACTCCAAAGCTTCCAAGAGGTATGCTCAGCGCGGACCTGTAATCAGTACTTCTGGGCCTTGCCTCTTGGCTTTTGGAAATATCGGGAAAGATGAGAGTCTTTCCCTCCCATAGAGTCCTCCCGGCAACTCCTTCATACTTGCTGTAGCGTTCCTCACCATCATCTGGAACTGAATTGGTCACTCTCTTAACAACGAGATCTTCCCCCTCCACAATGTCCAGACTGTATACATCGAATTCTAGAATTCTGCAGGACGCATTTACGAAGAGATCATACACCTCTTCCTCCGTATCTGCCTTCGACAGTTCAAGGGCTACCTCATGAAGCCTCCTTATCTTGTTTCTGCTTATCCGGAGCTCACGCTTGACTTTCTCGCTTTCGCTAATATCGATCGAGTACTTGACGCTAGCGAATCCACAGTCTTTGTCTTTCAGATCAATGACGAAACTCCTAAAATACTTGGTTTCACCTTCGGATTGAACCGACTCAACAAAACTCTCCTTCGTTGGAGACATCTCCTGGCTTAGAGTGCTGAAGCCAGCTTCCTTTGCAATTTCATTCAACCACAAAGAATCGCTGGAGCTGTCTTTGATCGAAACTGCAACGGGTGCGTTCTGAACGATCTTCATGAAGGCGGCAAAAAGAAACTCTCTTCTACCTTCGCTGGCCAGGTGTCGACTTAACTCTTCGAATCTGATCTTGACTGTACAACCGTTCTTCTCGGCCTTACCCAGATAAAAGCGCGGCACTCCAAAAACCTCGGTACAGCACGCCAAGTCAATACTCTCTTCATTGCTTGCCGCTAAAATTATCGACCGTAGATCCTCAATTCCCAACATTGAGGAAAGTCTTCCAATGTCGCTGAACGCAGAGAAGAACTCACTCAGAACGGAGTCTGATTTTCCGGATCTTTTACTATCTATAAGAACGACGTCATCTTCATTCACGTTAAAGACTAATTCGAACTCTTCCATTTCTCGGGTAATGTAATGAAGAGATTTCGATTCAAAGTTCTCAAAAGGCATCACAATTCCCCTTTCCCCGAACATTCTAGTGCACCTTCCAACTTCTCAGCTCGGAGTGATGCAAACCCATGCCACCAGAATGAAAGTCATTGAATGATCGCTCTTAAGTTAGTATAATGAAGGCGTCGACAAAGAAGAGAACTCTGGGATGAGATTGATTTGAAAAGAACTTATCAATGGACAACAAAGGCCACGGCGCTAATAGTAGTTCTGATTATCGTAAAATTCCTTGTATTTTACGGTTATACTGCTGAGCTTGCAAGGGCCTCCCTCCTGCTTGGCACGCTTTCCTGGCTGGCATTCCTTCTGCTGCTTTTCTGGGTGGTGTTCAGAGGGAAGTTCTTTCTTTTGTACTGTGTTATATCGTGTATTCTCTTCGTTGATTTTTTGTACTTCCAGTATTTCGGGTTTCTACCTTCAGTGAAAGAACTTGTTCATGTCGGACACGTAGGTGCGGTAAAAGACAGCATAATTTACGTCCTTCATCCGGTAAGCTTCATTTTTATAGTGGATTTGATACCTGTTGGTTTCTATCTGAGAAGAAAGACTTTTCCTGTCGAAGAATGGACAGGAAGAAAGCCAGGGTACACGGATATCATTATAGCAATTGTCATGCTGATAAGCCTGATCGTACCTTTTTCCTCTGAAGCGCTGCAGTCTTACTTTGTCTTCAATAGATACGGTGTGCTCGCCTACCACATGTATGATCTGGTGAAGGCAATCCCCGGTGTTGACAAAGGAATAACCGTTGACGAAAGAGTCTCGTACAAAGGTTACGTAAATAAGATGGCCGAAGCAGGCAAATACTTTTCTATTGCAAAAGACAGAAATATCATCATAATACAACTAGAGTCCTTCCAGGACTTCCTTGTTAATTTCACCTATAACGGTCAGGAAATTACACCGAACTTAAATCGTTTGGCCTCGGCCGATTCCTTCTATTTTGATGAAGTATATCAACAGGTTGGAGCGGGCAATACTTCCGATTGCGAATTTGTTGTTCTGAATTCAATGCATTCGCTCGGAGAAGTCTCCGTATATCAGACAAGAGAAGACAACAGTTTTTACAGTCTGCCATCGCTTCTCAAGTCTGAAGGCTACCACACAGTTGCATTCCATGGCAACAACGGGTGGTTCTGGAATCGCGAGAAGATCTATCCGTCATTAGGTTTTTCCGATTTCATAAGCCTTGAGGACATGGACAGCGATGAGATTATTGGTTTTGGACTTAGTGATTTCTCACTGTTCAGGCAAACGCTGGAACATCTAGAAAATATTGTGGAACCGTTCTTTGCATTCATCGTGACGCTCACGAGCCACAATCCGTATGAAATTCCCGAGGAATTAAGAAGAATCGAGTTGCTTCCCGAGCACGAAGAGACCCTCTTTGGAAACTACATTCAGTCTGTCAATTATGCAGACAGGGCTCTCGGCGAATTCATAGAAGGTCTTGAGAAGGCGGGACTGTACGAAAACTCCCTGATAATCCTCTATGGTGATCACGCCGGGCTGTACCCGTTTAACAAAGAGAACAGAGACATCATGACCGATCTGCTTCATAGCGAGTACGATTTTCCGCAGGCGATGAATGTGCCGCTGATCTTTCACATGCCGGGTTCCGACCTTAGAATAGTTAACTCTACCGTTGGAGGTCAGATTGACTTCTTCCCGACTCTTCTGAATCTCATAGGAATAGTTGAGAGAAACGGGATCCTCTTCGGGGTTGATCTCTTGAATGCTTCACGGGGATTCGCCGCATTAACTCACTACGTCCCCGAAGGCTCCTTCATAGATAACAACAGGGTATTTATCATGTCAAGCGACGGAATCCTCAACAACAGCAGCGCAATTGACAGGAAGAGCGGTACAGAGATAGCTCCTTTCAGTTGCCTGGACGGATATAAAGACTCCATACAGCAGATAGCTGCCTCGAAGTATTTCATACTCAACGACTCGATATCGAATCTGACGGGCGCAAAAAGCGCTAAAGAAGACTAGACTTTGAAAGCGGAAGAATCAAGAGAGGTCTCGCTTCGTGGCTTTGCATGAAGCACTGTTTTGTTCTGCAGCAGAAGATGTCAAGAGATCTATCGTTTCTCTATTCTCCCTGAAGAAGTCGATATGACACGCAATTTAATCTGTTTTTTCTTGCTTATCCTATGCGCGCTATTGGTCGAGTTATTCCTTTATGCCTGTGCCGACAAGACTTTTCACGAAGAGATTCTGCAGCAGGAAGAAAACTATAAGCGTCGGAATGACTGCAATCATAGTCCCGGCCATGATTATCCCCCAGTTATTCGCTGATTCGGCATCGATAAGCATTTTAACTCCAATTTGCACAGTCTTCATCTTATCTTCCATCGTAACTATCAACGGCCAGAGATATATGTTCCAAGAATAAACAAAGTTTATGATTGCCGAGCCCGCAATAACCGATTTAGAAAGAGGCAGAAGGATCTTCAAGAAATACTTTATAGGACCGGCACCATCGATCCTTGCAGCATCCTCCAGAGAAAGAGGGATCGTCATGAACTGCTGTCTCATCAAGAAAGTGTTTGTTGCACTCGCCATAAATGGGATAGTCAGCGCCCAGTAGGTATTCACCCACCCAAATCTGTTCATCAACGAAAACAGTGGAACAATCATTATCGTTTCAGCCGGCAGGAAGAGAGTTGCAAATAGAAAACCGAAGGCCAGTCCTCTTCCGGTAAATCTGAAGTTTGAAAAGGCGTATCCCGCAAGTGTTCCCGTTACTAGCTTGCCAAGAGTAATCGCTACAGATACGATCGCGCTGTTTAGAAGCAGACGCGCGAATGGAACAGTCTTGAAAGCATCGAAGTAGTTCTTGATATGAAACGCTGTCGGGAAAAACTTCGGAGGGAAGGAAAAGACACTTTGAGGCGGCTGAAGGCTCATTGTAATAGCCAAGATCACCGGCATGATGAAAATGAAAGAGACCGAAATCAGCACGACTTCAATAATCACTGTATTCAGAATTTTTCTAGTTGACTTCTTCACAGCCTCACCTCATTGGTAGTGAACTCGCCTTTCTGCAACGGCAAAGTAGATGATAGTCACAACTACCATAATCATAAACATTATTACGCTCTGCGCAGAGGCAGGCCCCTTTTTCTGATAAGTGAAGGCGTCCAGGTACAATCTGTAGATCATATTAGTTGTGTAGCCGCCAGGTCCGCCCCTAGTCATTACATCGACTATTGCAAACGACGTGAACATCGTGCTAACAATATTCATTATTACGAGATAGAACGTTATTGGTGAGACCAGGGGGAAGATGATTCTCCATGTTTTCTTCATCACCCCAGCACCATCCAGAGTAGCTGCCTCAAGCAGGTCCCCTGAGATGTTCTGGATGCTGGCAATATAAAAGATCATATTAAAGGGAAGTATTTTCCATACCGTAGCGAAGATCAAGGCATAGAATGCATACGGTTTCGAAGTCAACCATTCGACCTGAACTCCGAAAAGCTTCATGAACACATAGTTGACATGACCAACAACCGGGTTTAGGAGAAAGGTCCATAACGTACCGGCAATTGCTGGTGAAACTGCATAAGGAGCAAATAAGAAAGTCCTGTAGAGCTTTGTGCCAGGAACATTCTGAGTAAGTAGCATAGCAATTATGAAGCCAAGAAATATTGAGACCGTCACAGATAGTCCCACGTAAACCACTGTCAACCGCACCGATGAGAGATACTGCTCATTGTTGAATAAATTAATGTAGTTCTGAATCCCCACAAAAGTAGTCTTGTTACCGAAAGTAGACACCCTGTAAAGACTCAACCTGAAAGCTTCTACTGCGGGATAGTAGATAAACAAGACTATTATCAGAAAGGTAGGCACCAGCAAAAGATATGGTAACCACTTTCGCATTCTCCACCTCCAGATCAAGTGAAGCGGGCCTTGAGCCCGCTTCACTCAGAAAAAGATAGGACTAATAGTTTGCTTCGTTATAGTCAGCAATTGCTTGTGTTGCACCTTTCTCGGCATATTCTAGCGCCTGGACAGGCGTCATTTCCCCTGCAATCATTTTCTCGATGGCAGTGGTCACAACCGTCCTGATCTCAGGAAAAGCTCCAGTTATTGCGCCGTTTGTATTGTAGCTTTGCACGGAAAGCAGAAGCTGCAGTAACGCCGTTAGGTGATCAGGATAATCACCGTAGTACCCACTTGCAACAAGCTTTTCAACTGAGTCTTTTCTGACTGGGAAATAGCCGGTCGCCTTGTGCCACTCAATCTGTTGCTCTGTTCCGGCCATGAATTTTATGAATTCCCATGCTGCCTTTGTTTCTGCATCTGGATGTCCGTCAATCAACCACAGACTACCTCCGCCGATAATCGCTCCTCCGGCCTTTGAGTCTGCCGGTCTAGGCAAGAAAACACTGCCGAGTTCAAATCCGTTTGTCTCCGCAGATTCCATCATAAGAGCTACATCAGAAGTTGAAGTCATGAGCATTGCGACTTTCTGAGAAATGAACAGGTTTCTTGCTGCGGTCCAATCCTCGAATTTGGTGTTAATCATGGTGCCTTCTTGGGACATTGCATTCCACCATTCAAAAATCGCAAGACCCTCAGGCGTGTTAAACACCGCTGCCGTAGGTCTCCCCGTTCTACCATTGTTCTGATTGATAAGAGGAGCATCTTGAGCTGCCATAAGCTGTTCGAAGAACCAGGAATTCAAAGACACTGTAAAACCTGCCTGCTCAACATTCCCCGAGGCATCCTTCACAGTGAGCTTTCGAGCCACGTCGATGAAGCTTTCGAAAGTCGTTGGTGGATCGTTGGGATCCAAGCCAGCCTTCTCAAAAAGCGTCTTGTTATAGAATACGATCGCGTTGGACGAGTTGAAGGGCATGGAATAGAGCCTGCCGTTCACTCTGTAATAGTTGAGTACCTGGGGCATGAACTTCCCGATGTCAAAGGACGGATCGGCCTCCATCATCTCTTCGATTGGAATTGCGACCTCTCCATCAATCATCATCTGAGTACCGATCTCGAAGACCTGAACTACGTGAGGAGCCGTTCCTGCCTGAACCCCGGCGATCATCTTGTTCAGAGTGTCTCTGTAGCTTCCAGTGTACTGCACTTCAACCTTGATGTCAGGGTGTAATTCCATAAATGCGTCTGCCTGAGACTGCAGAAAATCAATTCTCCAGCCACCCATTGCATGCCAGAACTGGATTGTAGTTGCGGACAATACGAGCGAGAAGATCAACACGATAGAAAGAAGAAGAAGCTTTCTCAAAAGAACCACCTCCGTGATTGGGATAGGATCTTAAGCCAAAGCAACTGCTCAGACAGACAAAGAGAAAACCGCCTACAAAAAGGTCAGGCGGTTTTCTCTTTGTCAGTACCACCATGTTTTCATTGTACTACAAAGCTTACAAAAAACAAAACATAGAATTACGCTTCTAGATTATCTGGTTTTTTCCCGGTAATCCAGGAGGAGCCTGTCGATCTCGCCAATCTTTCCACTCTCAGCCTTCCAGAAATCTTGAGACATAGTGCTGTTGAGTTCTTCAACTGTCCTTCCCTGTTGCTCAACCCAGGTATAATACTTCAAATTGTGCCATCTCATTCGGTTCTCCATTGTCCCTTCGAATATCCAGTCTGTCTTTGCTCCAAGGGCAAACGATTCGAACCTGTGCTTCGCTTCATCTCTGGTTAGGCTGCCATAGGTCTTTGTCATGTTCGCCATCACAGAATGATAGCGATCCATGTTGTCTGTTGCAATGGTCACGATGTTGTCTTTGCCGGTCATTTTGTAGTGCTTCGCCATCTTTATCGCCCCGACGATATTCGCAACTCCCGAGATACCGAATATATCTGCCATTGTCTCCACATCTTCTTCCTTGAGAAACTCCTTCAAAAACCTCTTGCCCTCGTCGTTGGTCATCACTTGTAGTAGTTTCTTGCATTCTATGTCGTCAAGCGCAACAACGGCATCGTTGTTCATCACATTGTGAATCCAGGTTACGTGTTTGTCTCCGATTCCTTGAATGTCGTGGCCACCATAGCCATTGAGCGAAAGAGTCGGGCACTGCACAGGTTCTCCTGCAATGATCTTTACTTCAGGATATGCTTCCTTTAGCCTGTCGCCGCAAGCGATAGTTCCTGCCGAGCCGACCGTTGCAACGACCGCGGAGACCCTGCCGTTACCGAGCCTGAGCTCGTCCATCATCTCCAGAATCGTGTTTCCTGTCACATAATAATGAAATCTATAGTTTCCGAGCTCGTCAAACTGATTTAAAACACGCACTTTTTCTGGATTGGCTGCCTTCAATTCTTTTGCTTTGTCGTAAATCTCCTTCACGTTCGACTCACAGCCGGGGGTTGCTATAACTCTCGCGCCATACTCTCTAATTATGTCGAATCTCTCAGAGGACATCTCTTCGGGAAGAATGACCACGGAATCGAACTTCATTCTGCATCCGACCCAAGCACCTCCGATTCCATAGTTGCCAGTGGAAGGCCAGACCAGAGTGTGGTAGGTTGGATCTACTTCGCCCCTCAAAACCTTTTCCATCAAAATCGAATAAGTCGCTCCCACCTTGTGGCTGCCCGTCGGGAAATCCTTTCCGTACAGGACGACAATGTTCGCATCTACTCCAGTGAATTCCTTCGGAAGAACGAAATAGTAGATCCTGTTGTCGATATCTCTCCAGGAAATGTTGTACAGGTTTATCGGATCCAGAGGATCTTCCTCCCTCATCTTCCAGGCAATCTCTCTCGTTTTTCTGTCGATCTTCTCTGGATGCAGCATTTCCTCGAACGTTGGACCAAGCACATACTTACCCATGTTAATCCTCCTTGTCAGACGCCAACTATACTAATTACTCGAATCACATTCGATTAGACTCAGCACGTATTCCGGAGTTACGGGTATTCTTCTTACCCGCTTTCCAATTGCCATGGAAACGGCATTGGCAACCGCGGCAGGAACCGGCATGAGTGATGGTTCACCAATTCCCTTAGCGCCGTACGGCCCTTCGGGGAAGGGATCCTCCACCACATCTATAACGAGCTCAGGGGGAACTTCATGGACAGTTGGGATAATGTATGTGTTGAAGTTGTCGGAGATGATTCTGCCATCCCTATGCTTCAAATCTTCATATATTGCGTACCCCATACCCTGAGCGAATCCTCCCTGTATCTGCCCTATCACTCCTTCGGGATTCACGGACTTTCCAACATCATGAGCTGTGAAAGCCTTCAAAACTTTGGTTGAGCCCGTTGCTAAATCAACTTCAACCTGTACAACCTGACTCGCATACGAGTAGGTTACATATGCCTCTCCGATCCCATTTTCCATATCGAAATTCAGTTTCGGAGTCTCATACCAACCGGTATCAAACAACTTGACATTTCTCTTATAAGCCTCTTCAACTATTTCATCGAATCTCATTCTCTTTCCGTCTTCATCATAAACAGAGCCGCCTCCGAACTTCACGCCGGCGGAGCTGCTTCCCGTTATTTCTCGGAACACGGGAATCAATTTTTCCCGCAAAGCAATACAGGCACTTCTTACCGCGTTTCCTGAATAGATAGTAGTCCTGGAGGCTACTGTCGGTCCACTGTCCGGGACAAAGGCCGTGTCCGGCTGATGGACCAGGATTCTTTCTATGCTCTGACCCAGTTCTTCGGCAGCCATTATCGCGATTACTGTCTTTGCCCCCTGTCCCATCTCCGTTCCACCGATTCTTACTTCTACAGAACCGTCCTTATTTATCAGGACGTGCGCGCCGGACTTGTCAAGAGCCTGTCCACCGGCGCCAAGACTTACACCGTAGAAGATGTGAGAAACTCCCACACCCCTCTTGAAATCCTCGTTGCCCTTGTTGAACTGCTCAGTCTCTGCCACCAGTCTCTGCCAGTTCGAAGCCTTCTTGACTCTCGATAGTGTCTCCGGTGCACCGACACTGTGAAGCAGAAGATGATCTGTAGAAGTTCTCGATCCTCTCTTCAGCGTGTTGATTTCTCTGAACTCCATGGGGTCGAACCCCATTTGAAAAGCTATATCATCAAGCATACTTTCGACAGCAAAGAGAACCTGCGGTGATCCAAAACCCCTGAAAGCTCCTGGCGGAACCTTGTTGGTGTAGACGGCGCAAACGTCGACATCGACATTTTCAATCTCGTAAGCTCCCGCTGCATGTACAAGCGTCCTGAACATGACGATTGGTGTGAGCGTAGCATAAGCTCCCATATCCATATAGGCCTCAATCTGCATCGCCTTGATTTTCTTTCCTTCAAGAGCAACTTTATAATAAGACTTGATCGGATGACGCTTTGAGGTGATTTGAATATCGATCTCTCTAGAATATATCAGTTTAGCGGGCCTTTTGAGATTGTAGGAGGCAACTGCTGCGTATGAAGCGACGTAAGAGGGAACATCTTCCTTGCCTCCAAATGCTCCGCCCGTCTCGGTCTGTATGACTCTGATCCTGCTCATCGGGACGCCGAGAACATGTGAAAGCGCTCCCTGCACGTAATAAGGGCACTGCATAGTACCGTAGACCGTAAAACCGTAGTCAATATCAGGTACCACTATTACTCCCTGGGTCTCCATGTATGCCTGCTCCTGATAGTGCGCATAGAACTCTCCTTCAAAAACAAGCCCAGAGTTCTCAAAACATCCGGAAGGATTCCCTTTTCGAATTTTCTTCGAGACTCCGATATTTGAATTTCCATGAACAAGAATTTCGTCCTTCAAGGCATCTTCTATTGTCAGTACCGGCCGTAGCTCTTCGACCTCTATCTTTACAAGATCAGCGGCTTCTTCGGCAGTTTTCTTATCCTTCGCAGCAACTACCGCCACTACGTCACCGTAAAATCTGATCTTATCTCCTTCCTTCACAAGGCAAGGCATATCCTTTATGACATCGCCAAGCTGGTTCTCACCGGGAATATCCTTCCAGGTGAAAATACCTTCCACACCGGGAAGCCTCATGGCGGCTGAAGTGTCAATCGCCTTGAGAATCCCGTGAGCTTTCTTCGCAATAACCAGAGCACAGTAAACCTGTCTGTCAAAAGAAACATCGGCAGCGAACTTAGCCCGGCCATCGACCTTTTCCAGCGCATCTACCCTCTTGATTTTTCTGCCGACAACTCTCTCTTGTAAATCAGACATTTTCACCCTCCTCAACGAAGAGCGGTACAAAGCCATTCTTCTCGACATCGACCAAGCCGAGATTCGTCAACTTCAATTTTGGTATAACCGAGAGCTGAACAAATGACAGGGTCATGAAGAGATCTGGTAAAATGCTTCCCATTGATTTTGCCGCTTCCTTCAGTTCAACCAACCTCTCTGCAACTTCTCTGCTGGTGAGGTCAGACATGAGTCCGGCTATCTTCAGAGGCAGCTCAGATATTATCTTTCCGTCAACTACAGCCACAAGACCGCCGCCCATTTCAATCACCCTGTTGGCAGCGAAGACCATATCGGAATCACTTACACCTAGTACGCCCAAATTATGTGAATCATGACCGACCGAAGTCGCCACAGCTCCTCTTTTCAATCCCGAACCCTTTGCAAATGCAACAGACATGGACTTTTCCTCGCTGTAACGACAGATCGCCGCAAGTTTCAATATATCATGCGAAGGGTCACTGACAACAAAGTCGTCTCTAATTCTCGCAACCGCAACCGAAGCTCCTGTCAAGACTTCACTTCCCAGAAGCTCGATAACTCTAATTCGTCTTCCTTCAGCCACCACTTTGAGATCGTTCTCACTTATCTTCTGACATTTGAAAGTGTTGATCTTCTCCTGAGGGAAGCTCCTGGAAATCACATCCGCCACAAGTTTGCCGTCTCTCGCGACAACCTTCGAGTCCTTGAAGACTATTCTCGGACTAAAGGAATTGAGATCGTCGACCACAACAAGGTCCGCCTTATATCCGGGTGCAATTGCTCCCATTGACCTGAGATTGTAGTGTCTTGCCGTGTTTATAGTTGCCGCCCTTATCGCAATTATCGGCTCAATACCGTGTTTTATGGCCTTTCTGACATTGTGATCAATGTGACCCTCCCTGATAATGTCGTCAGGGTGCTTGTCGTCAGTACAGAAAGAGACGAATGGATAAGTCTTGTCATTTATGAGTGGAAGAAGCGGAACGAGGTTTCTCTCAACACTGCCTTCTCTAATTAGAATCTGCATACCTCTTGAGAGTTTTTCACGAGCTTCCTCGACGGTTGTACACTCGTGTTCAGACCTCACAAATGCACATATATAAGCGTTGAGGGGCTTCCCTAGAACGCCAGGTATGTGTCCGTCTATCTTCTTGTATTTATGCCTAATCAATTCGATCTTTGCTATTGAGTCCCTATCACCGTTGATGATATCGGGAAAGTTCATCACTTCGCCCAGACCTAGAACCCTATTCTGAAATTTCTCAACGAACCCTATCATATCCATGACACTGATAGTTGCTCCCGACGTTTCCATTGTGGAAGCTGGTACTGCGGAAGGAATCATTATGTACAGATTAACGGGAACGCCCTCTGTTGACCTTATCATGTACTCTATTCCGGCAAGGCCCATGACGTTGGCAATTTCGTGAGGATCTGCTATCGCCGTTGTGGTTCCTCGTGCAAGAATCGTCTTGGAGAATTCGACGGGTGATACCATCGATGATTCTATGTGCAAATGAGCGTCAATAAGGCCAGGTACTACGTACGAACCTTCGAGGTCGATGACCTCCACGCCTTCTTCATAATCACCAATTCCGGCTATTCTCTTCCTGAAAAGAGCCAGATTTGCTTCTTCAACTTCGCCACTGAACACGTTGACCACTTTGCAGTTTTTCAGTAGAACATCGGCAGGCTTATCACCACGCGCTACTGGAATTATATCAATGATATTCGTTCCAATCGCCTCCTTTCAAGGGGGTCGTGGATAGGAAAACAAGACCCCCGCAATGCAGGGGTCTCTCTATCATTCAAAAACACTCGTGGCACTTCTAGTCTTGATCTCTTCGGAGAGCTTCTCGATAAACGTGTCCAGTCCAATAGATCCAAGATCTTTTTCACTTCGCAGTCTTATAGATACAGTTCCGTCTTCTCTTTCTCTGTCCCCGACTATTAACATATAAGGCACTTTGAGCAGTTGAGCGTCCCGAATTTTGTAATTTGTAGATTTCTGCCTGTCATCAACTTCGACTCTGAATCCCTTGTCCTTCATTTCAGAAGCGACCGACTCAGCGTATTCGATGTGTCTGTCGGCTATGGGAATAACTGCAACCTGGGTCGGAGCAAACCAAGTCGGAAAGGCTCCTGCGAAGTGCTCGATAAGTATTCCCATGAATCTCTCAACTGAACCGTAGATAGCTCTGTGAATCATAACTGGCTGATACTCCTCGTTGTCGGGGCCGACATACTTGATTCCAAATCGTTCAGGCATCATGAAATCCAGCTGAATAGTCGCACACTGCCATTCCCTTCCGAGCGAATCCTTTATGTGATAATCGATCTTCGGACCGTAAAAGGCACCATCGCCTTCATTGACTTTGAACTCCATATTCTTTGCCTTCAGGGAATCCTCAAGTGCCTTTGTAGCAATATCCCAGAGCTCCACTTCGCCCATGTAATCTTCAGGCCTCGTCGAAAGCTCCGCCCTGTACTGGAAATTGAAAGGCGAATAAATCTTCTCTACGAAGTCGATCACTCCCATGATCTCCTGCTGTATCTGTTCTCTGGTACAGAATATGTGAGCATCGTCCTGAACGAATCCCCTTACTCTGAACAGACCGTGCAGAACACCGGAACGTTCGTATCTGTGGACCTTTCCGAACTCAAAGAGTTTCATCGGAAGATCTCTGTAGCTCACAGACGAGGACTTGTAAACTATGATATGACCGGGACAATTCATTGGCTTCACCGCAAACTGCTGGTCCTCTTTCTCCGTGAAGTACATATTGTCCCTGTAATGATCCCAGTGACCTGATGTTCTCCACAGGGCATCCGACATAACCTGTGGCGTACTCACTTCTCTGTAGCCGTCTTCAATGTGCTTCTCTCTCGAGAATTGAAGTAGCTCATTGAGCATCTCCGTTCCCTTTGGAAGGAATACAGGCATTCCGGGCGCATATTCGTAATTGATTGTGAAGAGGCCAAGCGCCGGACCAAGCTTCCTGTGATCCCTCTTCTTTGCCTCTTCAATCATCTTGAGATAATCCTCGAGATCGCTCTTCTTTGCGAAGGCCGTTCCATAAACTCTCTGAAGCATTTTGTTGTTCTCATCGCCTCTCCAGTACGCACCGGATACCGATGTGAGCTTGAAATACTTGACCTTGCCAGTCGAAGAAATGTGAGGACCCCTGCAAAGATCGACGAATTCTCCCTGCCTGTAGAATGTGACGGTTTTTGCGCCGGTGTCCTTTATCAGATCCTCAATGAGCTCTACCTTGTAAGGCTGGTCCTCCTTCTTCATGAGAGCAACTGCATCACTCACGGGCAACTCGAACCTCTCCACGGTGAGATCTTCTTTGATTATCTTGTTCATCTCAGATTCGATCTTCGACAAATCCTCTTCAGTTATTCTTGTATCGCCCAGATCTATGTCGTAGTAAAATCCATTCTCAATTGTAGGCCCTATGGCAAGCTTGACTCTCTCCTTACCATAAATTCTCATTACTGCCTGAGCAAGAATATGCGACATTGTATGTCTAAAAAATACTGCCGCTTCAGGATCCTTATCCAGTACCAATCTTACCGAAGCGTCACTCTCAATAGGTCTTTCCAGATCCCACAGTTCTTCATCAACTATCGCACCGAAAGTTCGCCTGGCCAGTCCCTCGGAGATCTCTCTTGCAATCTCCGCTGGTGTCACTCTTCGCCCGTATTCTCTGATAGAACCGTCGGGCAATTTTATAGAAATACCCATAATATCCTCCTGATTACGGTATTATCGCCACGGCTTCCATTTCTACCGGCGCATTCTTGGGCAAGTTAGAGACTTCAACGACAGCTCTCGCGGGCTTGTGTTCCTTGAAATACGTCATGTAGATTTCATTTAGTATCGAGAATTTCCCCATATCTCTAACATAGATGTTCACTTTCACGATATTGTCCAGACTCGACCCGCCGGCGGCGACAACCGCGAATAAATTCTCCAGTGACTGTCTGCATGCTCCTTCGAAATCTGTCACCAGCTCACCGGTCAACGGGTTGAGGGGGATCTGTCCAGAAACAAAGAGAAAACCACCCGCCGCAATTGCTTGAGAATATGGTCCAACCGCCGCCGGTGCCTTGTCAGTACTGATAACCCTCAACACAGTAACACCTCCTATTTTGGTTAATTATATCATTACAGAATAGATGAAGCGACGCATATGCACTTTCAAAAACGCATTCGTGAAGAGAAACAATGTAGAATCGATCTGTATATGATTGAAGAGATAAGAGCAAGCAAAGCCCTTGTAAAATCAAACATTCCTTTGACGGATTTCACTGTCAATCCTTATGTTGGATGCACAATTGGCTGCAAATACTGTTTTGCAAGGTTCATCGGCTCTTTCAAGTACTGCCACGGCATATGGGGAAGAGACGTTCAGGTTCGTAAGAATATTGTCTCTCTTCTAAGAAAAGAGATCACTTACCATCCCAAGCGCGCCGTGTTTCTCAGCACGGCCTGTGATCCATATCAGCATATAGAAGAGAGGTATGGGATCACTCGTGAAATACTGAGAATACTTGTCTCTCATCGGATTCCTGTATTCGTAATGTCAAAGTCCATTTTGGTCAGAAGAGATATGGACCTGCTGAGAGCCTCTGAAGGAGAAGCTAGGGTTTTGATAACAGTAACTACGGACATAGACGATGTCAGAAAGGTCCTCGAACCAGGTTCATCTTCCTTTGAAGAAAGGCTCGAGACAATCGACATGCTTATTGCCAACGGAATCAAGGTTGGTGTTTTCGTCGGCCCGGTTCTCCCGATGAACGCGACAAGAGTTGCCTATGAGCTTTCAAAAAGGGTCGAAGAAGTACACATAGATCCAATGAACTACACTTTTCAGGTTAGAGACATCTACAGAGATTTCGGCTGGCAGAGATGGCTCAGTGCCGAGGCTTACCAAAATGTTAGGGAAGAATTCTCCCGATTATTCCAGGTTGATTAGCTAAAAAACCAATCCCGCCGCAATATAGGGACAGAACTCCATATTCTCGAGTGAAGGCGTGAAATCGAGATTCAGGCCACCCTCAAGAAACAGGCCGGAATCAGACACACCTAAGCCGGCCCGAACTCTGGCCGGGAGATCCCAGCCTTCGATTTTGGCTCCAAGTACGTCAATCAATCCCCTGACCTGAACCCCCAAGCCCGCCTTTATATATAAAACAGTTATGGGAAGTTTGAGATTCAGGCCTGCATAACTCAAAAACGGATCTGCAAATTCAATCCTTCTTTCCGAGGGCCACACTTGAGCGAAAGGTATATCCAGAGAGATAGGCCCGATACTGCCGAGAAGCGAAAGTCTGGCACAGCTAAGGCTGCTTTGATCAGATTGAGTAACGTCAACGCCTATCCCCAGATCTATCTCCACAGCAATCATAGTTGAAACCAAAATTAGAGCAAGAATCACCAGAAAGAACCCTCTCACAGACAACACCCCCAGATGAGAACGTTTCAGACACAACAACCGAATACATAACCTATTATAAACCAAGCGCAAGGAAGAGCAAGAAGAAATCATACGATGAATCCTCCCTTCTTTTCACCACAAACCGAGCAATAGCGGCGATGGCTTTCAGAAAGCACTTGCGGATGCAGTCGATTCTTCTTTTCTCGCTGAAAAGCGAAGCCGTTATCACTGATAGGCTTCCCCGGAAAACAATTCGCAGTTGCGAACAGTCGAACTATAGCCAGATAATCAGTGCTATTTTCTCCTCTTTGATCGTGGTTGGCTATAACGGCATTGACGATCTGGACGAAAGAGATGGTACACTTTGCATGATGTATAATGCATCGTGTTCATTATTTGTTAATCTTTCTTCCCAAAGAACGGGATGTTCTACGACAGTCCCGCATATGGAGGTGTTTGGATGAAGTTAAACAAGGCACTCGTAGTCGCAATGGTCATGCTAATTGGGGTTTCTGCACTTGGCGCAACGATCAAGGTAGCATTGGTTGCACCATTCACAGGACTGGGTTCTATTCTTGGCGACTACATCAAGATGGGCGCACAGTTGGCGCTTGAAGAGATCAACGCTGCAGGCGGAGTCAACGGTGATCTGCTAGAAATGGTCGTGTATGACGACGCTGCAAATCCAAGCACGGCTGCAAATGTCATAAGAAGAGCTCTCTTTCAGGACAACGTTGTGGCCGTATTTGGACCGAACATGAGCAGTTCAGTTATTGGCGTTCACCAACTGGCGCAGCAGGCAAAGGTTCCAATGCTGGTCGGAGCGACCTCTCCTTCATTCAGGTACTCGGTAATTCCCAACGATTTCCTTTTCAGACTCAGAGCCGACGACAAGGTCAAGGTTATTCAGCTGGTGAAGTACGCAGTTGAGGTTCTTGGAATCGAGAAACCTGGAATTATATACGGCTCAACCGACTACTGTATTGCTGCTCTTGAAGTTGCCAAAGAGGAGTTCCCGAAGTACGGAATCGAAATAGTGGCATTGGAACAGATCAAAGAAGGCGACAAGGATGCAACCGGACAGTTGTTGAAGATGAAGAACGCTGGATTCGATGGACTAATAGGACTTACACACGAATCAGAAGCAGCGGTGTCTGTTAATCAGCTGAGACAGTTACAGATCGATGTGCCGATTATCGGATTCTCTGCATGGGGTGTTCCCGCATTCACAGACCTAGCTCCTGAAGCGGCTGTAGGTGTGTATTCAGTACAGGGATTCAACCCGGTCGATCCCGATCCTGCTGTTCAGGCTTTTGTTGAAGCCTACAAGGCCAGATGGGACGGCAAGGAACCTAGTGACCCGGGACAGGCTTACTATGACGGAATGTATTTGCTCGCAGATGCAATAAGAAATGTAGGAACTGACGGAACAAAGCTTGCGGAATACCTTGCAAATGAAGCCACAATTGTCGGTGTGCAGGGTGAACTGAAGTGCGATGAACACCATAATTTCACCAATGTATGTCTGATTTCACAGTTCGACGGAAAAGACTGGCAGATAATCACTAAGTTGTACTAAGCCTCTTTGCGGGAGGGGGCGCTCTGCCTGCCTCCCGTTTACTTTCCTTACAAGGAGTGTGAACAATGCTTCAAGACATTCTCCAGAATATAGTTTCAGGGGCTTCAATCGGTGCCACATATGGACTCGTAGGACTGGGAGTAGTTTTCCTCTGGTTGACGATCTCAAGAATAAACTTTGCCAACATATCGTCTGCGATGTTGGGAGCCTATCTCTTCTACAGTTTCTATACTCAACTGAACCTGGGTTTTTTCATCTCTTTCGTTTTGTCTATAGCCGTTATAGCGCTCTATGGGTTGGGATTGAGAGCCTTCATATATGAGCCCATAAGGAAGCGGGGAGGCGGACGTCTCGAATTCGTGGTCGCCACGCTTATGCTGTGCACCTTCTGGCTCAACTTGATAATTGTTACTTACGGGGCTCTACCGAAGCCATTTCCGCCGGTATTCGGGGGAAGCAACGACTTCATTTCGCTCGGAGGAATAAGAATTCCCTCGCTCTACTTGAACATATATCTCGTAATTGCAATCCTTATGGTCTTCATCTATTTCATTCTAAACAAAACGCTTATCGGGAAATCATTCCGCGCAGCTGCTCAGAACAGGGAAGCGGCTGCTCTCATGGGAATTGACGTGAAGGTAACGACCTCTCTATCCTTCATTCTCGCGACAGTAGTAGTGGGAATTGCCGGAATACTTCTTGCGCCCATTTACTTCGTCTCTCTCGAACTTGGGGGAGGCTCGATAGGGGTTAAAGGCTTTGCTTCGGCCGTACTTGGAGGATTGACCAATCCTTACGGAACGATACTCGGGGGAATATCTCTTGGCCTCCTTGAAAACTTTTCAACCCTCTACATATCCTCCACATACAGAGACATAATATCCTTCTCGGTTCTTGTTGCCGTTCTGATACTGAAACCTTCCGGAATATTCAACTGGAAGAGAAAGAAGATATAGGGGGTGCAAGATGAAGAAGTTGATATTCATTCTCGGGGCAATTCTACTCATAATACTGTTTCCCATTTTCACCAAAAATTCGTACCATCTCTACCTGATGAACAGAGCCCTAATCCACGCGATTCTCGCTACCGGACTGGTCTTTCTGACTGGCTTCGCCGGCCAGATATCGCTCGGACAGGCCGGCTTCTACGCGATAGGGGCCTACACTTCGGCATACTTCACTGTGAAGCTCGGAATGCCAATTACAGTCGGAGTAATCGCGGGAATTGTCATCAGTGTCGTCGCAGGATTTCTTCTAAGTATTCCCTCGTTCAAGCTCAAGGCTTTCTTCCTCTCACTTGTGACAATTGCTTTCGGACAGATAGTCTGGATGCTTGTGATAAACCTCACTCCGATTACCGGTGGGCCGTCCGGCTTTTTTGGCATACCATTCTACTCGGTGGGAAACAACATGCTTTCTTTCGGGCAGGTCTTCTGGCTCTTCGGTGGGCTGCTCTTCCTATCGGTATTCATAATGTACCGCATAAAGCATTCGCACATTGGTCGAGCCATGCTTGCAATGAATGATGATGATGTGGCCACTGAGACCTGCGGAATTTCAACAAAGAGACTAAAGATGGCGGCTTTTGGCTTTTCTGCGGGCCTGGCAGGACTGGCAGGAGCACTGTACGCTCATCTGGCAGGCTTTCTCTCACCGGAACCATTCACATTCTTTGAATCATCGAATTTCGTCGCAATGGCAGTCGTTGGTGGCCTAAGACACATGAGCGGCGGAGTCGTGGGTGGAATTGGCCTTACGCTTCTTCCCGAATTTCTAAGATTCGGAGGCTGGGAGAACTACTATCTCATGGTGACTTCGATGATTGTCATCCTGATTATCATATTCGTGCCTATGGGACTTGGGCCCATTCTTGAAACCCTTCTGAGAAAGGTTTTCAGGATCAAGAGAAGCAACACAAAGACGTTGTAAGGTGGGTTGAAGATGGACATTCTTAGAACTGAAAACATGACCAAGAGATTCGGTGGAGTTGTGGCAAACAATGATCTGTCGATTGGAATTGCCGAAGGGCAGATTACAGCCTTGATCGGTCCTAACGGCTCGGGCAAGACGACGTTCATAAATGTTGTAACGGGAGTCCACCCTATCACAAGTGGAAAGGTATATTTCAAAGATCAGGATATATCGGGAATGGATATAAACAAGATAAGCAGGTTGGGCATTGCGAGGACCTTCCAGAAGATCAGGCTTTTCGAGAATCTCTCGGTGATTGAAAACGTTCTTGTAGCCAGAAAGCCCTTCTACAAGTCCGGACCTTTGAGTGTAGTTCTCGGAACTCCCAAATTCAGAAGAGAAGAAAAAGAAAACAAAGAGAAGGCCATGGAACTTCTCAAGCTCGTGGGTCTTGAAGATAGGGCATACGACTCTCCGACAGGTATGGCATATGGACTTCGGCGTTGCCTGGAAATCGCGAGAGCTCTTGCACTCGAACCTCAGCTGATGTTCCTGGACGAACCTGCTGCCGGAATGACCAGAGACGAATTCAAAGTAATTATGGATCTGATGATGATTCTCAAGGAAAGAGGAATTACGACTCTTCTTGTCGAACACACTATGGACTTTATCAAGGCCGTTGCAGATTGGGTCTATGTTCTGAACTTTGGTCAGGTAATTGCCAGGGGGAAGTTCGATGACATCGAAAAGGACCCGCTAGTTCTAAAAGCCTATCTGGGGGAGGATTGATTATGTTCTTGCTTGAAACCCGTGAACTCTCAGTTTCATATAACGAGGTTCCCGCTCTCAGAAAAGTATCAATAAAGGCCTCCAAAGGGGAAGTCGTCTCCGTGCTCGGTCCCAATGGAGCTGGAAAGACGACTCTTCTGAAGAGCATCTCGGGACTCGTATCTTCTGAAGCCGGAAGCAAAGTCCTTCTGAACGGAGAAGAGATCCAGCATCTTGCCCCGCACAAAATAACCAGACTTGGGGTTATTCACGTTCCCGAAGGAAGACAGGTATTCGCGGAACTCTCCGTTCAGGAAAACCTTGAAGTTGCGGCTACTAGAATTGGACTCGCAAAGGCTCGCCCAAACATCGAGAAAGTTTATGAGCTTTTCTCGGAACTGAAGTCCCGGAAAAACCAGATGGCCGGCACGCTTTCCGGCGGAGAGCAACAGATGCTCGCAATTGGAAGAGCCATCGTTTCCGATCCAATGATCATGATGATAGACGAACCTTCCATGGGACTGGCTCCTGTTATCGTTAAGAGAATATTCGAGACTCTGAAAAATTACGTCAAGGATACGGGTCTTACAATGTTGATTGTGGAACAGAACGCGAAGCTCTCGCTCCCGATGAGCGACAGAGTTTACATCGTATCGCAAGGTCAAATAAAACTCGAAGGCTCTGTTGACGAAGTGAAAAGCGATGAGCGAATCCGAGAAATGTATTTCGGTGGTAAGTAAGATGAAATTCTCGCTTGACTATAGAGAGAAGGAGAGACTTCAGCTGGAAGTTCCGGCGGGAAGAGTACTTCTTCCGACTTCACCTGTTGAGAGAAGCGGAGAGGGCAGCTCTCTGCGCGAATCGCTACTGAAGCCGTTTGATGCTGCTCCGATCCTGGAGCTTGCGAAATCTGCGAAAGAGATAGTCCTGATCGTAGAGGATCATACAAGGCACTCTCCAATCTTTGAGACTCTCTCTTTCATGAAATCGCTTTTCGTCGAAAACAAGATTCCCTGGAGCAAAGTCTCCTTGCTGGTTGCGACTGGAACTCACAGACAAATGACGGTCGATGAGCTAACCGAGAAGTTCGGCAGTTTTTCTCGCGATACCAGAATCCTCCAGCACGATGCAGAAGCAGCCAGCAGGATGAAAGACTATGGAGAATTCCTTGGAGTTCCGATCAGGATAAACGAAGCGGTTGAAGCCGACCTCACAATTGGAGTGGGTTCGATCGTTCCTCACAGGTTCTCCGGATGGTCGGGTGGAGCTAAAATTGTAATTCCAGGCGTCTCTGCATATGAAACTGTCTTTAAGTCACACAGGATGGCAATACTGAAGAGCAGGGCCGATGTCGGAGTTCTTGACAATGAGTTCAGGGAACTTATAGATGAAACCGGAAAACGAGTGGGACTTGATTACATTATAAATTTCTACTACGATATCGAAGGAAGAGTCGCCGGATGTGTATCGGGCAATCATGTAACTGCGCACAGAGAAGGCGTCAAAGTCGCGAGAGAAGAGCTGCTCCGAGAGTTCCCGGAAAAAGCCGATGTCACCGTGATATCTTCATTCCCCTCTGTGACCGATTTCTGGCAGTGCGGCAAAGCGCTGTACACATCCGATCTTGTTACCAGAAATGGAGGAGACATCGTTATGGTCTCGTCACTCGACGAAGGCTTTGGCGACCATCCTCTATTCGCCTCATTACTCAAGTTGGAGGCAGAAAAGATCCTAGAAAGACTGGACATGATTACCACCGAAGACCCGCTAGCGTATGTGGCGGCCTATGCAGTAAGGAAAGTTATTGAGAAGAAAAGGATTCACATCGTGAGTGACACAAAATTTGCAGATCAGTTCAATGAACTCGGGTTAACGGTCCATCCAGATATTCAATCGGTTGTTGACCGGGTGGCGCCGGCCGGCAAGAGCATCGCGGTTCTTCAGAACTCACTTGTGTTGCCGGAAATATCGAATAAGGAGGCACAATAATGAAACCGAAGGATCTTGATTACATGAAGCTAAATGGAACACCGTATTTTGATGAATCCCGCTGGGTGAGTCCTCTCAACTATGAGAGAGAAATCCGGGGTGAAAACGCAAAAGACAGTATCTACATACACGACGTTACGCTGAGAGATGGAGAACAGACTTGTGGTCTTACCTGGAGCGAAGACCAGAGGGTAAGAATCGGAGTTGCGTTGAATGATTTGGGTGTGAAGTCAATTGAGGTCGGAATGCCGATAGTCTCAGATGAGAACAAGAGGGCGATACGTAGACTCGTTGACATGAATCTCGATTCGGAAATCGTTCCATTCGCGAGGTCTTTGAAGAAGGATATTGATGAATCAGTTGACTGCGGCGCCACACGAGTGGTGGTTGAACACGCAGTAAATCCATACGATAACGAGCTTGTCTACGGTGTGTCTCCTGAAAAACTTATTGACAGAGTAGTTTCTGCAATTCTCTACGCTAAGGAACAGGGTATGAAGCCGACCTTCATGGGCTGGGACGCAACAAGATCTACCCCCGATTATGTCCTGAGAGTCTTCACAGAAGTGGCAAAGCAAGCAAAACCGGAGAGCATTGTCTTTGTAGATAGCTTTGGAGTCGCTTCTCCATTTGCAATAGAGTTCATATTCACTGAGCTCAGAAAGGCCATACCGGACATCCCGCTCGAATTTCATGTTCACAATGAATTCGGTCTTGCAATGGGATCGGTTTTTGCAGCTGTAAGAGCCGGTGTGTCAGGCATTCACAGCTCGATCAACGGACTTGGCGAAAGGACGGGCAACGTGGCTACTGAAGAGGTGGCCGCTGGCCTGAAACTCCTGATGGGGATAGATACCGGCGTCGATCTGACGAAGATCGGATACACTTCGCGACTGGTAGAAGATATTTCGAAAATCCAGGTGGCGAACAACAAGCCGGTCGTTGGGAAGCGCCTCTTCTGGGTCGAATCGGGCATCGTTGTTGACGCAATCGACAAGTTGAATGCGGCCGGGATTAACGCCGCCATGACTCCGTACCTTCCTTCGCTAGTAGGAATGGGCGATATAGACGTGAAACTAGGTGCCTTCAGCGGCCAGGCAAGCATAAAATACTGGCTTAAGAAATTGGGCATAGAGGCGACAGAAGACCAGCTTGAAGAACTGACGGAAATTGTGCGAAAGGAAGGACGAATAAGAAACACTGTCCTCGAACTTGACGAATTCAAGAGGATTGTCGGAGATTACATGAAATGAGTCTGATTCTCGTCATAAATCCCGGTTCAACATCAACCAAGGTAGCCGTCTTCGGAGATGGAAATGAAGTGTTCAAGAAGACGCTTCCCCTTGACGATGACATGCTCGACCTTCCCCTTTTTCCCGATCAGTACACAATAAGGAAGGATCAGATCCTCAGAGAACTCGACAGAAACGGGATAAGACCATCCCAACTAACTGCCGTGGCAGCCAGAGGAGGGAGATTGAAACCTCTGAATTCCGGAGTTTACCGCATTAACAGAGAGATGGTCGATGACGCGAGAAAGGGTCTTCAGGGTATTCACCCTGCAAATACGGCGGTCGTGATAGCTTTTGAACTGGCTCGAGAATTCGGAATGCAGGCTTTCACAGTCGACCCGATCAGTGTGGACGAACTGGCCGAGTGGGCAAGAGTAACGGGAATACAGGAGATCAGAAGAAATTCACTCTCCCACGCGTTGAACATGAAGGCGGTCGCGAAGAAAGCTGCGACTGAACTGGGAAAGAGCTACGAAGAAGCGAAGCTCATAGTGGCTCATCTGGGAGGCGGCTCGTCGGTAAGTGCCCATCTAAACGGAAAGATGGTCGATCTATACAACAGTGACAAGGAAGGCCCATTTTCTGTGGAGAGAGCTGGCGCACTCCCGACTCACGAATTGGCAGAGTTTGCTCGCTCAAGAGACGATTATCTAGACTATTTGGCTCACAGGGGTGGTCTGTTTTCCCACTTCGGAATGCGTGACGTTGAACGGATCGCCGAAGGTGTCAAGAATGGAGAAATCGATTCCATGCCTCTTGAAGCGTACATTTATAACATTACAAAATACTCATACAGTCTGCTTGCCGTATTTGACGGAGTTCCCGATGCCCTTGCCATTACGGGCGGAGTAGTGAAGTGTGACTACGTCAGAGAGAGACTACTTGCGAAACTGAAGGGTATCAGAGTTCTTCTATTCCCTGGAGAGTTCGAGATGGAAAGCCTTGCAGACGGAGTGCACAGAGTAATACGGGGAATAGAAGAGCCCCTGGAATACTGAGGTGATAATCGATGATTAATTCCCTTTCTGAGTTCATTCATGAAGCAAGCAAGTTGCAGAAGCGCGTGAGAATAAATTGCGTGCAACCGCATGATCGTAAGACAATGGAGGCCATAGAGTCAGTTGCCTCCTCTAACGGCAATTTTGAATTCACTCTATTCGGAAGATTAGAAGAGATAAATGAGGCAGCGTCTGAAAGGTTTCTGAACATGACTCGCGTAGTCGAAGGGGAATCCGAAGAGGAGAATGCTTCAAATGCAGTCACTGCTTTGGAGGGAGATATACCCGCCGTGCTAATGAAGGGTGACATCAATACCACTGTGTTTTTAAGAGCACTCTTCAAGAGCGGCAGAGTGAAGGCTAGCGGGAGGCTTATAAGTCACATTTCCTGTATGGAGATCCCGGAGTATCCAAGACTACTTTTCATAACGGATGGGACGGTCAACATCGCTCCGGATTTGAAGGATAAGGTGGAGATACTCAAGAATGCCGTAGAGTTTGCAAGATCGATCGGGATCAATGAACCAAAGGTGGCGATAATTGGCATAAACGAGCGAGTATCGGTAACGAATCGCGACCTCGTTGAAGGAGCGGTGTTATCGAAAATGGCAGAAAGAGGGCAATTTGGAATGTGTCTCGCAGACGGGCCAATGCCCATAGATACTGCCCTGAAAAGGGACGCGGCCCTGAAGAAGGGGATTACGTCAAAGGTCGGAGGTGAGGCCGACATACTAGTCTGTTCTAATCTGGAATCTGCAGCCAACCTCATTAAAGGCCTCGTACATCTAGGAAAAGCAAAGACGGCCGGGCTTCTTTTGGGAGCAGGATTTCCCGTTGTTCTCACGTCGAGGAGTGACAATGAATTCGCAAAAGAGGTGTCGCTCTCAATGGCATTAGTGAGTGCGGCGAGCTGAGGTGAAAGATATGGCAGTAAGTTTTATGATCGCCAACGAGGATATTCCGGCCGGTGCAAAGGTCACAGGCCTAACCGGTAAGTTGGAAGATACAATCGCTGCTGTGGCGGGTGCGGGTTTCAACTCCTTTGAGCTGATGATCGCCGACCCCGAAAAAGTGGATGTTGGAAAGGTTGAACGCCTTGAGAAACAGTTCTCTTTGAAGTGCGTATTTCTCTGCACCGGTGAGATGGCTGGAACTGCCGGCCTCTATCTGAATCACATAGATGCGAACGAAAGAAAGAGAGCGCTGAATTCCTTCTTGCTGGCAGCAAAAAAGGCTCATGATCTAGGAGTGAACCTTAATATAGGCAGATTAAGGGGAGTGATTTGGTCCGATGGTCTCCAGAGGTCACTCGAGAGACTTGGCGAATCGCTGGAGAGAATCGATTCGTATGTAAGGAGTGAACTCGAGGGGTTGTCCGTCTTAATAGAACCATTGAGGAAGGTTGTCTGCCCGATTCTTAATAACTGTGCCGAAACCGCCTCTTTTCTTTCTGAGAGAGAGCTGAACAGTTTTGGAATTCTCCTTGATTCTGACCATTTTGATGAGATAGAGGATTCCTTCTTTGTAAATTCGAACATTGAGCTAATAAAACATGTTCACCTTGCAGATTCGAATCACAAACCTCTTGGACGGGGAGCAATTGATTTTCAGAGCTTCTTGAATATGCTGAGCATATCCGGTTATGTCGGTGACTACAGTGTCGAAGTTTTCTGCGACGAAGATCAGATAGAAACTCTAAGGGATACTGCTTCATTTTTGAAAGCTTTCCCGCACTTCCTGGAGGGATCACTTTGAACAGATCGGCAGACACGAATCACTTTCAGGGAATCCAGCAGCAACTCTATAGATCAATAAGGGATAGCATCGTAGAACTGGAAATCCCTCCCGGAGCGAGATTGACGATAGAGAAGCTGAAGAGAATCTACGGCGTTTCTTCTACTCCGGTAAGGGGAGCTCTCCACAAACTGAAGGAAGATGGTCTTGTCGCTCCGGGAGCCGCCAAGAGTTTTTACGTAAAGGAGATTCTCGAAAATGACGTAAGAAAGCTCTTCCCCATAAGACTGGTGCTAGAGAAACTTGCATTGAGTGAATCAATTAATCGGATCGACAGAGAGATCATATCGAATCTGATCGTGAGGATGAGAAGACACCTCTCGGAACCGGAGGAGACAAAGAACAAAGTCCCTTACGATATTGACTACAAGCTACACAGGGAGATTCTGAATAACTGCAATAATGAATATCTAATCGAAATGATGTCGAAGATCTCGATACTGCTCGCCAGAATGCGGAACGTGATCAAATACTATCTTCTTGAACAGCAGAAGGACTGGATAATTAACGAGATGGAGGAACACTTCAAAATCGCTCAGGGCATCCTGGAAGGAGACCTGGAGAAGGCTTCTGCTGCCCTGGAAGTTCATCTAAAGCATTCAATGAATATCATATGTTCTATACTCAGTTCCAACCATATCGATTATGCTGCCAAAGAAAGCTTCGCCCGATTGGAGGATTAGAAATGAAGCATGCTATTTTGCTGTCTTTAAATGACAATGTCGCAACGGTGCTTGAGAAAGTGGATATCGGTGAAGAGATAGAGGTGAAAGGCGTTTCCGGATTGCAGATGCTAGTTGCGAAGGAAGAAATACCTTTCGGTCACAAAGTCGCTGTAAGGGACATCAAGAGAAACGATAGAATAATCAAATACAATAACAAGATAGGGATTGCAACTTCGGACATCTCGGCGGGCCAGCATGTTCACGTCCAAAATGTTGTAAGCGAACGAACGGAGATCAAAGAGGGAGGTGACAGGGCTTAGGCCAGATATTATGAAGACCATGATGGGTTATTTAAGAAGTGACGGAAGTGTTGGAGTGAGAAACCATGTCCTCGTTCTCCCCAGTGTTCTTTGCTCTTCGAACGTTGCCAGAAAGATTTCGGCCGCTGTTCCCGGATCGGTAGTGGCCAGCCACAATCAAGGTTGCGCTCAACTGGGGGACGATTTTCAGCAGACCAGAAGAACGTTGATTAACACTGCGCTAAACCCTAATGTGGCAGCCGTTCTTGTAGTTGGGCTCGGCTGTGAAAGGGTGTCCCCACATGAACTTCGGGACGTGATTCTAGACAGCGGAAAGCCTGCCGAACTAATAATGGTTCAAGACTACGGAACCATAGAAGCGGTAGAAAGGGGAACCGCAATAGTCAGGAAAATGGTGGAGGAAGCCTCGAAGATTGAAAGAAAGCAAGTTCCTCTTTCGAGACTGGTCCTGGGTATGGAATGCGGTGGTTCCGACTTCTCCTCGGGTTTGTCGGCCAATCCTGTTGTCGGCCAGACTGCCGACATTCTATGGAAGGAAGAAGGCCGTGTGATACTCTCCGAGACTACTGAACTGGTCGGCGCAGAACACCTCCTCTTTGAGAGAATGAAGGACGAAGAGATGAAGCGGCGATTCGCTGCCATGCTGGAGAGAATGATAAATGAAAGCATGAAGAATAGTCGAGACGTGGTTGACAAGGAAAACGTTCCAAACAATATTTCCCCGGGAAATGTCAGAGGGGGTTTGACCACACTTGAAGAGAAATCCCTTGGAGCTATGATTAAGGGTGGAAAGGTCCCCGTTGTGGGCGTGAACGAGTACGGTGAAGCGATAGCTTCATGCCCAGGACTCTACCTCATGGATACCCCTGGATATGACGTTGAATCGGTTACCGGCATGGTGGCCGGCGGTGCGACCGTTGTGCTCTTCACGACGGGTCAGGGAACACCCACGGGTAATGCTATAGCCCCGGTCATTAAGATAACCGGGAATCACGAGACTGCCAGGAAAATGAGCGAGAATATCGACTTCGATTGTAGCGCTGTGATATCAGGTGAGGAAACACTTGAGGAGAGTGGAAGAAGACTTTTCGATCTTGTTCTAAGGATTGCCGAAGGAGAGCAGACTAAATCGGAAGTTCTGGGACAGGACGACTTCTCAATCTGGAATGTGGGGATAAAACTATGAGTTACAGTGATTCTCAACTCGAAAGTCTTCTCTTTGAGTTATGCTCTGCTAACACAACAAATCCTCCGGGCAATGAAGATCTCGCCGTATCTATAATCGAGAGAACTCTCGCGCCGAAAGAAGTGAGCATAGAAACTGAGCGAGTTGCCGACAACCGTTCAAATCTCCTTGCAAGGATCGAACGCAATCCCGGGAAGCCATATTTGCTCTTCTCCGGCCATATGGATGTTGTACCGGCAGGCTCAAACTGGAATACCGACCCTTTCAAACCTGACCAGATAGGCGGGAAGCTCTACGCCAGAGGTTCTGCAGATATGAAGGGTGGTCTTTCGGCCTTAATTGCGGCACTTGTCGATCTTTCGGAGGATAGCGAGTTCTGCGGTAATGTGGCTCTTCTCGCCACGTGCGATGAAGAAGTCGGTTGCTCGGGAATACGGTACTTTCTTGAACACAAACCATTCGACATTTCAGCTGTGGTGATTGGTGAGCCGACTTCTTTAGGACTTGCCACCGGAGAGAAGGGAGCGCTCTGGCTTAAACTGAAATTTAGGGGTAAATCAGCTCACGGCTCACAGCCGCAAAATGGTGTCAACGCCATTCTGAGACTTTTTAAAGCATACAGTGAACTTTCAGACGCTTTCGGCAGAATAGAAGGACTTACCCAAAGTCTCAATATTATCCGTGGCGGATCGAAAGAGAATACAGTACCGGACGAGGCCGAGTGTATCATAGATATCCGCTTTGCCGATAATACCAGTTCCTCCGCTCTGGAAAAACTTGCAGACGATGTTATCTGCAAACATGAGGACTCAGAAAGAGTGACTCTTCTTAGCAGAGAGTCGTTCAGTTCGTCAGGACCGCTAACTCTGACAGTGAAGGATGTTCTGAGGAAGCAGGCCTTAAACTCCGATGAGCTCACAATGACGTATTTCACAGACGGTGCCTTCACCGCAGCTCACGGTATCGAGACGGTAATACTGGGACCGGGAGCCGCCTCCATGGCTCACAAATCTAATGAGTACGTCGATCTGGAAGAAGTTCGAACTGCTAGAAGACTGTACTCCGAGATTGCAAAACAATTCTTTGAAAGGACGGAATCGTAATGGGACTGAATGTGACATATAAAGACCTCAAGACTTTGTGTGAAGAGATCCTCCATGCCGAAGGCTTCCCTGAATTAACAGCCTCAGATATTGTAGAGATCTTGCTGGAGGCCGATCTTCGAGATATTCCCTCTCACGGTATAGCCAGGCTTGGCCGTTATATAAAAGAGAGAGAACGTGGAAACATCCGCTTAGATTCAGAACCACAAACAATCCATAACACACCCATTTCAGCATTAGTTGACGGCATGGGCGGTCCGGGACAATGTGTTTCCAAGTATGCTATGGATCTTTCAATACAGAAGGCCCGAAACTCGATGATAGGGCTCGTTTCGGTAAGAAATTCGAACCATTACGGGATCTCTGCCTTCTACTCGGAGAGGGCACTTTCAGAAGGAATGATAGGAATTGCCATGACGAACAGCTATCCGCTCGTCGTTCCCACCTTCGGCAAAGAGGCGGTTCTCGGCACAAATCCATTCTCGATAGCTATCCCGGGAGAGAATAGAGATTTCATTCTCGATATGGCCACAAGCGTTGTCACAAGGGGAAAGCTTGAGGTCTACGATAGGCTGGAGAAAGAGATTCCACTAGGATGGGCTGTCGATGAAACCGGTGGGGATACCTCCTCACCAAGAAAGGTGCTCACAAACTTCAATGAGAGAAACTCTGGGGGGATTCTTCCACTTGGGGGCTCAGGTGAAGCCTTTGGCGGCCACAAAGGTTACGGGATGGCAATTCTCGTAGATCTACTATCCGCCGGCCTTTCGCTGGGAAAATGGAGCGCAGAGACTTATTCCGGTTCGGAAGCCGGTGTCTGCCACTTCTTTGGTTGTATAAGTCTCGAGTTGTTCGGTGAACCTTCAGCTCTCATAGGCCATCTTGAGCGCATTGTAAATGGAGTTGTTGCCAGCGAAAGAGCAGAGGGCTATGAAAAGATCTACTACCACGGAGAAAAAGAGGCAAATGCAAGAGAAAGATCAATGAGAATCGGCATAGATCTTGATCAGAAAACCAGAAACTCGATCGCATCACTAGCTGGGAAGCACGCCATACCGACTCCGAAGGAACTCCTTTAGCCTTCTGATACTGAAATTGTTGTCTAGAACACCAACATGAAAACCACAATCGGCCTGAATGGCAAACTGTGGACAAAACTGTATGCAGAGGCTATTCCGGCAAAGTCCGCTATCAGATCTTCAATCTCTGCCGAACCTTTCCTGGAAAAAAGGTCCCAGACTTCCTTCCCGACGCCAAGAAATGCTGAGAACAGAAAACCGCCTGTGTCCCCAAGAATAAAACTTGAAAGGCCAAAGGCGGTATAACTAACAGAATAATGTAAGAATTTGTCGTAACCCGTTACCGCTAAACTTGCAAAAGAAAAAAGTAGAACAAACAGAACCAAAAATAATCTTCTCAAAAAAGTCTCTTTGACTCCTGATTAGAATTCGTAGAGCACTCCAAGTCCTGCAGAGAAGAACTCGGGAAGGGGCCAGTAATCTCCACCGGGGAAGTCTCCCTCCTGGCGAGTCTGATAGTCTTTTACTCTGTAACCCCTTGCATAACCATTGAGAATTACCCCATCGGAAATCGGTGTCATAACCTGGAACCCACCACCAACTGCAAGATGTGGTGCTCCAAGATCAAGAATTCCGATTTCCCAACCTTGTTCACCAAAGTTCGAGTCCTGTACCGAGCCCACACTAACAAGTAGCCTTACGGTCAGATTCATTGTCTCGAAAACCTGGAAGTAGATATCTGCATTGAACAAACCTATCTTATTGCTTGGATACCTGATGGCCGCCTGTGCACTCAACATGGCTCCAATCTTATCAGTAAATGGAAGCTGAAGAGAGAGATCCAAGGCACCGGCGCCCCATCTCTCGGGCTGATAAACTGGATTAGTGGCATTAATCCCAAAAGCACCACCTATAAGCGCTTTAGGCGTAGAGAAACCCAGTGAGACCGCAAAAAGGAGCAAAGCTACTAAAGCGACTTTCTTCATAAATACACCTCCCCTTAATAATTGCAAAGCTATTGGCGTTATTGGCAGTATAAGACAGATTGATTATACCACAACAGTATTGAGGTTCAAAGCCATTTTTGCTGCTCTATTCGGAAGAAGAAAACGTCCAGGAATCAAGATTATTCACAAGTCTGTCCGTTGACGCATCCTTCTTTCAACATCCCTCTTCGCTATATCTTCCCGCTTGTCGAAAAGCCTCTTCCCCTTTGCAAGTGAAATCTCAACCTTCGCCTTTCCCTTGTCGTTGAAGTATATTCTCAGAGGGATAATGGTCAATCCCTTTTCCTTGATCTTTTGATCGAGCCTCAGTATCTCCTTCCTATGCATAAGGAGCCTTCGCTTTCTGCGCGGCTCGTGATTCCAGACATTTCCATGTGTATACTGACTGATATTACATTCCATCAGAAAAATCTCTCCATTTTCGATCTTGCAGTAGGCATCAATCAGAGAAGCGCCACCAAGGCGCAGAGATTTGACTTCCGTACCGACAAGCTCTATCCCGGCTTCGTATGAATCCATGAGGTGGTACTGGAAACGTGCCTTTTTGTTCGTAACTACCGTTTTCATTTAGATCCCTCCGTCCCGCTGAACGGAATTCATTTTAGCACAAGTTTTAATGCATTTTAAAAAAGGGATCTTAATCAAGATCCCTTTTATGGTCTGCTCTCTATTATAGACAAGAGAAAACCATGCCCAAAGAATTATAACTTCTTTTTCGAAAAGAAATGGAAATTCTACACGTCGATTGTGAAAAACAGATTAATCACAAAAACGATAATCGGCTAGCCAATAACTAGGAGTGCAGGTCTCCTAACTACTTTGTCATTGACTTCAAACTCCAATGACGGCCACGTGCTTTCTTCAGGAAATGATAGGATCGAATTCTCTTCATTGCCTATCAAGACAGTATCTTCTGACTTCGTACCTCTTATTGTAGGATTCCACGCAACGGCATTTCCCTCACGAAGAGAGACATCGCTCTTCAGATTGGCATGTACTTCCCTTGGGAGATATCCGGCGATTCCTCCTTGATGATGGAACTTCCACTCACCGGCCTTGCCCACCTTTTCATAAGCCTCTATCAACCTCTCGAAGGCTTCCGAGAGCTTCACTCCTGGCCTAGAGGAGCCAATCGCCACAGCATCGACGTAGCAGTTCTGTTCGTGCTGGCGCATTACATCGTCTGCCTCTTCAAACGTGAAAGACCTGCTGGAAGAAGCAATCAAGCCCCTTCTCCTGGCACAGATGCTCGCAAATCCTCTTCTTCCAAGCTTAACGTCTCTTGATAGATTGTGCCTGTATCTGAGAGTGCTATCCTCCGAGAAAACAAGCGTCAACAAGGGTTCGATATCCCTCTTCGCCATTGCTTCATAGAAGA
The DNA here is from genome assembly GCF_003664995.1 of Mesotoga sp. BH458_6_3_2_1. NCBI lineage: Bacteria > Thermotogati > Thermotogota > Thermotogae > Kosmotogales > Kosmotogaceae > Mesotoga > Mesotoga sp. BH458_6_3_2_1. The sequence goes on along the minus strand of NZ_JFHL01000029.1, from coordinate 168,835 downwards.
AACCTTGAACTTCCAGTTCGGTCATCTCACTCTTCAAATTCGGCACTATTGCGGAGAAAATTTCGTCGCATTCTCTGCCCAAAATCCTGTAAGTATCTATCTCTGACTGGCTCAAGAGAGTTCGCATAGGAGTAATGTCTACTTGCTCGCTGGAATACCTACCAGTATCTGAAAGGATCTTTCCTTTTACCAGTCCATCGACCAATCTCCTCTCTCCGAAGGGCTCAAACCAGCTGTATTCAAGAAACCCGAATTCTCCAAGAAGGCTTTCGTCAAGCTCGATCTGCTGGATTCTCTGCTTTTCAATGTTGTTGGTGATCATATAGACTCGGTCCCCGGTTATGAGTATCGACGCTTCTCCCTCGGTTGAGTTCAGGGTAATATGACTCCTGGCTCCAAAAGTGAACCATGCGAAATTACAGCATCTGCTTAATAAAAGGGCTCCAGCATTTCTGGCAACTATTAGTTTTCTCAGGCTTTCAACCCTATTTCTAAACTCTTCTAAAAGCATCTTCCCCACTCCTAAGCAAAAAAGGTTGGCTTTCATCTCCATCTTACCTGCTTTCGTGCAAAAAACGAGACGCTTGTTCTTTGTACGAAACTCTGAAAACCAACCCAATAATCCTTGCATTTCTCAAAACACTTCAAGCAATTGTTCCTTGTGTTACACATCAATAAAAAGGCGTCTTCCTCAATTCATCGATCAGGAGATGTGCATTACTTGCCCCAAAACGCGTAGCACCGAGCTCATGGTATCTAAGAATGTCCCTAAGCTTTCTTATGCCGCCTGATGCTTTGACCTGTATCCTGTTTCCTACCTCATCCAGCAGGAGCTTTACGTCAGATTCAGTGCAGCCGGTATCGGCAAAACCAGTAGATGTTTTTACGAAATCCGCCCCAGTATCTGCAACTATGTTAGCTCCTATCCTTTTCTCTTCATCTGTTAGGTAATGAACTTCCAGAATGACTTTCATGATTACGCCCTTAGCCGCATCTCTTACGGCCAATATCTCATTCTTCACTTCATCGTACATCTGGCTCTTCAGCCAACCTATGTTTATTACCATATCTATTTCACTTGCACCCTTCAACAGGACATCCTTTGTTTCAAAGACTTTAGATTCAGTCGTAGAATAACCATTCGGAAAGCCTACCGGTGCATCAACTCCAACTTCTGAATCCTTCAATATTTCCGACGCGTACTCAATCCAGGAAGCCCCAATAGCAACGGTCTTGAACTTGTACTCAATTGCCAGCCTGCAAACTTCTTCGATGTCCTTTTTTGTTGCGTCGGGTTTCAACATCGTTGAATCAATCATTCTTGTCAAGCTTTCTTCACTCAATGCAACTCATCCCCTTTCAAGGTGTGACTATTCCTCCATTAACGTGTATTGATTGGCCAGTAATCCATGATGCCTTGTCAGACGCTAAGAATGAGGCCATATCCGCTATGTACTCAGGCTTTCCAAATCTCTTCATGGGGATTTCTTCCAACCATTTTTCCCTCTTGATCTTCATTGTTTCTTCAATCATTCTGGTTTCAATAGTTCCTGGGCAGATTGCGTTGGAAGTAATATTGTACTCTCCAACCTCTAAAGCAACAGCCTTTGTAAATCCCACAACACCGGCCTTTGATGCACAGTAATGCGCATGCCTGTATGAACCTCGCACAGATGACATGGAAGAAATGTTGATAATTCTTCCCCAACGAGTTTTTTTCATAAGCGGAATAGCACTTCTAGTGCAAAGAAAGACACTCTTGAGATTTACCTGGATAGTCCTGTCCCAGGAATTCTCATCCATTTCTTCGACCAGTTCATGAGTCTGAATGCCTGCATTGTTAACAAGTACACCGAGAGAATCAAACCTGGATTCGATTTCCTTGAAAAGAAGAAGAACATCTCTTTCCCTTGAAACGTCACACGGGATCCTGAGAATCCTGTCTGCTTCTTGAGACTCATAGTCAGCCTGATTCAATGCAGTTTCGTCGATGTCTGTCGCCAAGACAAGAAATCCATCTCTGAGCAGACTGTTTGCAATAGCCAGTCCAATTCCTCTCGCTGCACCTGTTACAACTGCAGCTCTTGCGAGTCTTTTGTCCACAATTCTTCTCTCCTAACGATATTAATGGCTTCCGGCTGAGTGCCGGAAGCCAAAATAGTGCATTAATCCGCCGGGTAAAGTGCCTCCCATGCCTGTGGAGGAAGCATTCTCTCTAAACCTGCAAACCAGATTTCGGGGGCGTCCTTCTCTATTAGGATGATTGGAGCATAGGCTTCGACAGGGAGCTTGTCGGCTTCGCCCTTAATCGCCAAGTCCGCCATCTGGACTGCTATCTGTCCTAACTTCTCCGGGTATTGACCAACTACTCCTGTGAGCGGAGAGTTGGGAAGCATCATTTCCTGAACTACTGCCTGGTCCGCATCGACACACGTCACAAAAATCTTATCTTCGAGGCCTAGCTCCTTTATTGCTTTAGAAGCTCCAAGTGCCGGAAGACCCCAGGTGCAGTAAACAGAATTGACATTCGGATTCGAAAGAAGATAGCTTCTCATCTGTTCGTAACTGCTATTGACCGAGTCGATGACGGAGCATTCGAATCTCGCGACAATCTTGATGTCGGGGTAGTCCATTGCAACCGTATCAAGCATTCTGCTTCTGACCAACAAGCTATACCAGCCGGGGGTGTCAAAAACAACAATGTTTCCCTTCTTGCCGAGCTTGTTTATTGTGTAGAGAGCAAGTTTCTCACCGGCATTGAAATTGTCTGAAGTAACATTACACAAAGTGTACTGAGAAGGGATATCGATTGTTATGACAGGGATACCTGCTTCCTGGAGCTTCTTCATAACTGGTTCGAAAGCGGGGCCTTCGCCGCCGGCAATAATGACTGCATCTACTTTCCTGGCTAAGAAGTTTTCTACATCTGCCACTTGCTGACCAGTATCACCTCTGGCATTTGTGTGGATGAACTCATAACCATATGCTTCAAAAGCGTCTTTCAAGCCCTTAACTACTCCTCTGTTCCAGTCATTGTTCAGATGCTGACTTGCCGCCCCGATTATTGGACCGGAAGCCAAGAAAATACTTGCTGCAAGCATCACTGCTATCAGTAGAGAAATTGTCTTTTTCACCTAAGATACCTCCCTTTTTTTCCCTGTGGTATAATTCCTACACATATCGCAGTCTTCCTCTGTGGGCCCGTGAGAATGGCGGACATTGCAATTCTAAGGGGATTATCGGAGATCCTCCAAAGAATAGTTCAGGTCTTTCACAATGTCCCACTTTCGGATGTTTCTCTCGGGTCCCATAGGGGAATAAATGAACAGAAATACAAAGTCTTCATCACCGGTGTTGATCAACTTGTGACTCTCGTTTCCAGGAACATAGGTAACGTCTCCCGCAGCAAGTTCCACCTCCTCTCCATCGGCTGTCTTCATGATTCCTTTTCCTTTGAGGTAGATCATTACCTCTTCTTCAGTCACATGAGTATGGAACTCTGAAGCCTGTCCCTTACGGTAAATTCCTATACCTACTGAGAGATTCTCAGCGCCCACCTCTTTATCAATAAGAATTTGGTTATCTCTTACATTTGGCGGGGCCGCACGATAAACCGGTAACTTTCCAATTTCGAACTTCTTCACTAAAACACCTCCTCAAGTGTGTTTTCTTGCACCAGCTGCTATCCACAAGTGCTTTGTCGTTCCATCATCGGATAGTTCAAGAAGACTATCATAGATTGATCTCCATCTTCTGTACTTAGCCATGTAAACTTCGTTGGCTTCAACGGAAGGGAGATATTCGGTCTTGATACTCGACATTGACTTCACAGAAGACTCCAGCGAATCGTAAATCCCGCTCGCCGCACTGGCAATCATTACTCCTCCCAGAGCAGAACATTCGCGTGAATCGAAGACAGTGATTTTTGATTTCATGACATCGCTTAGTATCTGAGCCAACAGTTCATTTGAAGCTGCTCCTCCGGAAAAGCTCATCGAACTGGGCCAAAGACCAGTGATGTTCCTGATCCTTTCGAAATCGCCAAAGGCAAGCATCGCTGCCATTTCAAGAATTGCTCTGAAAAACACTTCCTTCGATGACCGGGAAGGTTCCAGTATGTCCCAATCAAGAAAGGCCGGCGCACAATGCCTCCAGTTACTTACATTAGTCAGATTCGACCAGATCGCCTGCAATCCATAAGCTCCCGGAGGAACGAGGGCTGCTTTTCTGGTTAGTTCATCGAAATCTTTGGCATAGACTCCTTCACTTTCCGAATTTCCACATCCGAATGTTTTGACAAACCAACTTATAAACGGTCCGACATAGAAGCTGCAACCTTCGTTGAACCATACATCTTTGACGCAGTGACATTGCGTTCTCAAAAAGAGTGCTTCGTCGGTAATAGGTTCACCGGTTGTCTGAGCCTCCAGCCAGAAAGTACCTCCGATAAGCGAAGATCTCCCCGGAGCAATGTCTCCTGTAGCAATCATCGCGGCCTGTGTATCTCCAAGAGGTACAAATACCGGCGTCCCTTCCAGAAGTCCTGTCTCGAACGCCACTTCCTTCGTAATGGAACCGACTCTGGAGTCCGACGGCACTAGGTCTGGGAGTATCTCGGGGCCAAATCCAGCAATCTTCAGAACCTCGTCCGACCACTCTAATTTCTTTACATCGAACAGACATGTTGCTGAAGCCATCGAAGGTTCCACTGCCGTTTTTCCACTGAGCTTGTATGACGCCCACCCTGCAACTGAAAGTGCCTTCCAGATCTTCGAGAAGCTTTCAGGGTGGTTCTCTCGCAACCACATCAGAATGGGCAAAGCATTTATAGTTGGGGAGTCGCCAGTAATTCGAAAAACTGTTTCTGCAAGACCAGTCTCGTTCAATCTCTTGACTTGCTCATCAGATCGAGGATCCGCATTGTGACACGCAAAAACAACCGAACCGTCCCTGTCTATGCAAACAAGTCCATGCCTGAAACTTGTCGTGGTAACGGCAATAACTTTTCTTGCATCGAAATCCTCAAGGTTCTTTCTGATGCAACTGCAAATAATCTTCCAGTTGCCCTCCGTGTCAAATCTGGTGGCCCCGTGATCGTCCTCGGTTCTTTGCCAGGGAATCTGAGCGACGCTCACCTGCTTTCCCGTTACGGCGTCAAAGATAATTGTTCTTGCGCTACTGGTTCCGCAGTCAACTGCTAGTATGAAACTAGTGTTCATGTGCAACCCTCCTTGCTGACAAGGATTGACGCTGAACAATGCTCAGAAGCAGGACGGCCAGAAGCAGCACCCCTTTCGAGATGTTCAGGACCATTCCCGGCGCGCCAAGCATAGCCATTCCTGTTTCCAGGCTCTTTAGGAAGAGCGCCCCGAAGACTGTTCCAAGAATGGATGCGTAGCCGGCAAACGCTGCCTTTCCGAGAAGCGCCACAACCAGAGAATCAAGCAAGAAGCTTTCTCCTATATAAGGCTGAATATAAGACTGACTGGCTCCTAAAATCAATCCAGAAAGGGCCGCCAGAATTCCTGCGATGGCATAGGTAGAAAGTGTAAGAAGCCTGACTCTTACGCCCGAATACTTTGAAGCGTATTGGTTGAGGCCTATGGCGCGCACATATCTCCCGTAGGTGGAGAACTCGGTTATGAAGAGCATGATTCCCAGGACCATTATGAATATCCAGATTGGAGTGGGAATGGAGAGAAAACCGCCTCTCCCACTTCCCATACTTATATAAGCAGCCGGGAATCCGTAGCCTATACTCTCCCCGTGTCTGATCGCAAACTGAAGCCCTTGAGCAATGAACATCGTGCTCAGAGTTGCAACAAACGGTGCAACATTGAATCTCGAGACCAGAAGCCCATTGAAGAAGCCGACAAAACCACCTATGAGCAGGCCAAGAAGAATTCCGAGAATAGCCGGCAGGCCAGAGTAGACCATCATGGTGACTCCGAAAATCGTTGCAAGACCTGCAATGGAACCGATCGAGAGATCGACCCCTCCACCTATCATTACCAGAGTCATTCCGAAAGCGACGATCGAAAGCATGCTTGTCTGTACCATTATTGATCTGAGATTAGACACTCTCAAGAACGAAGGAGAAGCAATCGAAAATACTATGACCATCGCGAAGAATATGACCACAATCAGATACTTCATCAGGAAGACTCTGATTTTATTCTGCAAGCTGTCTCTTTGGCTCCCATCGTATGTAATTCCATTCTCTTTCATTTACAGACCCCTCCTAGTCGAGCTTCTCCTGCTGAATGTCTCTCTTGTTTATGGTAGCTATCGCAGCTGCGGCAACCAGAACAATCCCTTGAGCTATCGGAATCAAGTAGAACTCTGCCCCCATGAGCGTGAACGCGTTGTTTATGACCCCTAAGAGAAGTGCCCCGATAATTATTCCAAAGGTATTTGGTCGCTTTGCACCCAGGACTGTTCTAGCAACGAAAGTCACTGCTAAGGCTGGAAGCAATACCTTCTGTCCGGAGTAGATAATCGCTCCTGAACTCCTCATGGCGTACATAATCCCGCCCAGCGCGTAGAAAGCGCTCGCTATAACAAAGGAAGAAAACTTTAGCCTCTTAACGGCTATACCCATAAGTGTAGCCGTCTCGAAACTCTCTCCAACTGACTGTGTATGAACCCCAAATCTTGTCATATGGAGAAGCAGATGCGTCAGCAAATAAATGATAGCGGCCAGAAGAACGAGATTCGGGATCCCCAAGAAGCTCCCGTTAGCGAACACGGTTACTCGATCGTCTCTGATCCATATACTGAATCCATTGTTGTAAGATTTTTCAAGACCCATAGCAATGAACATGACTGCCGTAGTGACTATGAATGAAGACAACCTCAGATATGCAACCAGGAAACCATTCAGAATCCCAAACAAAACACAGATCCCGATTACTGCAGCGAGAGATGCCGCAGGGTGCATCCCTGATTTCAGGAATCCACAGTACAGAGTGGCACCCAGCCCAAGAACTCCTCCGAGAGAAAGATCGCTCTCACCTGCCATATTTACGAAGACTATTCCAAGTGCCGTGACCAGGAGAGGGGAAACCTGAATCATTATGTTAACAACATTATCTGGCTGGAGGAAGTATGGAGAAAGTATGCCAAATATGACAATCATGAACACGAAAGCCATGATTGTACCGCTTCTGTCAAGCCACCAGCCGAAGCCCTTACTCTTTCTTGATAAAGCCAACTCACTCATTAACTTTTCCCCCCATCGTCAACAATAGAAGCTCATCTTTAACTGCAGTCTTGGAATCAAGTAGTCCTTTCTCCTTCCCCGCAAAGAGCACCATTATCCTGGTCGATGCCCTTAGAGCTTCATCGAAATCGCTGGTAGTGACAATAACAGACTTCCCTTCCTTTGCAAGACTATGTATGATTTCGTATATCTCTTCTTTCCCTTTCACGTCTATCCCAACTGTAGGCTCATCAAAGAAGTAGATCTCGGAGTTGCCGACAAGCCACTTGGCAAACACTACCTTCTGCTGATTACCTCCGCTCAAGAATTTCGACGCCGTTTCTAGACCGGCAGTCTTTATGGAAAGCTCTTCTACCAGCTTCTTTGCCACTTCCTTTTCCTTTTTAACGTTGACAACGAATCCAAACCTGGAGAGCTTCTTCAATGACACCAGAGAGATGTTTTTTCTGACCGAGAAGTCATACACTACACCATTGAGTCTTCTATCTTCCGGCACAAGCGACAATTTCTTGTTCTTGGCATGCAAAGGACTCTTGGGAACCCAGCTCTTGCCATTTATCTTGAGCGTTCCACTTGCAGCTTTTCTCAGGCCGAAGATAGTCTCTATTAGTTCCGTTTTCCCGCTTCCGACTGCTCCTGTAATACAGAAGACTTCGCCTTTGAAAACATCGAAATCTATGGGGCCGAAAGTCTTGCCGTCGCTTAACTCCTTTACCTCAAGAGCAGGTGTTTCACCGTAACCGGGAGCAAGATTCTCCATCTTCTTAGTAACATCGATTTCTTTGCCCATCATGCTCCGAATAATTTCCTTGGTCGTAATTTCGTTCACCTTGCAGGTCACGACTTTCTCCCCATCTCTCAGAACAGTGAGAGTGTCGGCAATCCTGTAGATCTCTTCCAGTCTGTGGGATATGTAAATCGCAGTAATATTTCTCTCCTTTTTCAGACGGTCAATTACGGAAAATAGAGCGTCTACTTCCGATGAACTAAGTCTTGAAGTCGGCTCATCCAGAACGAGGATCTTTGGATTCCTGTAAAGCGATCTCGCAATACATACGAGTTGCTGCTGAGCTACGGTCAGATCTCTAGCAAGCGATCTAGCATCTATGAATCCTGGAATCAGCTGATCAAGAGTTTCTTGAGCTTTCTTCGACATCTCCCTTTGGTTCAAGAGAGCGCCTTTTGTTACCTCATCCCCCAGAAGGACATTCTGTGCCACAGTGAAGCTGGAGACGAGCTCGAGTTCCTGGAATATGAAGTCGATCCCGTATTGCCTTATGTTCTGTGCGGTTGCAGCATTGAGGCTCTTTCCATTAAGAAAAATCTCTCCGTCTGTCTGCTGATATACCCTGGCAAGTATCTTTATCAGAGTTGACTTTCCGGCGCCATTGGCTCCGAGAAGCGCATGGACCTCTCCTTCTTTCACCTCGAAACTCACATTCTTTAGAGCGTGCACCCCCGGAAATCTCATGTCTATTCCTGAGAATTCAAGTAGACTTGTGTTAGTCAAAATCATCACTCTCCACTACTGACTCCATCCTTTGGATCTTTCAACGGCTCTGTTCCAGACAGAGATCATGCTTTCCCTTCTACTTTCGCTTAATTGCGGTTCGAATACTCTCTCAGTCTTCCGGAGTCTTTTCACCTCCGAAAGATCCTTCCAGAATCCTGTAGACACACCGGCAAGATACGCCGCACCCATGGATGTACTCTCCAGGTATTCCGCTCTGTCAAGAGAACAGGAGCAGATATCCGAAACCAATTGCATCAAGAAGTCGTTCTTAGCCATTCCACCATCGACATTCAATTTCTGAACAGATATTCCAAGCCCGTCGCGGGCAGTTCTAAGAACATCATAGGTCTGAAAGGCGACCGACTCCAGTGCGGCCCTGGAAATGTGAGCAATATCATGGTTGAAAGACAGACCCGCTAGAATCCCTCTTGCAGTCATGTCCCAGTGAGGAGCGGCAAGTCCTACGAATGCGGGAACGAAAGCTATCCCTTCGGTCGAGTCAACGCTTTGGGCCAAATCAGTGAGCTCGGAAACGCTCGATGCGAGCCGAGCCTTCTTGACCAGCCAATTTAGAAGAGAACCTGCGACGTAGACTCCACCTTCGACTTTGTAAGTCATTTCACCGCCAATCCTCCAGGCGATTGTTGGAGTCAAACCTCTCGCTTCAGATCTTATGATCTTGCCGGTGTTGATTCCCAGATTAAGACAGGTTCCAAATGTGCACTTTGCTTCATTCTCTTCAAAGCAAGTTTGTCCAAAAAGCGCCGATTGCTGGTCCCCCAAGCAGCTCATTATTGGAATAGGTTTGACGAAAAACTCGGCCGGTGCCACCGCTTCTCCAAAGAGTGAATCGGAATCGCCGACCGCAGGAAGAATCCGCTCGGGTATGTCAAATTCCTTAAGAAGCGCGTCATCCCAGTCATTTGTGATTATGTTGAACAGGAGAGTTCGAGAAGCATTTGAACTGTCTGTCTTATGAGAGGTCCCATCTGTGAGTTTCCAGATGATCCATGAATCGACGGTGCCGAAAAGCAACTCCCCCTTCAGAGCGCGCTCCCTCACATCAGGCACGTTCTCGAAAAGCCAGACAATTTTCGTGGCAGAATAATAAGCATCAAGTAGTGACCCTGTCTTTCTCTCAATCTCTGCTTCAAGGTGCCCGTATCTCTTGCATATCTCGGCCGAGCGCTTGCACTGCCAGCTGATGGCATTGTAAACGGGAACCCCAGTCTTCCTGTCCCAAATTACCGTGGTCTCGCGCTGATTTGTTATCCCAACCGCAGCTACTCTACTGCTCGAAACATTATTCCGGATTTCTCCCAGACAATTCACTACCGAATCCCACAATTGGATAGGATCATGCTCAACCCATCCATCTCTGGGACTGAAGGAATCAATAGGAGTGTTAGCACTGGCAACGATAGACCCAGAAGCATCAACACAGATTACTTTCGTCCCGGTGCTCCCGATATCGATCGCCATTACCAAATCACGACTCATAAAGCAAAACCCCCTCCATATTCTCAGATACCCTTTGAACGCACAGTCAGCTTTCCATATTTTCCAAGCTGAATACCCTCGTAGTATTCAATCAATCTCCTGTTACTGTCGTAGGTAACGCTCTCTATCTTGAATGCGGGATAACAGTCCTTCTTCAAACCGAAGATCTTCATTTCGGAATCATTCAGAATGATTGGGACAAAGGATCTCACAAACTCCTGCATCACAATTCCGTATCGTCTTCCGAGCACAGAATATAGAAACTCTTTGCTGAAGTCGTTTTCCTCAATACCAGGTACCAGGTCGTAAGAAATGAAGTTTCTTGAGATAATCAAAGGCTCATTGTTTATTACTCGCAGTCTCTCCAGAGCGAAGACCCTTGCTCCGCACGGTATTCCCAGATTTTCCGCAACCGTCTCATTTGCTCCGATAATCTCGCACCGCAGAACCTTGTCCTTAATGCCAATGTTTTTCTTCACTAGCTCCTCTCCAAGACCCATCGTTTCACTGACGTACTGGAACGTGATTGACCGGGAAGAAACGAAGGTCCCCTTTGCCCGCTGCCTCGATAGATACCCATCCCTCTGGAGCTTCATCAAAGCATTTCTGACGGTGATTCGACTGACGTCGAATACCTTGCAAAGCTCCATTTCGTTCGGCAGTTTATCGCCTTCCTCGAGAATTCCCTTTGATATTGCATTAGTGATCCAGTCAGCGATCTGCTGAAATAACGGAACAGAAGAAGAGACATCTAGCCTCACTTTCGTCCAACTGTACATGGATTCACCTTCTCTACAGGAATTTTTGTATTGTTATAACAATATATCGATATAACCCAGTGATGATAATACCAAATCTCAACCAGATCGAAGAAACCCGATGATCCTCCGCCTGGTCGGATTATTCACACTGGCGACTCTTTAGCAATGAAGTTCTTCGGAATTCGGAGAATGGAAGTAATGAACGGGATCTAGCTAGTTTGATGGACTGTCGAGCTGCAGCTTGTTCTGACGAGTGAATAGCTTCAACGCTGATAATACTCATTATGTACGCTGGAACCCTGAGCGGGATATTCCTTTCATCTGAAGATAGTTCGCCGCAAGAAGGTTTATCTGTCGTCGAAAGAACTATAACAATCCAATCGAGTTGATCCACCGGATTCTCAGTCCGAAGGTCGGGGTTCGGTCCCCCATGGGGCTGCCAGTCTTGAAGCCCAGTTTCAATTCCTAATGATTAGCGTAGAAACAGTGAAGCAGAGGGTCCTTCAATAAGAGAAAGCTCATAAGTGATGATTTCCTTTGTTATCCTGTGTATTATTAGATCAAATTCAACAGTAATCGTCTCTTTGCCCGACAACGACGTAAACAAAAAGCTTTCGTCGCAGCTTCCAAGCAATTCTCGCACGTCCTCATATTCAGCGTAGTCATCCCAATCAAAGTCGATACTGTAGTCCACATCAACTTTCATGAGAACCCTCACAAGCACTTCTTCTTCAGAAAGCGCTCTTATGCTCTCAATCTGAGGTGGATTCTTCAGCGCGGCACCTCCAATATATAACGAACCTGCACCCGATGGAAGATTGAATACGACTGCCTTAATGTCCTCCGATTCAAGCGTGTCAAGGAAGTTTTTCCTTATCCATTCTGGGCTCGGTATAATCACAACACCATTTCTCATTATTCTGTCTTGGAATTCACGGATCATCGCAAACTTCGGCTCTAAGTACTTCTCGTTGAAGGCCCTCAAGCCAATAAGGAGTTCAACGCCCTTCGGACTGGTCAAGTCTTTCTGAAGATCATCCGTAACATATGGCCCTGAGCCGAAATCTGTAGTGTTGCTCGTAACGAAAACTACCGGCTCCTCAGTTGATTTTGAAAGTTGAACTATGCTCTCCCAAATAAGAGAGTCACGATAGCCCTTCCCATCTTTCTTAAAAGGTGCACGCCTTCTAAGGCATCGTTCCACGATCAGTTTGTGCGGAGTTTCCGGGTAGGGCAAAACCTCCGCATTGAGCTTCTTCAATTGAGAATGAAGGAAATTGCGATAATCGATTACTTCCTTTTCCACACAGATATCGGGAGAAGAATTACTAGTTTCTTTCTTCAAGAGAGAATCCAACTTACTGTCCAACTTGCGCTTCTTCTGAAGCGTTTCTTCTAAGTCTTCTCTAAAACGGTTCACAACCTCATCAATGACAACATCAGGAACTTTCAGCTCTATGAGCGCTGCTCTGACTGCTTCGAACAATGTGAAAAAGCTGCTGCCAGACATTCGGAAATCGGCACAGAAGACAGTACTATCAAGAATTACTTTCAATCTTAATCACCCCTCAATGTCACTTCACGTACAGCAGTTTCCAAGACAACTCAAACAATTAGTTCTCACAGGTGAAATACTCACTTGATAAATGCTTCGGCACTTGCAACTACTCACCAAGTTCGTTCCAGTTCTCGGTAAAATACCTGGAGATACCCAAGCCGGGCATGTATTCGGGATAGATCAGCTGAAATTCCTTTCGTGCTTCTTCATAACTTCTATCGGAGATCACGTGCAGACCCTTAGCCATGAAAAGCAGTGCTAGAGAGGGAGCTCTTGATTCACCGAGATTACAGTGAATCAGTAGATTCTTCCCTTCGCCATAATGCTTCTGGGCAAAGATCATGAAATCAACAAAGGTCTGTGGCATGAAAAGAGGAATATCTGGATCAACAATGTTCGGATAGAGATTAGCTCCTCTCTCAAAACTCAGGTAATTGGGGTGGTCCTTCGGTAGCGAACCTTTGTAGCCGACTGCATTGACGTGACATGGATGCTTGCACGCATGGACCACAGCCCATCCCGGTCTGGAATGGAAGCAATCCACTTCAGAACCAACATAGATGCGATCGTAAATTTCGGTCAAAGAAAATACCTCCGTTCGATAATTCATCACTCAATACTCATGACAGCACAGTACAAACAGTTACGAAGATGAATATTATCCCTTATTTGCAATTCGCGTGCTAATTGGGCGAGTCTCCAAAAACCTCAGAAACCCCACGGTATTTTCCATCTTCTGTCTCACTGAATCGTTGTCAATTTTCTTGTTGTGTCTTGAAAAGTTTTCGCGCACTCTTTCTTCGAAGATATGCGGCTCCAAAAAAGGGACATCGACTTTGCAGAAAATTGAGACATAATCATCCCAACAAAGCGCTGATCTAATTTCAATGCCACTCTTAGTCGGTACATCATACTGAACAATCAGATTCTCCATGAATTGGGACATCATTACAGCAGGGTTTATCTCAATTCCATGAAAGTTCATGGTCTTCGCGCTGCTTCTTCTATCAAGATCCAAAGCATATTCTTGCTCAGCCGAATTGCATAGAACTGCTCCTGACCACTCTTGCATCTTCTCCGTCTCGTAAGCCTCGACAATCGGCTTGCCTAGATAGCAGTTCTCGTCTATGTAGTATTCTCCGTAACTAATCGCTCCACGCAAGGGAATTCCTTTCTCAAATGCCAACCTCATGAGTAAAGCGGCCTTCAAGATGAAAGTGCCTCCTGGTAAGTTTATCGTGGAATACTCTTGGAAGAGAACTATCGTGTCGGAAAACATGAAACTACCGACTGTGTCGAAAGAAAGCGACTGATCTTCATCTGTGTGATTGATTGTTACTGCTGCTTTATCAATGCCAGAGACAACAGAATTATAGATCTTTATGAGCTCTTCCAGAGAGTTATTCTCTATCAATGAACGATAGCCGAGTATATCGAAGAGACCGAAGAAACCTGTGACCTTTCTCCCGGAAGATACTTCTTTGGTTGATTTGCTGGAAATTACTCTTGAAGAGCCTCCTTGATTTCGCTTCACTTTGAACCTGCTCACTACTGTCCCTCCTGATAATCGACTATTCTCGAATTCTCGTGAGGAAAACCACATTCAATACAATGTATCTTCTCTTTCCAGTTTTCCTTGATTTTGAGCCTAATATGGCAGCAAGGTAGCTGTATGAGTCTCATATCATTACTTTCGCGATTGATCCAAGCGTTGGCTGTCTTCAGTCTTTGTTGACTGGATCTAATTGCTTTCCCCTGATTCTTGCTGCTGAGGTACTTTTTCATTTTTTCGAAGACTTCTCTGTTCAGATTCTCTATGCACCAGTTCATTGCAAGCGCCTGTATGTAGTTCAGTTGCTCAACAGTGAACCAATAATTTGCTGGGGCTACCTGTCCACAATAAGGGCAATGTATTTCCTTTTCATTTGTTTCAATTATTTGAGTTTGTTCTTCAGCTTCAACCATGTATTCTGCAGTAAACTTTTCGCCTTCTTGCCTCAGCAATTCATCTGGCACTTCGATTTTGAACTCCCTTTTGCAGTAAGGACATTCACGTCTGAGAAAACGATCTGTGTCAAGCGGAAGAAAGACTTGAATTGTGTTCATTCTTTATCCTCCTTCAGTTCTGCATATCTGCGGATCACAGCTGTAGCAAGTGTTGCTGCCGTGTTCAGTGAGAGTTCGGCCATCATCTCTGTGACGACCGGCAGAGATTCTCCCTTTCCATGAGCATCACCAAGTTCGTTTCTCAATCTCCCTAGTCCTGACACCACACCGTAAAGCGCATTCAGCAGATCTAGTATCTTACCTTGTCCACCAGATTCATCGAGATCAAGGATTTTTCGTGTCGACTTCCACAGACCAGTGACTTGTTTGGAATCTGGAAGAGGAACGCCTTTCTTTTCATGACAGGACTTCATTACCGATTCGAAGATGGCTATACTCGAAGTAATAACACCTTCCAAATCTCCGTCACGAATTTCCTTTCTTGCCTTCTCAAGGAACTTGAAGGCGGAATAGAACTCATACCTCTCAAACAAAGATCGAGAGGTATTTACTATCTGGCGAGTAGTTTCGGCAATGACTAGAGTGCATTCCCTGCAGTACTCGATTGTGGTATCTCTGTTTCTCTTTAAACAAAAGAGAGCGTCGACTTCTGCGAAAGAATCTTCACCGAAGTCAAGTATACGTATTCTAGGGGAAACAGAGTCACAACCTATTTCTCTGAATATTTTTCCAACGGGGCATTCAGCACAAATTGATGGGCTCACTTCATTTGTACTGTCTTTTCCTTTCGGTCTTGCTGCTCTGCAGACTAGAGAGCCAGGTATGAAAGACTGATAATGACATGCTATGCTCTCATTTTCTTCGGGTTCTCGGGGCTTGATGTACACTTACTAACCACTCCCTATTCAGTAGTTTCATGCAGGTTAGATTAATTTGAGTCTTTGAGAAGTGTGTGGAAAGGGAGTGATTTGGAGAAGGATATCCAGTACACTTGTAGAACAGCTTTGTTTGCACGAAACTCGTTCTTGAGGTCCGGAGTCCCAGCTCCGGTATTTCTTAAACAATGATGAAACCATTCACATATGTTGCCCGGTTTGTGACACTCTAGGACGCAACAACCAATTAATAGTGACTGATACTATCCAATTCTGCTAAACTAATAACATTCTTCAACCATCTTCTAGATGCAACAAGCTACTTTAGCAATAAATCCCGTGACTTCAAAATTTCACTTCATTTCTCAGGCAAGAACATTCCAGAGATGCTCCTAATGAACCAGGTAATAGGTAATGTGTAGACTTTATATTGCTAACTGTTGAAAATCGCGTCTGCCACAAAAGACTTTCTTCTATGTGCATATCACTAAAGCTCACTTGTCGCAAAAATTCCAGTGAAATAGCTGTCAAGTGCATCGATTTGTTAGGTGCTCCTATACCTTTTCAGCCCACTCTCGGCAAACGACCTCCGCCTGCTCCAGAACGGTTTGAGTTGCTTTTTCCTGTTTGTCGGGCGGATAACCGTATTTGCGCAGAATCCGTTTCACAATCACCCGTATCTGGGCACGGGCATTTTCACGAACAGTCCAGTCTATGCTCACGCTCCGCCTAACCGCTTCAACCAGTTCGTGCGCAATCGTCTTCAGCATTTTATCACCCAAAACCTTCACCGCACTGTCGTTAACCTCAAGCGCATCGTAGAAGGCGATTTCGTCATCGTTCATGCCAAGGTTTTCGCCACGCTGCTGAGCCTCGCGCATTTCCTTGGCCAATTTGATCAGTTCCTCGATGACCTGCGCGGTTTCAATCGCCCGGTTCTGGTATTTTCGTATGGCCTTTTCAAGCATCTCTGCAAAAGATCGTGCCTGTACTACGTTTTTGCGGGAGCTTGTCTTGATCTCATCGTTCAAGAGTTTTCTCAGCAATTCCACCGCAAGGTTCCGGTGAGGAAGCTGCCGCACTTCTTGGAGGAAGTCGTCTGAGAGAATCGAGATATCCGGTTTCTTTAATCCCGCCGTAGCGAAAATGTCGATGACCTCTTCTGAGGCTACGGCGCGCGATACCAGCTGGCGAATCGCGGTATCCATCTCTTCGGGACTCTTGCCTTCGCCTTCAACCGTTGCTTTAGCCAGCCCAGCTCGGACCTCTTGGAAAAATCCCACTTCATCACGAATCTTAATAGCTTCCTCATGCGGAACAGCAAGAGCAAAAGCCTTGGACAGAGCAGTCACCTCTGCCAGATAGCGATTCTTGCCATCCTCCAACTGAAGAATGTGTTCCATGGCAGCCGCAATGCCGCCGATACGCTTTGCCGGTTCTGCTCTGAGAAGAGAAGTGTAATTGAAACCGTGGAACATGGAGACGACAATATCGAACTTCTCCAACATTACCGCAACGGCTACTTCATGGTTCATGGCTGCCTTCCCGCGGCCCCCCGCTTCGGTGTAGTCCGCAAGGGCTCTTTTCAGCTGGTCCACAAGGCCGAGGTAGTCAACGACCAATCCGCCCGGCTTATCTTTGAACACGCGGTTAACACGGGCTATCGCCTGCATCAGGCCGTGCCCCCGCATCGGCTTGTCTACGTACATCGTATGAAGCGACGGGCAATCAAACCCCGTCAACCACATATCCCGCACGATCACCACCTTCATCGGATCGCTCGGGTCTTTGAACCTCTTGGCCAGGGCCTCACGTCGCGGCTTACTGCGAATATGGGGCTGCCACTCGGCACGATCCGATGCGGAACCGGACATGACAATCTTCAGCACGCCCTTGTCGTCATCCTCGCTATGCCAATCCGGCCGCAGCTTCACGATGGCGTTGTACATATCCACACAGATTCGACGACTCATGCAAACGACCATCGCCTTGCCGTCTAATGCCAGCAAGCGATCATCAAAATGGTGAACGAGGTCCTCCGCCACAATCGAGATTCGCTTTTCCGTGCCGACCATAGCTTCAAGAGCGGCCCACTTGGTGCGCAGCTTCTGCTTGTAGGTCTCTTCCTCCCCCTCGGTGATCTCTTCAAACTCCGGATCGATTGTCGGTTTTTCCTCTTCCCGCAAGTCGATCTTTGCCAGCCTACCTTCGTAAAATATGGGAACGGTGGCGCCATCCTCGACCGCCCGCAGGATGTCGTATTTATCGATGTAGTCGCCGAAGACGGCCGGCGTGCTTCTGTCGTCACGTTCGATGGGCGTACCTGTAAATCCAATAAAGGACGCATTTGGCAGAGCGTCGTGCATGTGACGAGCAAATCCGTCGATGAAGTCATACTGACTGCGGTGCGCTTCGTCGGCAATGACCACGATATTTCTGCGAGAGGATAGTTCGGGGTATTGCTGGCCCTTCTCGTCAGGCAGGAATTTCTGAATCGTCGTGAAAATCACCCCACCCGAAGCAACTTGAAGCAGCTCCTTCAAATGTTCCCGGCTTTCTGCCTGAATGGGTGTTTGACGAAGAAGGTCACGGCAGGATGAAAACGTGCCAAAGAGCTGATCGTCCAGGTCGTTCCGGTCGGTTATCATCAGCAATGTTGGGTTTTCCATGGCCGGATGACGGATGATCTTACCGGCGAAAAACGCCATCAAAAGGCTCTTACCGCTTCCCTGGGTATGCCAGATCACTCCGATACGGTGACCACCGAAGTGATCGGTGCCAGTGCCATAAGCGGCCTGCGGCTCCCGCACTTCAAAAGGGTTGTGCTCGTCAAGCCCCGGGAAACGGGCATACAGCATACCGGGGTCTGCATCAATACCGCATGCCGACAGGGTACATTCAACCGCTTTGTTAACCGCATAGAATTGATGATAGGCCGCCGCTTTTTTGGCAACCACGACTCCATCATCGTCGAACACGACAAAATTCAATACAAGGTCGAGAAATCGCCGCTTTTCAAAAACCCCCTTGAGTAGCACTTCAAGTTCCACAGAGCCTCGCGGGGCGACTTCTTTGCCGTCAATTGTGCGCCATGGCATGAAACGGTCCCAGCCGCTTGTGAGCGTCCCACCGCGGGCCTCCAGACCGTCTGAAATGACAAGCAACTCGTTATAGATGAAGAGGGCGGGTATGTCGTTCTTGTAGGTCTGAAGCTGGTTGAATGCATGGCGGATGGTAGCCTTCTCATCCGCAGGATTCTTGAGCTCGATCACGCACAGGGGCAGGCCATTGACAAAAACCACGATGTCGGGCCGGCGGCATCTCCGATCTTCAATGACAGTGAACTGATTGACGGCGAGCCAGTCGTTATTCTCCAAGTCTTCAAGATCGAGCAGCCATACCTTGTCGTGGACCTCTCTACCATCCTTCATATAGGAGACATCCACGCCGTCAGTCAGCATACGGTGAAAACGTCTGTTGTTTTCGATCAAGCTTGGCGAGTCGGTCCTTGCGATTTTCCGGACGGCCTCCTCAATGGCATCCGGTGGGATGTTTGGATTGATATTCTCAAGGGCGGTCTGCAGCCTTCCGACCAAGATGACCTGATCGTAATCATTACGTTCACAGGCCGGGCCGTCGGGGCTGATATCAGGACCAAAGACATAATCATATCCGATATCTCGGAGGTAGTTTATGGTCAGGATTTCAACCTGGGCTTCGTCGAGGTATTTGCGCACCGGTCAGGTCCCCATCAATGAAAGCAGGGAAATAACGAATGCCACCAAACCGCCGCCCCAACACCACTTGCGCCAAGCACCCACAAACAGTCCCAGAGATGCGCACATGAACGCCGCCCAAAACGCGATCTGAAGAGGGATCGTGTTCTTGTGCGACACCAGCCATGGCCACGGCAACATGTGAGTCAGCGCAAGGAATATAATGACAGCGATTCCACCAAACGCTATGCCTGCGAAAACACTCATACAGAAGGCCTTACGCTCAGCCTTTCTCTTATGGTCCGATTCCTCTTCGGCTTTCCTCTGGGCTTCCGCAGCGGATTTCCCGGCTGCTTTAGCCAATTCTTCGGCACCAATCTTCGCTTGGTCGTGTTCCTTAAGCGCTCGGCTGGCGGCTTCCAATTGCTGCCCTGCTTCTTCAATCCCTTTGTTCAGCTCATTGGTGTTTGCCTCGTATGCTGCCTTATCCTCTTGTCGCTTCCGGGCCTCTTCCTCCGCACGCACTTTCTGTCGTTGGAGTTCCTGTTCAAGTGACATCTTTTCTTCAAGGAGGTTTCTATTTTCCTCAACAAACGCCTGTTCGACCTGCTCCTTGAATTTGGCGTCGTCGTGCTCGGAGCGCAGCCGGTCCAGGAGTAGGTCGTTAGCGAGCATCTTCATTGCGGTTTGCTCGGGTACTTCTTTGTATGTAGCGAGAATCTGCAGCATCTTCGAGCATGCGCGGCTCCCACCGCTTCCGATCACCCGGAACTCAGGCAGGGCAAATGTCTCTGCAAATGCCTTCTCGAAGTCCTGGTCTGTTGGCACAAATGGCCGCAATATCTGCCAAAATATGTTCGGCAACAGAACGCAAGCGCGCCGTCCGACTTTGCGGGATGCTTCCCAGTCAAAGCGATACAGGTAGTAGTCACAAGAGATCAGCAGAGCCCCAGCTTCCAGACTCGATGCAGCGTTCGTTCTAAGATTTCGTGTCTCCTCCAGCACCTTCACGTCGTGCATCACCGTTTCATATGGCTTGTCGCCACGTCCGTTTTTATCCAGGAACTCCCGATACTCATGAAACAGATCGTTCTGATCGTTAGGCCGTTCGGAATGTGGCCGGTATATCTTAATGTCCTTCGTGGCCAGGAGGCTATCGACGTGCTCAAACGGACGGAGAAACTCGTCAACATCTATCGGGCCAGCAGCGTTACGTTCATGAAACTTCTGCTCAATCCCGGACAAGTTCCGGGAGGTCGATGCGGCGCGGCTTAGAGAGTTCGTCCACGGCCGAGAACGTAGGATGCTCCCGTAGTGAGAGATGGTGTTTGATATCTCCTTCTGGGTCTCTTCGTGAAACCGCAGCTTGAAGGGGAGCTTATGTTCGCTGATCGCTCGCATCAGGTCGTGGGATACCTGAACCTGTGTATTGTAATGCAGGTCCAGAATGCCGAACAGGAAGTTTGTATCAAGAAATAGCGTCAGTTCGCGAAGCTCCTTGCGCAGATGCTCCGACAGATCGGCGGGCACTTCGAGCGTGTAGAAGTTGAACGCCGCATCCGCAAGTTGAGCGATATACTTGATACGGTCAGTATCACGTCCAAGTGCCGCCATAAACCCGGAAACCGCAGCTTCCACTCTTGCCCGTAAATTCTTATCGAGGAAACCGTGCTCGTCGATAGCCTTGTGCAGGATAGCCGTCAGGCTGGCTTCGTGCTCTGGTGGAGTGTTCACCGTCGGGTCAAGTAAGGCTGCCGCCTGAATACCGTGGCGTCGAAAAGTCTTCTGAAGGTAGGCACGTAGTACTTCCCACGCATCCTCGACTGGTAAGTTAGGATAGCTGTCCCCCAACTGCTGGAACCAATCCACTCTGACCCGTTCCTCAAGAGATTGGGCTTCCTCAATAGACTGCTTCAGCTCCTCCATCGCCGCTGGGTCAAGTCGATAGTTTGTGTTGCCTGGCCGAATAATGACATTCTGCTTTTCCAGCTCATCAAGCGCCGACTCGATCTGGTCTTGGGGTATGACAAGGCCAAACAGCGTCTCGATGGTTTTGTGAAACTGACCCGACACGTAGAATTGTTCATCCGGAAATTCGAATAGACAAAGAGTCACCAGACCACGGATTGTCGCATGCGGATCGCCTGTCTTCGCAATCGCAATAAAGTTGCACATTTTCTCGAAGATACTGGAAAACGTGCGAATCGTAATTCGATCAGGTGCTGCACTATTCATTAGTTCACTCCTTCGGCTATTGCCTCGGCATTCGGGACCCGCAACTCACCAGAAATGAGTTTGGGAAGGAGGGTGTCGCGAAGAGAGGAAAGGGAACGTGATTCTCTTAACAGCAATTCCTGACGACTGAAACTATCGCCAAAATATCTTAGCCAAATATCAATAATTGACTGTGGAGGGTTCGCAAATCTAAGATCGGACAGCACTGTCAGACTGACATTAGCTTGGACACCCTGGACAACCCGCGAACTGGCTTCATCTTGGATTCTATCTGAAATCAATATCAATCTGAGAAAGGTCGATGGTAGCTCATTCTTTTTTGGCCTAACAAAAGCAATCGCTTGATTTACGTTTGAATCATTCAATTCCTCAGGCAATATGGATACTCTTCCAATGGTACCAGCAATTGAAAAAAGAACATCATTAGTTTTCAATATCGATCTTTTCAAAAAACCTTCGTGTATTGATCGTGGGATTCTATCTAAGTTTGATAAGTCAATCTCCCCTTCTTCAGATATATTTCTTACTTTTAGAAATGGAATAGATGGTGTGTCCTGTGCATTAAGAACGTCATTCATGCGGGGTGTTGTTCCTTTAGACAACTTTTCAGCATTTTCACCTATGGTACTAACCTCCCACCCCTTTGGGATCTCACCAATCTCCGAGTTTTCGAAACTGTCGGGAAAGAGCGCGGCAATTTCATCCGGCAGACCTGTCGGGCGGCCTTCGGCTTTGGCGCGCACCGGGTCAAAATCCACGAACCAGGACTTGAAGACTGCCCGGGCAGTGGCCTCCAGCGTCTGGTTCATCCGGCGATTCAATTCGATCTTGTCATCCAGCGATCCGAGGATGTGGACTATGGCACGTTGTTCATGCTCATTGCTAGGTATTTTGATAGTAATAGCTCTAAAATCAGTTTTGTTGAACTTGGGTTGAGCACTTCCAGTAATTATACTTTGAATTTGATTTTGGCCAATTGGACCGGCGAAATAATAGTATAGAAAGTCGCGGAGTGATTCCTTCCCTTCGGTTTTAATGACAATCGAATTTGGGCCCAAGGTTGCTGGTTTTCCAAGGTCGGGTACACGGAAAACTGTACCCGCATTCGCGCCAACATTCGAAATGATAACATCACCAACATCTAAAGAGCTCTTCTTCAAGAAGCGGTAAGAATTCTCAGGGAGATATACATAATTTCCATTCCAACCGTTATTGAAATCAACAAGCCGGACCAATATCGCAAAATCAGGGGTAGATGAATAAGAAACATTCTTTTTTAGAGTGGCAAAACTGCCATTTGCCACGTAGTCTGTTACATTAGCAATATCATCAACTCGGTGATTTACCCAATCACCGCTCATAGCCCAAGACCTCCAAGTTACTTTTGATGGTGGCTTCTAGCCGATCCGCTTCAATAAACTGCTCGTAGAGCGTGTCTACTCTTTTCACTCCCCGACCTCCCGTATCTTCTCTTCCAGAAATTTCTGTATTTCTTCCTTGCGGGGCAGTTCGAGCTGGTACTTGGAGACGAACAGGTGGTTGTCCATACCTGCCAAGGCGTATTCCACCAGGGCATGGTCTTTTTGCGTGCAGAGCAGAATGCCCACGGGCGGCTTGTCTCCGTCGGCCATCATGTTTTTCCGGTACCAGCTCACATAGGTGTTGAACTGTCCGAGGTTTTCGTGGTTAATGGACTCGACCTTCAACTCCACCAGCACATGGCATTTAAGGATGCGGTGGTAGAAAACCAGGTCAACGAAACCGTGTGTATCACCGATCAGGATCCGCTTCTGGCGGGTTTCGAAGCAGAATCCGTGGCCAAGCTCCAAAAGGAAATCCTGTAGTTCGTTCAGGAGCTGATCCTCCAGATCGGACTCCCTCATGGCCTCACAGGACTTTATCCCGAGAAACTCGAAAACATAGGGATCGCGGACAGCCAGTTTCGGTTCGCTCTTTTCCGTCCCTGATTGGACCAGTTCTGCCAGTTTTTCTTTGTTTTCCGATAACTCGGAACGCTCATAGTAGAGGCTGCCGATCTGCCGTTTGAGCTCCCGCACCGACCAGTTTCCCCGGATGCACTCGATCTCGTAAAAGGTCCGTTTGAGAGGATCGTCAAGATCCACGATCAATTCCAGATGGCTGTATGAAAGCCGATATACGAGTTTTTCCGGTGGGATTTTCAATTGTGGGGACGGTGTCCCCACTTTTTCAATTCCATGTAAATCCGCAGGCAGCATAGTCTTCAATTGTGCGGACAGTGTCCCCACAATTTGAGGATAAAGCCGGTAAAAACGTAGGTAACGATAGAGCTGGCGGCGATTGCAATTACTCACATTGATGCCTGTCAGCCGCTTTGCCAGTTCTGAAAGGAGCTTATCACCGTAATCCGCCCGGTCCGAACCGTTCAGTTCATATTTGACAATATAGGCGCCGATCATCCAGTTTCGAAGGGTCAGGCTGACATTGACCGCCCGCCCGGCCTGCGCAGCCATGTTTTCGTCTACCTGGTGAATAGCAGTGACCAGGGTGCTGAAGTTGAAGCCTTCCTGGTTATTGGCCATAGCCCAAGCTCTCCAGGTTCTTTTTGATAGCGGCTTCGAGCTGGTGAGCCTCAGCGAACTGCTCGTAGAGCGTTGCTGACAGTTCGGCCATTTTTTCTTCGAATGGAATGCCATCGCCTTCGATCTCTTCCATGCCTACGTAGCGGCCAGGGGTCAGGATATAGCCGTGGTTTCTGATCTCTTCGGTGGTAACGCTCATGCAGAAACCCGGCACATCCTTGTATTCGCCAACCTCTTCTTCTCCACGCCAGGCATGGTAAGTCCCGGCAACCTTGTCGATCTCTTCTTCGGAAAAATCTTTGTGGGTTCGATCGATAAGGTTTCCCAATTTGCGGGCGTCGATAAAGAGCGTTTGTCCGCGCCGGTCTCGAAATTTGCCGTTCTTCTTGTTTCGAGCGAGAAACCAGAGGCACACCGGAATCTGAGTCGTATAGAAAAGCTGCCCGGGCAGGGCGATCATGCAATCCACCAGGTCCTTCTCAATTATATTCTTGCGGATTTCCCCTTCACTGGTGGTGCTGGTGGACATGGAGCCATTGGCCATAACGAAACCGGCAATACCAGTGGGTGAGAGGTGATGGATGAAGTGCTGAATCCAAGCGTAGTTGGCGTTGTTCACCGGCGGAATGCCGTACTTCCAGCGGGCGTCTTCCCGTAGGCGTTCGCCGCCCCAGTCGCTCATGTTGAAGGGCGGATTGGCGAGGATGAAATCAGCTCGCAGGTCCTTGTGCAGGTCATTATGAAAGCTGTCCGCATGTTGACCGCCAAGGTTGGCGTCCAGTCCTCTGATGGCCAGGTTCATCATCGCCAGCCGCCAGGTTGTAGGATTGGACTCCTGACCGTAGATAGCGATATCACCCAGGCGGCCGCCACGCTCCTCAACAAAGCCCTCGCTTTGAACGAACATGCCACCCGAGCCGCAGCACGGGTCAAACACGCGACCCTTATATGGCTCGATCATTCTGACGAGCAGATTGACCACGCACCGGGGTGTGTAAAATTCACCGCCGCCTTTGCCTTCCGCCGCGGCGAAACGACCGAGGAAATACTCGTACACCCGGCCGAGAATATCTTTTGAGCGGGATTCATCGTCTCCAAGTCCGATCTTGCTGACGATATCGATGAGCTCACCCAACAGGTATTTGTCCAGAGTCGGACGCGAATAGTCTTTGGGCAGAACACCCTTGAGGGTAGGATTCTCTTTCTCAATGGCCACCATAGCGTCATCAATGATTTTGCCGATGGTCGGTTGCTTGGCGCTGGATTGGAGTTTGGACCAGCGGGCCTCCTTCGGCACCCAGAAAATGTTGGCAGCCGCGTATTCGTCACGATCTTCAGGATCTGAATATTCAGTATCCTTGGTAGCCTCCAGCTGCTTGTACTTGGCCTGGAAGGCGTCCGAGATGTATTTGAGAAAAATCAATCCAAGAACCACATGCTTGTACTCGGAGGCATCCATATGCCCCCTCAACTTGTCGGCAGCGGCCCACATCTGGTTCTCAAAGCCGAGATTCGCTCCGTTGGTTTCTTTTGCCATATAGTCTACCTCCATAGGCATGATTTAGGGCCAAAAGAGTCTATCGAGCAAACTGTTTCGGGTAGGGAAGTGTTCCATCTGGAAGTGTAGATCTTTCCTAGTTGAGCGATTGAAGTATATCGAAGAACTTTATTTGGAGTCTTCTTTCAGAGACAGTAGGCTCAACTACCCAAACAATCTTTTCTTGCGTTTCTAGTACTTTTCACGATTATTATAGTAATAATTTCTAAAAAAACCAAATGCAGTTCAATAGATTGCGAAAAGTTTACGGAAACATTGGGTTCATGATTCATGCGGCACCCATCCGGAGAAAATACTCTGCCTGTCTATCCTAACTGATGAAAGAACCAGCTAGGCCATTAACCGAATTCTCTATGGTTAGTCCACGTGAATTAGTTAGTTTGTGATCTCTCTTGCTTGCTTAGTAACAAACACAGTTTTTGTGATACGAGTTCGGAATTGAGCAATTGTAGATCAGATTTCCGTTCAAGAGGAGAGAGACAGATTGTTAAATTTCTAACTTCTAGTTTGCTTAGTTCTCGAATATCATTATAGGGTAGTTCACATTAAAAGAACCCGGCATTAAGGCCGGGCAAAAAAGAAGGTGAAATACAGTGCGTTTTTTTGTTTTGGAGTCGCTCATAAACATTACGTTTCTCAATCGCTATCTGCAAATAGCTATCATTTCACCAGCACCTTCATCGCTGTCTTCCAAAGCCCTCTGTTCAGGAACATGACGACAAGGTCTATCAGGACATCCAGGATGAAGTCGAAGAACTCGGGATCGATCTTCCATTGTTCATCGGGAAGCGCATCCTTTATCATCTGTTTTACTTTCTCTTTCTTCTCCGGTCCGTTGCCGGGGGATTCGACGTAGCTTGCGAAGACTGTGATTAGGGATAGTAACTCTTTTATCCACGACATATTATCACTCCTTTGTACGATCAAGGAGGTATGAACTTGTTCGGCAGATTCAGAGAACTCGATTTGTGGAAGTGTTCTATGGAACTTGTGGTTGAAGTCTATACTTTGACTAGAAAGCTCCCAGAGCACGAGAGATTCGGTCTTGTTTCACAGATGCAGAGGGCTGCTGTTTCAGTACCATCAAACATTGCAGAGGGATATGGCAGAGAACACACTAAAGAGTTGATCAAGTTTCTTTACGTTTCCCGCGGTTCCCTCATGGAACTTTCCACTCAGATGGAGATAAGTGTGAAACTTGGTTACCTGTCTGAAGGTGATCTCAAACAGTTCGAATCCCTGTCGAACAGAGTCCACAAGCTCTTGAATGGACTTATCTTCTCTTTGAAGAAGACCGTTAAGTAAACAGGACGGGGATTTCTCCCCGATCCTGTTCTTACCAACCTGCTACCTGCCATCCGCTACCACGCGGGGCACACGACGTTGACATATTACACCAGCAAACATCAATGACAAAACGCACAAATATGATCGGATAATTGTCTCTATTGTCTTGTCAAGTCTTCAACATAAGCAGGAGATAAAGCTTTTGTTTACATCGAAAGATTAGGTGATATGATTACTTAGCAATAGATAGATGAAGCCAAACTGAACATAAGGGGATTCTGAATGAGAGGATTTGATGAGCTTAGATACATCCGGCCTACTCTGGTTATATTCATTTTGTTAGTTACGATTCTTCTAATGATGTTGCCGTATCACGTCTTTCAGAACGAAGCGATAAGCTACACTCAGGAGATTTACTCGGGAATCTTCGAGACATCTGTCGAGAATCTTGCAACCACACTTTCCAAGGGGTATTTCCAATGGCATGGGATGTACTATGCTGTGGTATCTGGTGACGATGCGTTCATTGAAGAAATGCTTCAGGAAGTGCGGCAAGAGTTTCCAGCGGTAAAATCCGCCAGGCTCATAGACAGGCCCCCAGAAATACCCGTTATGAATACTCACAAACTGTCGACTGTGAATCAGGAGCTCTATCTCTACTTCAACATATTTGATAACAACATGGAGAAAGAAATCCCCGGTAAGGTCGCTCTAGTGAGCATTGATAAGGATGCCCTCCTTTCAGAGATGCATCTGGCAGAGAGAATCACCTTTTCACCGGACGGATCAAAGGGCTTCGCATATGGCCTAAGGACTGAAATAAGAGGATATGATCTAATGAAGTGGATGGTAGTCCACTCTCTGATTGCTGGAATAATCGGCGTATTGCTCATGATGGAAGTGCTCACTCTTGGACTTTCCGGATACTATGAAATGCACGGTCTTCAAGAGATTATGTATTTATGGGAAACAGGTGATCCATATACCGGATTTCACTCGAAGAATGTGGCAATAATCGCCGGACTGGTGGGGAAGAGACTTGGCTTGAGCAGAAAGAAGGTTAGGGAGCTCGTTAACGGAGCAACGCTGCATGACATTGGCAAAGTCGGTATTTCATCTAGGATACTGAGGAAGCACGGTCCTCTAGATGAGATTGAAATGGAGGTTATTCGCAATCATCCTACGCATGGAAAAGACATCCTCGAACACTTCAAATATCTGAAGAAGTTCATTCCTTACGCTTATATGCACCACGAAAGAGAAGACGGTTCTGGTTATCCAAACGGACTGAAGACGGACAAGATACCGCTTGAGGCTAAGATCATTGCCGTGGCCGATGTCTTCGAAGCCCTCACGGCTGACAGACCTTACCGAGAAGCTTACTCCTTTGCGCAAGCTGTCGTCATGATGACTGAAATGCCACTTGACCAGGGCATAGTATCTGCTCTGATAGAGATCCTTCCTGACCTTGAGAATGCACTTTGCGGGAGAACCCCGGAGAAGTGCTGGGAGAGGTCGTGAGAGGAAGCCGAAGGCTCCTTCTTCTTCTGAGAAACGTATCTTGTCACGGTCCTTTCCTTTACCTGAAGCTTGTCAGGATATTCTTCCAAGAGTTTTTGGTATATTCTTACTGCTGTGGGTCTTTGGTTTCTTGGATGCTTCATGTCTTGGATCAGAATCTCATCTATGATCTCTTTAACTGATTCTATTTTCGAAGGTTTATTCCTCGTCTGTCTTTCATTCCAGTCTCGCTTTTCAACATACTTCTCAACAGTTCGAAAGTCAAAACCAGTTTCCTTTGAGATTGAGTTCAGTCAAGGGATTTGTTCTTCACTTCGTACTGATACTTGATACCGGTAATCTTTGGAGCTCGATTGTTCGTTTGTTATTTTCGACGCAGATCAACCTATCGCGATAGTAGTACCGAAAGAAAGTATTTTGCCTAAACTAACATCTTCGAGGCCGATATTTGGATTGTGGTTACAGTAAGTTGTTTGCTGCAGAATATGAGTAACGGTAATTGCAGAGAGGTATTCCCTGCAATTGAAGGCCTAAAGTGGCTTTGATCAATATAATAATGTTTCAGGGAAAACAGAAGCATTTTCAGAAACAAGACTTGACGAAACTTCTTTTTGGGCCGCTGACCGAATCGGAACGTTATTGGGCACCGACACGTTAAAAATCAATTAAATTATTCATGAATATATTACAATGTTCAATGAAGGATCTAGATCATTTCTGTTCAACAATTTCCCCTCTTGGTTGATCCGTAGAATCTTGACTTGAAAGAAGGTGTCATGGTTGAGTATTGTTGGCTGGACTCGTTTCTGGGTGGAGAAAGACAAACCATATTACACTGAGAGCACAGGTTTTCTAGCTAATCCCAAAGGGTTCTCTGGAAGCTTATGGAACGCCCATTTGAAAGCGATGGAAGATCTTGATCAGTATTCGTGTTTGATCCTGCTTGGCGAGCCCGGTATGGGAAAAACAACTGAGATGAAGCGCTACAGAAGAAAACTGGAATCCTCTGGAGAGAAAGTGATATGGATAGACAATCAACTCTCACTGGAGAATCTAGCAAGCGAGCTGAGGGATTCCGGACATGATTTAGATAGGAATGTGACTGTTTTTGTAGACTCTTTGGATGAATACTCTTGCGGGATTGTTCAGAGCGTTAAAGTTATTCGAGATTGCATCATTAACACCGTGAAGCTTTCCCGAAAGGTGTCTTTCATCCTGGCATGTAGAACTGGGGATTGGTCCGATATTCTCGGCAGTAGTCTTTCTGAGCCGTATGAAAAGCTAGATGGTACTCATGACAAGGAAATAAGGATCTATGAATTGACAGTACTGAGTCTCGAAGATGTTCATAACCTGATCAACGAGTGTGATGTGGATGAGAAAGGATTTCTTCAGGTTGCAAAAGCTAACGATCTCTGGTCTTTCCTGATCAGACCTCTGACTTTGGTAATGCTAGTTGAACAGTACAGAAGAAGCAACATGGAGGCCTTCCAGAAAGGAAGGATGGGGCTGTTCGAAGCGAGCTGCAGAAAGCTATGCGAAATTCCTGAAGAAGGAGCGAGCGCTGAGAGAAGAATGGCCATCGCTAGTAGAATCGCTTTCTTCACTGAGTTTTCAGGACGCGGAATCATTGTCGATGAGAGCGAAATTGCGTTGAGAAACAACATGGTCAGTGTATCTCAGTTAGCTGGAACTTGTGAGACCAAGAGAGGAGATGTTTTCAATGCCACGGAAGCCCAGATCAAAGAAGTCTTGAAGACCGCTCTTTTCTCAGTGTCGCATGAAGGAACGATTTGGTCACACAGCTCTTACGCCGAATTCTTGGCTGCTTCTTTCATAGTCAGCAGGAAGCTCAGTGAAATGCAGTTGCGTTCTCTCATAACGCACAACTGCAGACCGAAAGATCTAGTTCCTCGACTCAAGGAGACTATCGCTTGGATCGCGACAGAACGTGACGAAATCTTCGACTACCTCCTGGAAATATCTCCACTTACTCTGCTTAGCAGCGATTTATCAGTTATTGAGGATCGCAAGAAAAGGATTTTGGTAACTAAGCTTCTTGAACTGTATGACAAAGAAATCTATATTGAGAGGATAACCGATCTCTCAGGCAACTTGAGGTACGCGGGCATAGAAAATGACTTACTCGATTACATCAACAACAAAGAGAAGAACATCCCTTCGAGAGTTCTCGCTTTGAGAATCGCTGAGTCATGCAGGACTTTTGCTATTGAAGACGAGATAATGAACGTTTTGTTGGACGAAAAGGAGCACATCAGCGTTAGAAAGTACGCCGCTTCCTTTTTCATATACTCCCAAAATATGGATCAGAAAACAAAACTTCTTCCCTTTGTTCTGGAGGACATTCCAACCGACAAAGATGATGAGATCAAGGGGCTCTGTATGTACGCTCTTTGGCCAAAACACATTTCAGTAAGCGAGCTTCTTTCGAGCATCACACCTAAGAAAGACAAGCGGCTTATTGGGGCTTACGACGCGTTTATCGAAACAGTTCTGTTTGAGAAGATAGACAGAAGTTTATCAATAGAAGCGTTAGACTGGTATGTTAAGCACTTCTCCGATGATTATTACCCCAACTACCTTTTGCCAAAGCTGCTCTCGAGAGTCACTGAAGAAAGCATCTATTATGAGAAAATGGCAGCGAAAATTGCTTCCCTGATCGTCCTCCTCTACGGAAGCAAAAGCTCACTCATCAATGAGGAAGCGTTTAATGCTTTTCGGACAAAGCTCCATCGGAATCATGAGATGCTTCTAGACGTGTTCAAGAACATCGCCATGGCTGAGGAAGAAGACGGTCTTCTCATAAGGACTATTCTACGGTTCGTTCTGGATGAGGAAAGCGTCTACAACGAGCTTCTGAAATTACCGGAGATTGATGAAAGACCACAAGTCTCTCAAACTCTACGTAAGCGGTTAACGCAAATACGTGAACACAATTCAGACAAACCGATGTGCATTAGCCACGGACCAGAAGAACCCTCGCTCACTCAACAAGCGAAGAAGATAATTCGCGAAAACGCAAGCCAAGAAATCCGAACTCTTATTGATCTGCTGGTTCGAAGAAATGGCTCAAATACCTTATGGGATCTCTGGGAGCGACAAATACTGAGTGACCTTTCCGAAGAGGAAAGAGACGACTTCATTAGGACCATTAAGGAGTTCGTTTTGGGTTCATCCTGTGTTTCTAGAAAGGGCTCAAGAGCATCAGAATTCACTGTAGATGACTTCGCTGTTATGTTTTCGCTTCTAAATCTGGAGATGCTTGACAGTAATTGGTTGACAGAGAACTCGAATATTCTGAAGAAACACATTGATGTCATACTGAGTTTCCCGGCTGTTGGAGAGAATTCGCGATTTTTGCTGAAGAATCTTGTAAAGATAGTCATGGACTTGTTTACCGAAGAATCGTTGAAGATTCTTGAACGAATGATCCTGGAGCAGACTTCTGAAGATCAATGGTTTGATCTTTCAAGATTCAGCGAACTCAACATCGAGGGGATCTCCGGGCTGCTATTTGAAGCCTCAAAGAACATGGACCTTTCAGATCGATTTAGGAGAAATGCCATAGAGTTTCTTCTGAATGAGGACAAGAATAGGGCGATAGAGTTCATCTACGATCAAATTAGCAACGCGGGGATGGATGAATTGCCAATACCCTTACCGGATCTATGCCTATTACTTTTGGAACACTCTGAGGGCAAAGAATGGGACAGAGTGTGGGAGATTGTTGAGACAAACCAGCAGCAAAAAGAGTTCTTAATCACCATTGCTAGAGACAATGACAGATATAGGATACTCAATCAGATCGAATGTCATCAACTGGAATATTTGTACAAATCTCTCCTTAAGAGCTTTCCAAAGTTACTGAATTCTGACTTCGATGATGGTGTGTACACAACACATAATCATCTGCTTCAGCTGAAATATGATATCGAAAAGTGCTTGGAGGAACTCGCTTCTTTTGAAGCGGTCGAAACTCTAGAAAGGCTTTCGAAAGAATATCCGACTCTCAAATGGCGATACTCCAGCGCATATGATCTGGCTTTGAAGAATAACTGGATTCCAGCGAAAATCGATACGTTGACTGCTCTGATCGAGAACCAGAAAAGACGAATCGTTAGAAACAGCGATGAGTTTCTTGCCGTTGTCCTCGAAGCGCTTGATGAGCTAAACAAAGCTTTAGTTAGCGTATCTTTACCCTGCGCAATTGATCTGTGGAATGAATGCAAAGTAGATAGTGCAACAAAGTACGGGCCAAAAGATGAGGATAGGGTTTCAGATTATGTCACCCGGTTTCTTCGGTCGTATCTTAGTGAGAGGAGCATAGTGATTAACCGAGAGGTTCAGATAAGGCGGGACGACACGAGGCAATTCGCGGATATTTATCTTACAGCTGTAGAAGAGATCACTTCAAGAATGAGCTGCAAGATCGAGCTTGTGATCGAGGTGAAGGGGAACTGGAATCAACAAATCGATGAAGCCATGGAACGGCAACTGCTGGATGAGTACATGAAAAAGAATTCCGTTTACAGAGGGATATATTTGGTGAGTTGGTTCAATTTCGAGAACTGGGACAAGGAAGATTATAGACGTTCTGATGCATTACGGAAGAATAAGAATAAGGAACAAGCTTTGGAGAAGTATAAAGAACAGGCGATCAGCATTTCGGATGATGCTTTCAAAGTAGAACCGTACATACTTGATATTTCTCTTGGGGGGACACATGATTAGCGAAAGATGTCGAAAGGAAATAATGAAAAACGTATTGCTCAAATGATATGGGTAATTTCGATGCAGCTTCCTTGAACACTTCTCTAACCAATTACGAGAAGGCGTAATCACGAATCAGAAAACTTCCTCTTCAAACCAACAACTACCCCGAAAATAGCATATTCGGTCTACCGTCCATTTCTATCTACCCTAATAGGTTTGTATTCAGGGTTCTCAGAGGAAAGAATTACCATGTCAGATCTCTTGTGGAAGTATTTTATGACGCCTCCCTGGCCGCTTATTCTCACAACCAAGATCTGGCCATTCCTGGCGACCGGCCGTTTTAGAACGAAGAAAATGTCACCGTCAAGCAGTTCAGAGAACATGCTGTATCCTTTTACAGTAAAGGAAAAGTCCACTGTATCACTCTCAATGACTGAAGAGTGGCCCGAACCCATGAGTACAGACTCCATTCTTAACTTCTAGTCAACAGATAGGAGCTCCTAAGTTCATTGGAAGGCAGTGGACTTTAGACGCCGACTCAAATTTCTTGCAACTTGCAACATGAAACTTGGAACTGCACTACTTACACACCCTAACGACAGGAAGAGGGCTCTCTTCGTTCTGCCTGTTGCTTTATGATGCCTAGTATGGATCCTGCGGAGTGAACGGAACTAGCTAACGATCATCCTTGATTCAGGTGGAAGACGTCGGCTCGAAGAAAGCTCTTCGACGCACACTTCTTAGCAATCTAAAGTTCTGCAAAGAAGTCTCGTGTCTCGATTCTCATTTGCGGTAACTAATCGAAGAGCCGCTTCCTGAATAATCGCGAACGTTGAAGATCACTACTGAGGTACTAACACTTTCACCGATCTTGCTGTTCAAGGTACTTGAGCCGGAAAGCGAGATATCCATTATTACCCTATCGTCCTGCAATGTTTTCAGCTCGAAGGCGAGGTCTGTTACCAGCACGTCGGAAGCATCGCTTAAGTTGTGCTCGCCTGACCGGCTTTCCGTTGTTCCTCTATATCTCTTTATTGACCCTTCTTCAAGAATTATGGTAATCCAATCTTCTCCCTCCGGAGAACTGGAAAACTCAAGCGAAGTGGCCCATCGCAACTCTTCAGATATTCTTTCCGCGGCGGTCCTGAGATTCTTTCCCAGTGACGATAAGGCCTGAGATGTCATGTATACTCTCCATGCCGCAGAAAAGACGGACAAAGCGATTGCAGCTATGATGCTTGATGTTAGAATAACAACCAGTAACTCTGTAAGTGTTAGTCCTCTTCTTCTATTCACCGAGGTATCTACCTCTCTCTTAGAAAGATATCGATCTTCTTGTTCTCAGCGAACTCCTTCGACACGAGTTCACCGGAAAGTACAATATTCTGACCATCTAGATTAAGCACTATCGAATACGATCCGCTCCTTTCAGGAACGAAGTACTCCTCTTCAAGACTTTTCTGAACTCTTGACAGCTCTGTGGTCAGATGTCGATTCTTGTTTGCCAGTTGCATGCTTTTGGTCAGAGCTGGCAGGACGGCAGCAATGATCACCGTAACTATTACTAGACTCAACACCACCTCAACAAGTGAGAATCCTTGCTTTCTTGCCGGGCGATTTACAATCACTCCGATCACTCCCTATCTACTCCAGAATTCCGTGTCTTCTTGTCCCTCTTCGTCGCCCAAACCGATTGTTCCTGGCGGGAAAAGCTCTTCCGTTTCACTCTCAAAAACCACTTTCGAGCTCCCTCCGGCCACGAATCTGTCTGCCACAATGGCTCCCCTGACCGTGGCACTTCCGACCATATTTACTGTGGAGTTTGGAGCGTAGATCGCAATGACCTTGGCAAGAGGATTTCCGTGAAGATTCACATTTGGGCCTCCGCTGATTACCAGTCCGTCAATCTCGCCAGAACCACCCAGGTCAGCGTCGGCCTGAAGGATGTTGAGAACACCTGTGTATCTAATATTACCGGTCAGATCAAGATTGTTTGTGCCTGCATAGTCAACCCTTACAGACTCCCTGTCACCGCCATTATTGAGAGTGCTGCTTCCACCCATATTGAACCCCGTGCTGGCATACACTTCTAGGTCCCCTTCTTCTGCAAGGTTAATATGACCTTGACCAACGTTTAGGGATGCACAATTTATTACTCCGTTGCTTATTCCATTCACAACTGCATTTCCAGTCAAAGACATAGTATTTGCGATTTGGAATTCTTGTCTGGAACCATTCATAAAATCAACAATCCCACTCGAGAATGAAGCCGACGAAGCCTTGACTAGAAACTCAGAGGATATTCTGAGCGTCCCGTTTCCCGAAGTCGAGAATCCCTGATTAGAGTCTACATAAAGGTTCTCAATAGTCATCTGGCCACTATTGCCGAGGTCAGTCAATCCCTTTGTGTACAAGTTTGCCAGCTCAACATTGTTGTTCCCTGAAGAATTGAAACTGCCATTCACGTAGAGATTGAATCTGCCTGAGTTCTGCGAAGTTATTCCATTTCCACTAATAGAGACATTTCCGTCGACATACATATTCAATGTGCCGGGACCGATAACGCTTATCTTTCCGCTGCCTGATATGTTTAGCGAGCTTGCCCTAATCGAGAGGTCTCTTCCACTCAAGTTGAAAATCAGTTCTGCGCTACCCCCCACACTGATACTTCCATACTCGGCACTCTCAGAAACGGTAGCGCTCTTATTTCCTCCAACTGAGAGATTCCCCACATCAGGAAGTCCCCCGGGGAAGTCCGGAAAGGATGGAAAAGATATGGAAGGAGGGGCATCGGGGAACTCTGGCAAGACGTACTCTCTGTATTGATCCAAATTCTGTATTGGATGCGAGTTTAGCCAGGTATTGTTCCATATGCCGCTTCTCGTGACGACAGCATCGGGATATTCAACCGCTATCCAGTGTGCGTCTGGATCTGGCGAGGGATTCACGTGAACGTCACCATCAACTCCGACGTAAATAGTGTCCGTGACCATTACGCCTCCTCCATACAGATCTACCGCACCCGGCGTAACTGAATTCGTACCTGCTCTTCCCTCAATTCTCGCGCTTCCTCCCAGTCCGATATAGCTGTCAGAGAATACTGCCATATCGAAAATAGGGAATTCATAGCCCCCACCGGTAAAAGCAAGATTTAGAACAATACTCTCCAGTACGGAATTTCTATTGCCATATGAGACTATCTTGACTTCGGAATCATCGTCACTAGATAATATCGCGAAGGCTATTTCGGTCTGCTCACTTTGTATCGCCCCAATAACTGCATCTCGTACAACTTGTGTATCTTCTCCCCAATATTCTCCCAAATCGAAGGGTTGCAAGAATTCGAAGACGGCGCCTTCTGAATCTGAAATTCTTCCCCCGAAGATTCCCCTCAGATTCTTTGTGCTATCCTTCTCGAGAATCGCCCTGGCTACTTCCACACCAGACAAAGCTCTGTAATGTGCCTCAAGTCTTGCCTCTGTTCTGTTGAGTTGCATCGAATCGTTGAGAACGAGAGTGAGAACCGTCGTTGTCAGAACCGACAGAACTAGAATAACAATCAATGCAGTGAAAAGGACGTAACCAGTCTGCCTTTTTCTTGGACTCATTCAGCATTCTCCTCCAACTTTGGTAGCTATCAATAACCATTGCAATGTTATGCCAGCGCTTGACCGGAATTGCATCGACACTGCCCAGAGGACTTGAACCATGCACTTCTGATCTGTCCAACGATCCAATTAATGCCTGCGAAGAGCGATTGCAGCAGAGTGCCTGTTATCGTGCCTGAAAGGTGGTATTCGTTAAGCAGGAAACGCAATCGAATAGTCTCACTGGTCCGTGCTGCAAATACGAATTCGCTCAACAACTTTCACGAAAACGATTTCACCTGCAAGTCGAGAAAAGGGAAATTCAGTTCCAACGATCGAGTATTTTTCTTGATCACACGGTTCGCAATCTCCTTTACTTACACCGAAAACACGCGGTTGGGTCTCCAGAAGAGTAACTCTCGTAATTTGAGATTTGTTGCGTACAAGACTAGCTATCATTAACCGGCGAATGTCCCTAACGCGCTCACCCAAGAAGCAAACTGCCTATCTGAAAAACAATCGAAGCGACAAAGAATGCGAATAGCGTTGTGTAAACAACTGTGAACAAGGCCCATTTGGCGCCAGCTTCTTTCCAGATTGCTCCAAAGACAGCAACGCATGGCATGTATAGCAATGTAAAGAGCATGAAGGCGTAGGCAGAAAGTGGAGTGAAATACTCGCGCAAGGTCAATTCCAGATTGCCATCCCCGATCAGCGTCTCATAAGTTCCGACCACAACCTCCTTTGCAAGACCACCCATAAGTACCGCAACCCCACTCTCCCAGTTATTGAATCCCATTGGACTCATCAGTGGCGCTATGGTTGACCCGATCATGCCGGCATAGCTTTCTTGTGAACCATACTCAACTCCAGCAGGAAAGGTGGCCAGGGCCCATATTACAATAACTACGACGAAGATCACTGTACCGGCTCTCTTGAGGAACATGAGGCTCTTGGTTCCCGCGAATCTTAGGGTTTCTCTCATTGCCGGCGGTCTGTAGGGTGGAAGCTCCAGAACAAACGGCGAAGTCTCTCCCTTAAGGATTGTGCTCTTGAATATCCTGGCCATTGTGATAGCTGCCACAATTCCAATAACATAGATAC
Organism: Mesotoga sp. BH458_6_3_2_1; assembly: GCF_003664995.1. Taxonomy (NCBI): domain Bacteria; kingdom Thermotogati; phylum Thermotogota; class Thermotogae; order Kosmotogales; family Kosmotogaceae; genus Mesotoga; species Mesotoga sp. BH458_6_3_2_1. The sequence goes on along the minus strand of NZ_JFHL01000029.1, from coordinate 131,096 downwards.
TGAATACCACGGTTCCCTGGCGCCTTGAGAAGAATACTGCAGCGAAGGTGAGATAGATCGGCAATCTCGCGCTACATGACATAAACGGCGAGACAAGCATTGTTATTATCCTGTCCTTCCTGGATTCCAGTGTTCTTGTCGCCATGATTGCTGGAACGGTGCATCCGAAACCGATTATCATAGGTATGAAAGATTTGCCGTGCAGACCTATCTTGTGCATCAATCTGTCCATCACAAAGGCGGCCCTGGACATGTATCCAGACGATTCAAGAATTCCGATCATGAGAAACAAAAAGAAGATGTTCGGAACGAAGACCATGACGCTTCCCACGCCCCCGATAATACCGTCTGAGACAAGAGAGACTACGATTTCCGGCACGTTCCCCACAAGCAAGGCAGTTGCCGATTCAGAGAGCCATTCGAACCCTGCCTCTATCTGCTCAAGGAAGAAGTTCCCGATCGCAAACGTTACCTGGAAGGTTAACCACATGAGAAAGAAGAAGATTGGAATTCCAAGCCACTTGTTTGTGAGTACTCTATCCAGTCTATCTGTTAAGTCGATTCTTCCGGTGTTTTTTTTCACAAAGTTGGCATCGATCTCCTGAATGGATCTGTACCTTTCCTGGGCTATCGCTACGGAAGCGTCTCCTACAGATTTTTCGAGATCTGATATGATTTGATCAACTGCGCTCTTTATTCCGGCTGAAGCTTTCTCAAGAATGAGTCTGTACTCGGGGTCTCTTTCAATCAATTTTATAGACAACCATCGGGCGTTCAACTTATCACCCATTTCGGAAAGGGAAATCAGCGACTCTATCTTTCTGAGTGCCTCTTCAATTCTTTGATCGTGAAATTTCCTCTCTGTCTTTGGCAAACCCTCTTTTCCATTCTTGATAATCTCGCTCTTCAGCTCCTGAATACCGGTGCGTTTCAACGCTGAAATCAACAAGACAGGAGAGCCGAGAGTCCTGGTCATGCCTTCCGTATCAATCGAGATGCCCTGGGCCTCCAGCTCGTCTTGCATATTCAAAACCACAACAACGTTCACTCCCATTTCGATGAGTTCCAAAGTCAGATAGAGATTTCTCTGTAGATTTGTACTATCAATTATTGAGAGGACTAGGTCGGGCCTACTGGATACCAAATAGTCACGAGAGATTCTTTCATCTAGTGAAAAGGCGTTCAATCCGTAGATCCCCGGAAGATCAACCACTCTTGCCTTAGTGCTCCCGCAGGAAAAGACTCCTTCCTTCTTCTCAATGGTTACTCCAGGCCAGTTGCCTGTCTTCTGATGCAACCCTGTCAAGGCATTGAAAACGGCTGTTTTTCCAACGTTTGGATTACCAGCCAGTACGACATCTATAACGTCTTCTTCTACCAACGTGCCCTTTAGGTGCATTATTCTCCTCCCCTCCTATTACGAAGCAGACTCTTTCGTCCGCTGGTTCAACCAATATCTTGCTGGCAAGAAAGTGACTGAGGCCCATGCGCGATTTTCCAACGAGAAGCATCATCATCCCCTCTGCGGAGCCCCTAATGACATCAACAACAGCGTTTTCAATCAGGCCGACGCTCCGAAGCTTAGATTTCTGCGCTTCACATCTAGAAATGTCAACTATTTTGCATTGGCCTTTACGAATACTGCTCATAAGGAATCTGTTAGATTTGCTCGACGACAATGGCCTTCGCCTCCTCCTTACGAAGACTCAACCTATAACCCCTCACCTTTATCTCGATCGGGTCTCCCAGCGGAGCAATTGCTTCAAGTGAGATATCTGTGCCTGGAAGCACTCCCATGCTCAGGAGACGTCTTTTTAGCTCGGGATCTCCCCTAACAGCCTCAACCCTGTAGATCTTTCCACTCTTCTGTCTGTCAAGCGTAACCTGCGACTCCCTTTCGTGTTCACCTATATAACCCTGCATCTCCTTAAGCAGATCGGGATTCTCTGCGAAGAACCTCGTCACAGCTTCCATCTTAGTCAGCAATTCCTGATTCAAATGATGCTCGAGACCGTGCGCAAGTTCGTCTGCTTTGCGAGATTCAATGTACAGAACTTCTTCAAGGAAAGTCTTAAGCGAATTGTGTTTCTCAAACAATAAACTTGCCTGCACTAACCCGGCCTGGGTTAGCTTAATATAGCTGTACTTCTCGTAGTCAACAAGTCCATTCTCACTAAGCTTCTTAAGTGCAGAAATTACTGAAGAAGTCTTGACTCCAAGAATTTCAACTACATCTTTTACGCGTGCAAAGTCCTTCTCAATCTGTATTTGATATACAGACTTCAGATAATCTTCAAGACTCTCGGAAATACCCATTTTGAAATCACTCCTTCACATATGCAGATAATGTAGCTATATCTACTAATAGTATATTTGTATATAGTATGCCTGTCAAGTCTCACCGAAATATTTTTTGAGGAGATCTAAAAGCAACTGAAGTGACTCTTCTTGTATCATGCGCAGCAAGAAAGCTTCCAAGAACACAGTCCGTGTCCTTTGTCCTCTACAGCTGAATCGATCGCAATTCCACTGAAGAGTCAAAATCAATACTTGATCACAGGTAGCTGAAAAGGCAGAGGGAGGGAGAGACGCCAACGAAACGAGACAGCAAGTATCCCAAGGGGGTTTGGATCAGGATTGAGGAGATGAAGGGTTCTAGCATTGCTTCCTAACGTATACGAATTCTTGAAGTCAGCTTGCAGCGAACACCGAATAGCGGGTACTCAGAGGCACTGCCACTCTCATTACTTGGAACTTGGAACAGACAACATGGAACTGTTCTTCACAGCGATCAGCGAGTTCCCCGCTCTTAAGCGTAAAGCCTTTCCCGAGGACGGTGGACCTTTGACGGGCAACGTTTATTTCTTGCAACATAGAACATGCAACTGTTCCACTCACACACCCTAACGGCAGGAAGGAAGAGAGATCCTTCCTGCCTCTTGTATAGACACTCTTCCTCTTCTTTGCGCTGCGACTCTGGAAACTGAGCAACACAATTATTGCCGATCCAATCTTGTGAAATGTCTAACTAAGAGGAAGTGATCTTCGTATAACTCAGTTTCTGAGAGAGCGAAGAACAGGAAAGACACGCCAAAGTATTATCCTCTGTTTGGCTTTTCATAATTACCTCTCAATCATGTGCATTCTTAGGGCGTGTGACTTTCCCATTCGCCAGCACATAGAATGGACATATGTTCGTTCTATTCAAGTGCCAGATAAGAAAGAGGCCAGAAGTACGTGTGGTCAATATCTAAGGTAGGAATTTCTATTGAGGTGATTCCTCGCCTTATGATTTCATCTGAAAATCGTCCCAATGGAATTTAGAACTCTAAAAACTCCTTTCGGAAACATCAAGATAAGAGTCGTCTGCCCATTCCATAAGACTGAGAGAAATTCTCGAATTCTCAGTACGAGTTTGTACAGAAGTAACCGAGCAGTTCCTTATGAAAACACCTTCTTGCTCATAGAAGGTGGTTAAATCCAGGTTGTCACACATGTATGGAAGAGCCATGGAAAGTAGCCCTCCGTGGCTTACCATGAGAACTGGCTCCTGTTCATCCCCTTCGAGAGCATACTCAATACCTTTCCAAAGCCTGTCGATTATCTCGCGGTGGCTTTCGCCTCCCGAGATTCTTGTGTCCATTTCCCCGGCAGCCCATCTCTTTTTCAGATCCACGTACAACTCCCTGGCCTGTCCGGCAATTCTCTTTCCTTCGAAGATGCCTACTGAGAATTCTCTGATTTCATCTATCACAACTGGCGTGAGTCCCCATTTTGTGCAGACAATCTCTGCCGTCTGAACAGCTCTGTGAATCGGTGAAGTGTAAACCTTCCGGATCGCTCTGGAACGCAGAAATGCGGATGCCTTTTCCGCCTGTCTCCTCCCCTGATCTGTCAGAGGATAACCATCGTTTCCATTCGCAAAACGGTTCTCAACATTCGATTGACTCTGCCCATGGCGCAAGAAATAAATCTCTGACATTTATACCTCCAGGATTAGAACTGAAATTCAAGATGATAGCAAACGATTCGAAAACGCATACCGGCCGAAAACTGCTTTCTAATGGTTGTCAATCAATCGTCACTGAAGAATCGCGGTTACTATCGAGTTACGAGGCCTCACACTATAATGCATGAAGACAGTGTACGGGAGCCATCCTCTTGTGTAACTCACTCGATAATTTCTGGATAATTCACCCGATTTGTTTTAGGATTCAATCAATCTGCAAGATATTTCGTTGTGCCTCTTTATTACTTCCGAGAGTTCGCCATCGACTATCCTGCCGTTCTGGACGCGGATCTTTCCGTCAATCATAACCAGGTCGCTCTTGTGAGGGTCGCAGAGAACGAGAGAAGCCACCGGATCGGATAGCCCACCGGCCATCGAGAGAGTGTCCAGTCTGAAAGCGGCCAAGTCGGCAGACTTTCCCGGCTCGATCGAACCGATGTAGTCGTCCATTCTCAAGACCTTCGCTCCACCCAGCGTCGCAAATTCCAGAACATCCCTCGGCGAAAGGGCATCGGCTCCTTTGAGAACTCTCTGAAGCATCAGGGCATTTCGTATCTCAAGAAGCATGTTTCCTGTATCGTTCGATGAGCTTCCGTCAACGGCAAGGCTGATTCTGATTCCAGCTTCCTTCATCTCTTTCACACGGGCGATTCCCGATCCAAGTCTCATGTTTGAGGAAGGGCAGTGAGCCATGCCGCAGTCATGCTCGGCAAGTTTCTTTATGTCTTCGTCGCTTAACCATACGAGATGGGCGAACCAGCTTCGCTCGTTAAGCCAGCCGACCTTTTCCATGAAATCGACCGGTCTCAATCCCTTTTTCTCGATACAGAAATCGTCTTCGTCCCTCGTTTCGGCGAGATGTGTGTGAAGAAGCACGTCGTATTGCCCGGCGAGTTCGGCCGTCCTGACCATCGACTCTTCAGTCACCGAGAAGGGAGAGCAGGGTGCCAGAGCTATCCGCAGCATCGAGTGTTTCTCTCTATCGTGATACTTCACGATAAGTCTTACGGAGTCCTCGATTATCTCTCTTTCACTCTGCACGACCGTGTCGGGGGGTAATCCTCCGTCTTTTGTGGAGAGAGACATTGAGCCCCTGGTGGGATGAAATCTCACCCCGGTACTGCGGGCCGCTTCTATTTCGCTGTCGATAAACTCTTTCCTTCCCGTTGGGTGAAGGTAGAGCATGTCGGTTGTTGTTGTCACGCCGGAGGCCATCATCTCGTAAATCGCCACTTTGCTGCTGACATATATCGCTTCGTTGTCCAGGTTCTTCCACCTCTCGTACAGGAAGACCAGCCAGTCGAACAGCTTGGCGGAGGCGACTTCCTTCACGCTGCGGAAAAGCGACTGATAAAAATGATGATGAGTGTTGACAAAACCGGGAGTGATAATCCGTCCAGAGAGGTCGATCTCCACGTCGCCCGAGAGAGGAGTTCCCCTGCCTACATCGACGATTATTCCATCTTCGACGACGATATAAGCTCCTTTCAACTCCTCTCTCTTTTCATTCATTGTCACAAGATAGTCTATGTTCTTGAGTACTGTTTTCAAACACTGCACCTCCGATTCAAACAGATTCGCCTTTATCCCTGCCGTTCAGTCTTATTACCTTCTGCGCCATTTCAGAGAAGACGTCATCGTGAGTAACTATTATTGATTGATCGAGCTCGCCGAAGAGCTCTCTGAGAGAATGGGCAAGCAACTCTTTCCTCTCCTTGTCGAGATTCGATGTCGGCTCATCGAAGACGGCGAACCTCGCCCCGCTAAGTACCCCCGTCATCGCAGCTCTCAAACAAAGAGAGACCAACACTTGCTCTCCTCCAGATAGATTCGAGAAACTTCTGACGCTACCGTCGCCGTATTCGGATGCTTTGACTGAGACTTCGTAGTCTTCGTTCCATCTTATTGACTCTTCGGTGCCTGATATTCGCTGATAGTCTAGGGTCGCCTTTTGCTCTATCGCATCACGAAATCCGGCGGTTATTCTCTCTCCGGTAAGATTGAGATTATCTCTAATCATCTCTGAGAGTTTGATTTTCCTGGAAGTCTTTTCACCGGCTCTCTTCTTGAGCTTCTTCTTTTCTTCCATCTCTGCGAAGTTCTTCAGCTCTGCCCGTAGAGAAACTATATCTCTGCCAATGGATATTGTTTCGTCTCGTTTGAGAGCATAACTTTCTTCGGCCTTTTTCTCGCCTGCCTTCAACTTTTCGAGACGGTCGTAATCGAAGCTTTTCTCAAGAGCAATAATTTCTTTTCTGAGGCCGGTCACTTCTGCCGCCTTCTTTCTGCATCTTTCGAGCGAGGCCCGGCAGAGACTTGAGTACTCCTCGAGATAGCCAGCAAGATTCACATACTTGTTGAATCCTTCATAATCGCTTCTGTTAATAACCATCGCTCTGCGAATCTCTTCGATCTCCGCTCTCAATCCGGGAAGCTTTCGGAGTTCCTCCGCAAATTCCTTGACATTGCTTTTCTGAGCATCGCTTTCGCTCGACCGGGAAGTGACTTCTTCTTCCGTCTTCTTCTTCAGTTCGTTGAGAGATTTGATCCTGCTCTTTATTTCTTCCAGACGCGAATCCCTTTCTTCAATCTGATTCTTGAGCGTGGAAATGTGTTTCTTTTGGAGCTCGAGCTCGGTGGAGGTATTTCGAATATCTTCCTCTACGCTCTCGCTCATCTCGTCTATCTCTCCTGATACTCCGGAAATCGTCGAAAGCTGGAGAAGGAAGCTCTTTACTCTCTCCGTAAGGTCAAGCTTCTCTTTTTCTAGATTAGACTTTTCCTTTAGTTTTCTATCGGTCTCTTCTATTGTGTTGAGGATAAGAGCCCTCTCTTCCGCCAGTTTGCCAAGTCTCGCCGGGCTTTCCTTCACCTCTGCAATCTTTTTCGACAGCTCTCTTTCACCCGAAGCAAGCTGGTTTATAAGGCCTTCGATGTATCCTTCATAATCTCTTCTATTTTCGATGTTCTTGCATTTCTCATCCAGAAGCGGGCAGATGCCTACAGCGAGAGAGCCTCTGTATTCTACAAGCGCCTTTCTACGGGAAGCCATGCTGACAATGTCCTCGTTCAGCTGTTCCAAGAGAAGGACTTCCTGCTTCACTCTTTCTATGATTTCGTCGATTTTCGTCAGCCTTTCATTAAGTTCCTCAGAACCCTCCGGTTTTCCAAGGCTCCTTAAGAGATCTTCAAGAGTGGCCAACCTACGCTCGGGCTTCCTGTATTCTTCGATGATCACCTTAAACGCCTCTTTCCTTGAAATACTAAGGTTGTGGGTCTCTCTCTTCTTGCCTCCCTCGCGTTCCGCCTCTTCCATCTTAACTCTTAGCTCTTCTCGTTCCTTCTTCAGTTCTTCGAATTGCTTCTCGCTCTCTTCAAGTCTTTCCTCTGAATTCGAGAGCGCTCCGCTTAATCGGGCAACTTCTGTCTGAAGTTCAGCAATTCTCTTTTCAATAGCCGCTGAACGCTCGCCAAGGCCTTCCAATCTCCTTTTTTCGGCGCTCAGAACATTTTCTTTCTCTAGCAGTCTCTCATAGAGATCGTGACCTTCCCTGCTTCTGTCAACGATTTCTTTGGCCTCAACCGCCCTCTCTTTTTGCCTCAGGTTGCCTTTCAGCGAGGCGGCTTCGTCCCTCAATGACTTCATTTGCTGCTCAAACTGGGCTCTCTTCGAAGAGAGCTCTCTTCCTATTTCCTCGAGGCGCAGTCTCTCCGCTTTGACTTTTTTTAGGGCATCTTCCAGAGACTTCAGTTCCTCTTTTGCCCTGGAAAGATCCCCCGAGAGAGTCTTCACCCTCTCTTCAACTTCTGCCTTTCTCTCCAATTGCTGCTCCATGAATGCTATCTCTCTCTCGATAGCTTCATTCTCATTCCTCAGGTCGGTGAGATAACTCCTCATGAAATCCGTTGAGATCTTCCTGAAAAGGTCGACCTGGAAGACCCTGTTGAAATAGTCCCTTCTTGCAGCAGGACTGCCGAGAAATTGATCGGCGATCCTGTTCTGAAAAGCTACTATCACGTTCTCGAATGTCTTCGAGATGTCCCCCTGAAGACCGCAGATGATTCTGATCTTCTCAATTACGTTCTCCTTCCCGCGGGCAATGAGAAGGTCTCCCTGATGCAGCTCGTGACTTGAACCCGTGCCGAAAACTTTCTCGACCCTGTACTCCAGACCGTCGTCGGCAAGAAAAGTCACGGTTATTCTCGACCTTCTCTCGTTCCACTTGATTGCGTCTTCCTGTTTGTCACGCAGTCCTCCTCCGAAGAGGGCCAGCCCGATAGCTTCGATGATCGATGATTTCCCAGAGCCGTTTCTTCCAAGGATGAGGTTTATTCCCTTCTCGAAGGTTTCCGAATATCTTGAGTGACTTCGGAAGTTCTCGAGATCTATCGAAGTGACTCTCAAGAGTCACCACCAACTATGGCTTCAAGAAGGGCATCTACAGATTCTTTGAACAGGTCATACCTCCCGTCTTCCTGGGACTGCTTCATCTTTTCTATTGCTCCCACAAGGTCCTCGCCTTTTGCTCCGAGTTCCTTCCACTCCCTGGAGCCGAGTATGACTTCTCGTTCAATGTCCCTCGCGCTCATCAGTCTGTAGTCGTCGAGAGTAATTTCTCTATCCGTTCTCCTGACTCTAACAAAGGCCTTAAGGGCTCCGGAAGATTCTATCTCTCTCTCCAAACGCACGGGATCTACGTAGAACTCTCCGCTTCCCGTTACCGTTACCAGTACTATGGCTCCTCTATGAATCTCGTGTTCATCGACAAACCCGTCAAGGTTGTCGCCTTCTCCGGGAAAAACTGCGAACTCCTGTCTTTCCCTCCTATGGGAGTCGTGAAAATCGGCTCTTCCGATCTCGGTATCGAATACGTAAAATCCCTTTCTATCTCTCTCCCAGACGTCCCAGTATTCGAGTGATCCGGGCACGAAGAAGAACGGCTCTTCTACAGGAAAGGCGAGTTGAGAATGCAAATGCCCACCCCCGGCATAGATCACCTTCGACCTGAGAATCTTCAATACTTCGGGCGACACAAGGCCTGGAATGAAGTTGTCGTTCCCGGGCGCGGTATGAATGAGAACAATATTGTCTTTGCCTTCAAGAAAAGAAGAAGCCCTGAGGATCATCTCCTCGGCCATGAAGCCGGGATAGCCAAGTCCAAACACCTTGAACCCTTCGATACTGACGTACGGAAAGACAATATCTTTTTCTCCCTGAACCGGGCAGAGCAGTTCTAGATACTCTGTCTCTTGTAGAAATCTCAGCCAGGACTCGTTTGCGCTGAAACTTTTGTCGTGGTTCCCCTCTATAGCCAATACCCTGATCCCGCTTTCTTTCAGTCTGGAGAGGATGCTCTGTGTTCTTGCAAGAGTATCGGGATTTATGTCTCTCTTGTCAAAGAGATCACCCGTTATGAAGAAGGCCTCCGGCTTGTTCTGTAAGGCCCACTCAACGACGTATTCAAAGGCTGAAAAATAGTCTTCATACCTTGCAGACGAATACGGGCTGTTAGGGGAACCGATAGGTCTTCTCCCCAGGTGAATATCGGAGCAGTGAAGGAATCTCAATTCGAAGGACTCACTTTCTGAATTCCAGAGGCGTTGCGGCGCCGGAAGCATCTCTGAAGAGTTTCAGGTCACCGGTTCTGACGGCAAAGAGCTCCGTAGTATTGCACACTGTTCCTCCGAACAGGTGGCCGCCAACTGCGCTTCTCGAAGGTCCGGCTAGCGCTACGTGAAGATGTGGGAATGGAAAATCGCTCTTCAACGATACGTTTCCCGATATGTGAATGAGCTCATGAGGAACAGAGATCATTTCCTTTTCGTACTGCCTTTTGGACAAGTTGTACCAGCCTATTTCAAAATCTTTCAACATCCCTATCCCGCTTATCACAACAAGTGAATCCAGATTATTCTCCTTAAGTGTCTGCACGAGAGTGTGAATGAAATCCTCTCCATCTTCAAAGCGAAAGAACACCACCCTCTCTTCAAATCCAAAAATCATCTAATCACCACCTGTATTAAGATTTTACTATATCTTCTCCACCATCCAGATTCTTTAAGACGAATACGTTACGCGCGTTCTTACTGGAGTTCTCTGCGAAAGAAACCGTTTTGGCCGAGCCCGATTCTAGAATTTGTCAAAATCTCATATATCCCCGGAGGTTGCGGAATGTTTGGTCAGATCTTCTTCTTCATCGTTCTGCTTTTCTGGGTGGGATTTGACGTCTACCTCTTCTTCTTTCATAACAGAAGAATCAGCAGACGACTTCAGGAGAAACGATCGAAGTATATAATGCTTGCCTTCGTTCTGTCGGGTATGTTTGGAGCGGTGGCTGTCGACGGAAGTTCTAAGGAAGCATTCATGCTTCCGTTTCTTCCACATAGATATGTAGGTATCGCATTGATGGTATTCGCCATTATTGTCCGTTTTTTGGTCGTTTGCCAGCTCGGTCCGTCGTTTGCGATCGATGTAGGAACGCTCCCCGGTCAAGAGCTGAGAACGGATCGAATGTTCAGAGTAATCCGTCATCCGGCCTATGCCGCCGAGATAGCAGGGTCCCTGGGCCTTGCTATCGTCTTCGATTACCCTCTCAGTTCGATCCTTGCATTCACACCGCCGACGACAGGCATCCTGTACAGAATCTCCGTGGAGGAAAGCAATCTCAAACGCGTCTTTGGAGATGCTTATACGGAATACTGCAAGAAGACGTGGCGGCTCATACCCTACGTGTTTTAATCGATAAGGAGGTGAAGGATTTGAAATCATACAGGAAAGAACTCTTTTTCAACACTGCAACCAGGCGAGAGATAATCAACATCACTCCAGATGTCGAAAGAGCACTCAAAGAAAGCGGAATCCAGGAAGGACTTCTGCTCGTGAACGCCATGCACATAACTGCAAGTGTATTCATCAACGACAATGAATCCGGGCTTCATAATGACTTCGAAAAATGGCTGGAAAGGCTTGCACCCGAGAAACCTTACTCACAGTATGAACACAACGGATTTGAGGACAATGCTGACGCACACCTGAAGAGAACCGTTATGGGTAGGGAAGTGGTGTTAGCCGTTACTGAGGGAAGACTTGACTTTGGACCATGGGAGCAGATCTTCTACTATGAACTGGACGGCATGAGAAGAAAGCGAGTTCTGATAAAAATAATCGGCGATTAAGACTCGAATTGTAACGCTTTCCAGAGGCTTTGTCAGAAATACCGGCCTAAACAGCTCCAGACATCCGGGGAGTCTCTTGTTTGCCTTTGCAACCGCCTTTCTAGAATGTTATGGTAATAATAACACTATTATGGAGGTGCTATTAATGAGCATCGGAGAAGCATCAGTCGGATCCCCGAAGATTCGTGTAATGGATGGGGGCATGATTGATGTTACACCTTATGCGAAGAGCGTTGGAATCAAATTACCTGTGGTTATCACGGAGAATCTCTGGAACGAAATGGTGAAGACCGACGAGAATTCCAGAATGTATGGTCAGAAGGAAGAGAAGCGGCTCGACAGCCTGCTTTCCACATTAAGCATGGAACTGCTTAAGGGAAGAGCGAAGGATCTCTCGTTCACCTTCCTGATCTGCAAAGACCCTAAGACTACCAGCTGCAGACTTCTAAAAGCCTGCTACAAAGAGAAAGATGACGGCAAACGGTTCATAAGAGTCTCCACTTATAATGAGGTCAACTGATTCGACGCCTGTCTCGAGCGATTTCTTAACAATAGCGACTTGCTTTGGAAAGAGCCGATAGGCTATAATGAGCTAAATAATCGCGAGGTTTTCCTATGACTGAAGAGACTTTTAGAGAGAAAAACAGAATAGCTATGATGATGTACGGCAACGCCCTTGTTTCTTCGGGTGCTTAGCTGTACCTGAGAAAATAGAAGCAGGGCGTCTCAAAGGAGACGCCCTTTTTTTATATCAGGAGGGATTTGTATGAAGAAGTTTCTTGTGTTGATCGTTTTACTGGGAGTCGTATTTGCGTTCGGTACCACGAAGATCCGAATTGGCGCCACTCCAGTACCCCACGCCGAAATTCTGGAAGTAATCAAGGCCGACCTCGCCGAGCTGGGCTACGAACTGGAAATCATTGTGTTCAATGACTATGTTCTTCCAAACATTGCCCTTTCCACAGGGGAACTGGATGCTAATTATTTCCAGCACGTACCGTATCTTGAGTCCTTCACTTCTCAAAGAGGAATAAAAGGTTTGGTCTCAGCAAAGGCTATTCACGTCGAACCAATGGGGTTCTTTCTCAAGAAACCTCTTTCAGAGCTCGCGCCAGGTGATAAGATCGCAGTTCCGAACGATCCGACGAACGAAGGGCGGGCGCTCATTCTCCTTCACAACAACGGGCTTATCGTACTTAAGGATCCTTCAAAACTGGAATCTACAGTTCTAGACATCAAGGAAAACCCTAAGCAGTTGACCTTTGTGGAAATCGAGGCCGGATTCATTCCAAGGGTGTACACAGACGACAAGACCGTCGCCGGAGCCGTAATAAACACCAATTACGCGCTTACCATAAACCTTAATGCAGTCAAAGACTCGGAGTTCATTGAGGGCGCAGAATCTCCATACGCAAACATAATCACAATTCGAGAGACTGACAAAGATGCAGCCTGGCTCGAAGCTCTCATCAGTGTGTTGACGTCGGAGAAGGTAAGAGACTTCATAAACGAAAAGTACGATGGTGCGGTAGTGCCCGTTTTCTGAGGTTTGATGCTTTGATACTGAGCGTTGACAGACTCAACCTTTCTTTCGAAGACAAATCGGGAAGGAGAAAGATCCTCGATGATGTCAGCTTCTCCATCGAAGAGGGCGAGATTGTCGGAATCGTAGGGTTGTCTGGAGCAGGGAAAACCTCTCTGCTCCGCACGCTCAACCTTCTCCAGCCGGTGGACAGCGGATCGATCATGTTCGATGGCCAAAACATAGTCGGGCTTAACGAAAGCAAAGTGAGGAGCATCAGGAAGAAAATAGGAGTAGTTTTTCAGAGCTACAACCTGTTTCGCTACAGAACAGTCTACCAGAACATCGCCTTCCCTCTGAAAATTCAGGGAGTCAGCAGGAGTGAGATCAAGGAAAGAGTTATGAGTATCGTTTCCGAACTCGGACTTGAGCATAGACTGGGCGCCTACCCTTCTCAGCTCTCCGGCGGCGAACAGCAGAGAGCTGCGATCGCTCGCGCTCTTGTAATGAATCCGAAGTTGATTCTTCTCGACGAACCCACTTCCGCCCTCGACCCGAGGACTACGGGCAGACTTCTCGACCTCGTGGTGAACCTCAATGAAAGACGCCGCGTTACCTTCGCGGTGGTCACCCACGATATGGATGTCATCAAGAGAACCTGTGACAGAGTCGCGTACTTGCGGAATGGGAAGCTGCACTTCTTCGGACCTACGCATGAATTCTTCGTCAAGATCGAGAACAATGAAGTGAGCGACTTTGGAAGCCCTCTCGAGCTGGAAAGAAGTGTTCTTTCGCGACAGAAGAGACTCTTGAGAGTACTCTTCTGGGGGGAGCGTACCCACGAGCCCGTCTTGTGGGAGATAGCAAGTGAGTTCGATATAATGATCAACATTCTGTACGGGAAGATCGAAGAGCTGAAGAACGGGCCTTTCGGAACAATGATCATCGCGATTGACGGGCATAAACAGGATCAGTTCATAGAGAAACTAAGAGACTCCGTCTTCTTTCTCGAGGAGGTCCGCTGATGTTCTCACAAATATTTAAGGCGACGCTAGAAACCTTATACATGCTTCTTCTCTCCGGTTTCCTGGCAACTCTACTCGGTATTCCGCTTGGTGTAGGCCTTTACCTCTGTTCAAGATCGCGAAGGCTGAAAAGCCTCTATGCGCTGCTTGACCTGTTAGTAAATATCTTCAGATCGATACCTTTCATTATTCTCGTGTTGCTCCTGATTCCCGTTACGAAAAACGTAATGGGGACGATAATTGGGCCGAACGCTGCGATCTTCAATCTTACTATTGCAGCTATACCTTTCATGGCTAGGCTTTCGGAGAATTCTTTCAACGCCGTTCCTTCGGGAATAATCGATTCGTCAAACTCGATGGGACTGAACAAGTGGCAGATGGTCACTAAGGTTCTGATACCGGAAACACTGCCCGATCAGATCGGCAACATAACCGTACTCTTGATCAATCTCGTGACCTACACCGCCATAGCGGGCGCGGTCGGGGCCGGAGGTCTTGGTCAGCTGGCGATCAACTACGGTTACTACCGGTTCCAGTGGGACGTAGTTCTCTACGCTGTGATCGTTCTCGTGGCGATCAGTCAGCTTCTCCAGTTCACCGGAGGAAGACTGGCGAAAGGAATGCGAAAATAGCTCCGCTTTACATGGTCTGCAGGAGACTTACAGAGTTGAACCATCACACTTTCGTCGTCCGGGCAAGGATGTTGTAAACTTGTATCGGGCAAAGAGAAATGACCAGAAAAGAGCTTTGCCCGTAAGGGTGGAGAAGGATGAAGAGACTGCCGATCGACATCGATATGTTAGTCACTTTGATGGAGGTTGACGACAGAGTGTACGACGAGATATCGTATCTCGACACAGAGGCGGGTAAGATCATCTTCTATCAAGAAGATTGTTTCCCGCAAGAATTGGTGAACTGCGAGATTGAAAGGGAAGAGATCACTGAAGACCTTTTGAGGTACAAATGGATGAGAATCGAAGATTTGTACACTTATTATGATTTGTTCTGCAGCGATGAATCGGATAGATTCGAGGACATACCGCAGATTACTTCGGGAGATAAATTCGCTCTGATCGAAGAGTTCATTTACACAAAAGTAGAAGAGAGCATCAGGGATGAAGTCCTTTACGAGGTTTCCGGAAGAGGGGCATTTTCGAAATTCCGCACATTTCTCGAGCATCACAGCGAATACAAGGACGCCTGGTATGAATTCGAAAGCGAGAATTTGAGAAGGATTGCCGTCGAGTGGCTCAACTCGATAGGAATCGATCCGATCGATAGTCTTGAACAGTGACCGAGGTCTTCTCCTTGTAGTAAATCGCGCAGAGATTTTTGCTATACCGAAGAGCCTGCCCGGGCTTTCTCTTATGTCGGTTCACAGGAGGGACATAGCGTGAGAAGTAACGAAGTATCGCTGGAAAAGGGTAGCTCAAAGCAGTTGACGGTCAGAAGCCTGGTCATAGGGGCACTCGGGTCGATAATAATCACTACCAGTTCAATGTACGTCGCCCTGAGAATGGGGGCTCTTCCCTGGCCGACCATCTTTGTCGCAGTGATGTCCCTGGCAATACTCAAGGCCCTGGGCGGGACTAACCTGAACGAGATAAACGTTACGCACACTGCGATGTCTTCCGGAGCAATGGTGGCTGGAGGTCTGGCCTTTACAGTTCCGGGCATCTGGATTCTTGAAGCTTCCTCAGAAGTAAGTTTCCTGTCGCTCCTAATCGTCACACTGGCGGGCACTATTCTGGGAGTCATTTTCACAGGACTGATCAGGCGTTACTTCATTGAAAAGGAGAAGCTACCCTTTCCCATGGGTGTGGCTTCCTATGAGACAGTCGTTGCCGGTGACAAAGGAGGAAAGAAGGCAAAGTATCTCTTCTCAACCATGGGAGCCGCTGCAGTATTTGTCGCCGTAAGGGACGGCCTGGAATGGATTCCCTCGGCGTGGTCTTCGGTTCGGCTGTATTCTAGAAACATCTTCTTTGGAATGTGGATCTCGCCTATGGCCGTCGGCATAGGTTACATAATCGGGCCGCTCTTCACTGGAGTGTGGTTCCTTGGGGCAGTTCTAAGCTATTTCTTCTTGATCCCAGTCGGAGTTGCGGCCGGATGGTTCGCAGATGTCGGCTCTGCGACGGCCTTCAAAGATAGTCTCGGGATTGGACTGATGGTCGGCACAGGAGTCGGAATCTTGCTCAAGGGAATCTTGCCGCGGGCAAGAGAGATCTACCTTCCCGTCAAGAGCAGCGGGAAGGGATCGCGAATAAAGACTCTTCGCTGGATACCCTTGGTTTTTGCAGCCATCGCTCTATTCCTCACAACTTTGACGGAAATGACTCTCGTGTCTTCTCTCCTTACAATAGTCGGCGTATGGCTGACGACGGCCATGGCCGCCTCGATTACCGGGCAATCGGGCATCAATCCGATGGAGATATTCGGCATCATCATTCTTATCGCCGTGAAGTCAGTCGCCAGCCTCGGCACAATCGAAGCGTTCTTGGTAGCGGGAGTAGTTGCAGTTGCTTGCGGCCTCGCGGGCGATGTACTCAACGATTTCAAATCCGGTTACCTTTTGAAGACCAATCCAAGGGCTCAGATCATTGCCGAGACGGTCGGCGGAGTAATTGGCGCAGTAGTCTCGGTAATCGTTCTCTTTATTATGTTCAGAGCCTATGGTACAATGGGCCCGGGAACGGAGCTGCCCGCGCCACAGGCATACGCCGTTTCCACTATGGTCGGTGGTCTTCCGAATACTCCGGCCTTTTTCTTCGGCTTGATGATCGGGATATTGATCTATCTGATGAAACTGCCGGGGATGACGCTCGGAATTGGTATGTACCTCCCTATGGAGATATCTACCGCAGCATTCGTTGGAGGAGTAATCAGCTTCATTGTCGGAAAGGTCAAGCCAAAATCGAAGGAGACCGGTTTGATAGTGTCGTCGGGGCTTCTTGGAGGCGAAGGTATAACCGGAGTAGTTTTGGCGATAATCAGGGTTCTAACAGTTAGCTAATAGAATAGAGGAGTTGTTTTGAAACACTTTCATGCAGTGGGCAGAGTCCCTTTCAATCGGATTCACATTTCTCTCAAATGGTTATTGCTCGGCGTCGTTTTCGGAGTAGCGGCCTTC
Source organism: Mesotoga sp. BH458_6_3_2_1 (assembly GCF_003664995.1). Lineage (NCBI taxonomy): Bacteria > Thermotogati > Thermotogota > Thermotogae > Kosmotogales > Kosmotogaceae > Mesotoga > Mesotoga sp. BH458_6_3_2_1. The sequence continues at coordinate 114,231 of NZ_JFHL01000029.1, read as the reverse complement.
TTCATCGTCAGTCTTTCAATGGAGAGGATCGAGTCGCCTCACTTCTCTGCCCAGTTGTCCGCGGCTCGACTAATGGCGTCTTCCATAGCCGAACTTTCGACTTTCCGGGAGTCGCTTGGCATAGAAATCGACCCCTCCGTCGACCCTAATCTGACCGGGCTCATTGGACCGGAATTCACTGAGTTAACGACTACTCTCGGGAATCTGCAGGCAAAGAGAACTTCGACGAATCCAGACTTCGCGGCTCTCTTGGTGAAGTACTTCGAAGAACTCGATCTCAAGAGAGGTGATCCCGTAGCTATAGGAGCGAGCGGTTCTTTCCCGGCGCTCCTTCTCGCCGCTCTCTGCGCCTGTGAAGTTCTGGAACTCGAACCCCTTGTAATCTACTCGATTGGCGCTTCAGAGCACGGCGCAACGCATCCGGAATTTACCTTCGTTATGATGCTGAAAAGACTTGTAGAGGCGGGACTTCTTAAAGACAGTCTGATCGCGGTCTCTCTGGGCGGTAATTACGATACGGCAAGCGGGATGTTTTTCCCAGGCGCGCGTGAACTGATGACTGAGATTGCTTTGTCCAGCGGAAAGACCTTCATATATGAAGAACCTCTTCAGGCAAGCATCGACAAACGTTTGGAGATCTATGTCCAGGAGGCCGAAGGGCCGCCTTCTGTTTTCGTAAACGTGGGCGGGGCAGCGCCGAATTTTGGCAATACACTTCTAGCGATAAGTCTCGACAACGGTTTGCTTACTGCGTTCTCTTCGATCCCTGAAGGCGATGAAAGGGGACTGATTTTTGAGTTCGCAGAGCTCGGTGTGCCTGTGATTCATCTGCTGAACATTAGAGACCTTGCGATGGAGAATGGGATTCCGATCGATCCCGTTCCTCTTCCGGAGCCGGGAATCAGCGGAGTATATTTTGTCGATAGTTACTCGTTACCTCTGACCTTGACCTTTCTATTCCTTATGATCCTCTGCGTTGTCGCGGGAAGGATGATTAAGAAATGACAAACTTGCTGCTGGCGCTTGTCTCATTGGCGATCCTGCTATTCTTTCTCGTGATCGAGAACATTCTCTCGAGAAAGAGAAGAAAACGATTGAAAATAGTTATTCAAGTGAACGGAACCAGAGGCAAGAGCGAGACAGTAAGACTGATTCACTCGGCCCTCAAAGCAAACGGCTTCTCGGTACTGGGAAAGACGACGGGGACCGTTCCTCTATGGATAACCCCCGACGGGAGACATGTCGAAGTGGTGCGTCACGGTCCAGCAAACATACAGGAGCAATTCCTCGCCTTGAAGAAGTCTGAGAGGGACAACTGCAACGCATTGGTTGTGGAATGCATGGCTATTAAACCCGAGATGCAGCTTTCAAGCATGAGAATCGTCGAAGCGGACATTACCGTCATCACGAACTCTTACCCGGACCATATCGAAGAGATTGGGGCCGATGAAATCGAGACGGCTGAAGTGCTTTCTCTATCCATTACTCCAGGCGGAATTTGCGTTTTGGGAAACGTTTCGTCCGAGGCAATGGAATCAGTCAAGAACCACTGTTCTAGGATAAATACTAGATTGGTGACTGTCACCCCGAAAGTGGAAGACACGGCTGAATTCAGTTTCGTGCCAAATGAGGAAAACCTTTCTATCGCACTGAAGGTTGTGGAACTACTTGACCTCGACAGGGAAAAGGCATTTGAGGGAATGAGAGAGGCGCTGCCTGATGTGGGAACATTCAGGTATCTGCATCTCGGCGACGGGATCGAAGATGCTGTTCTGGCAAATGCTTTCGCGGCCAACGACATTCGTTCTACTTCTCTACTTCTGAAAAAAGCAAGACAGGACTTTCCCGATAGACCGCTCGTCGGATTCTTCAACTCTAGAGACGACAGGCCGGATAGAGCTCTCGTCTTCGAAGCGATGATTAGAGAGTTCGACAGGATAATAGTCAGAGGACCTGTTCCTCAAAGAATACTGAAGAGCAAGAACGTGGAAAAGCTGAAAGACCCGAGCCGGCTCTATTCGCTTCTTCAAGGGCATGAGCTCGTTTTCGGATTCGGAAATATACGCGGCCTTGTCCAGTGGCTGAGCGGGTTGGAGGAGATTCAATGAGTCCTGCGTTGTTCTCAATTGGAATCGTCATAAGTACAATATTCTGGTGGGTGACGGGGTTGTCGGCCGGAGGGCTTGTAACGCCGGTCTACCTGTTCATTTTCATTGAGCAACCTTTGAGACTGCTTTATACATGGGGTGTCGGTCTGGTCACATTCCTGATTCTGAACCTTCTCCAGAGGTATCTGATTCTCTACGGAAGAAAGAGACTCGCAATAGGAATTCTCCTCGGCGTCGTGGTCAAGCTTTCCCTCGACACCTTTCTTATGCCTAACCTCCCGGTAGAACTATTCTCAACTGTAATTGGAACCATCGTTCCCGGGCTGATCGCGAATGACTTCTACAGGCAAGGAATAGTGAAGACCTCTCTTTCGCTGATCTTCGTCACAATGGTTGTCTGGTTGACAAACATACTGATAAAATCGATCATGGTTATCTAAGAGTCCCTGCTAGCCGAAGAGAGCGAGTCTTACCACAAGATATATGTTGGAAATGCCGAGTGAGATAATTGCCGAAGGGAACCCGATCTTCATGAAGTCGAGGAAACTGTGTCTGTTTCCATACTCCTTGTTTACCATCTCAAAACACATCACATTCGCAAGATGACCGGTCACAGTTCCGTTTCCCCCCAGGTTTGCCCCCAGAGCGAGAGCAATCCAGAGATCGTACTGAAGAGGGTAGTGAACGGATAGCTGGGCCACGATAGGGATGAAGATCGTAACGACTGGAATGGCTCCGGTAACCATCGCTATCATTCCGCTTAACCAGAGAATAAGCATAGAGAGAACGGCCGGGTTGCTAGAAAGATTCAAAGCCAGAGTGGAAAGCTCTCCCGTTATTCCGGTGCTTTCAAGAGAGTGTGCAAGCGAAAAGAGTCCAATGAAGAAGAGAATCGCGTTCCAGTCCACTTCGGTAGCAACCGATTCGAAATCCTTTCCCGTGTACAGAAGCAAGAACGAAGCTCCCAGCACTGCGAACAGCGACATTTCTATGTCAACGATACTGTGCATAATGAATCCGATGACCACAACCACCAGTGTTCCGAGACTGACATACATCAATTTTCTATTCGTTATGACTCCATCGAGCCTTAAACCCTGAATCTCCTCCTTCTTTCCAGATACTGACGAGAGACCCTTCAGAATCTTGAATCTGGAGATCAACATCAGGGTAATATAAGTCAATAAGAGCGGAGCCAGCACAAGACCACTGAAAGTCATGAAAGGAATCTTGGAGGCATTCCCTATGATGATGTTTGGGGGATCGCCTACTAGAGTCATACAACCGCCGATGTTTGAAGCAAGAATCATCACGGCCGTGAACCCGAAGGGGTTGAATCCCGCAGTATCGGCAACGAAGAAGATTATCGGCATGAACATTATCATTGTAGTGACGTTGTCCAGAACCATGGAAAAGAGAGCAATCAGCGCCGAAAAAAGCCCCGACAGCAGAAGGATGTTTCCCTTCGTCGCTCTGAGAGTACGGACTGCCACATATTGAAAGAATCCAGTAGATTTGAGCACACCGACTATCACCATCATCCCTATGAGAAGAAATATGGCGTTGAAGTCAACAAACTCAGATATTGTCTCTATTCTCATTGTCTCAGAGACTTTGAGCACCACAAGCAACATACCTGCCGTAAAGGCAATCAGCACTCTCCGCCTTTTCGAAAGGACAATCAGAGTGAAAGTCAATATGAAATAGATTACAATGAATACTCTGTCCACAAGTCTCATTGTATCCCAAAATGCTTAACTTATGAAGAGGGATTGGACCTTTGGATGACCAAGCCGTTAGCTTTTGCGGACGATTCATAAGAATGGAGGCTCGGAGCCCCTGTCGAAGAAGCCGAAACGGCAACTGTCAGGCGGCTTGCATGTGTATCCATTCTTTCAAAAAGCACTCTTGCATAATGTCGTCGAAGAGCAACCGATGACATAACACCACTGTTACGGCCGGACAGGTTGAGTCTTTTTTTCCCCGGGGGTAATAGGTTATGATTCTATAAGGAGTTTCCCAGATTTATAGATTACGAGGTGTTGTTTTGAAAATAGCTGCGATTTGTATTGTTCTTGCCGTCTTCTTGTCGGGCTGCATCTTTTCCGGAACAGAAGGCTCATTTCAGTTCAGTAGTCCCGTTATTGGGAAGAACGGAGAAGTCTTCGTCAATACATCTGACAGAGTCTACTCTTTCACTTCCGGCTCGGATTCGGGTAAGTCAATATTCTCGTTCGAACCGGGAGAAGGTGAATCGTTCAGCTGCGCTCCTTCTGTCGATAGTGACGGCAATCTCTACATCGGGACGACAAAGGGCAGGCTCCTGAAAATCTCTCCGGAGGGTGATCTCAACTGGTCATTTGGCGGAAATGAAATCGAAGGCGCTTCTGCAATAAGGGGCAGTCCTTCATTCGATCAAAGCGGAAATGTGCTCTATGGAACTTACGACGGGGTGCTGTATTGTCTCTCCTCCGACGGACAAGAGCTCTGGAGCTTCGATACAGGAAGAGAGATCTGGTCGAAGCCCGCAGTCGGAAGAGATGGAACGATCTTTTTCGGGACAATGGTAACGAGCGGCCAGCAAAGTAATCGCTTCTATGCGCTCAAGAACGGAGAGCTCTTGTGGATATTCGAAACCGGCTCCACTTCTTCAGGTTTCTATTCAAGCCCGGCTTTAGGAAGCGATGAAACAGTTTACAGCACATGTCACGACGGCTTTCTCTACGCCCTGGATCCGACGGACGGAACTCTGAAATGGGAACTCCGGCTCGCGGATGACGGGGAAGGCTCTTCGATCTCTTCAAGCCCGATTGTGGGAGAGAGAGATAGGCTTTTCGTCTGTACCTATGACGGTGTATGTTCGGCGATCGACAATGAGGGCGAGGTGATCTGGAGCACGAATCTTCAGAGTGAAATTGTCTCAACTCCCGTCTCCTGTTCGAACGGTGTGCTCTACGTTATCGGACGGGGAGAGGCCAGAATGTTTCAGCTAGACATCGCAGATGGAACCCTGGAGAGATCCGATCACATAGGAAGCGACAGCCTAGGCTCTCCTGTTATGAGCCAAGAGGGCACTCTGTATTATGCAGTCACCTTGAACGACATAGGAGGCAGAAGCAGACTAGGTTCACTATCTACCGACTCTTTCCCTTCCGGATCGTGGCCGATGTACGGCCACGATCATAATCGCTCGGGCAGGCAAGAAGGTTTCTGATTTCGATGAAGGAAAGACTTCCAGGCGACAAGCTTCTATGGCGAATCCTGCGGCCGATCTTTAGACATCCCTTCATTAAGAGATACAATCTCCACGGAATAGGTCTCCAGACACTGCCGGAGCCTCCCTTCATCCTAATCGGCAATCATGCATACTTTATCGATGCCGTTTTGATCGAAGCGCTTGTGAGTTATCCGATAGTCTGGGCCGTCGCTTCGGGGAACTTCAGTAATCCTCTTTCGGGGCCCATACTAAGAGCGGGAGGCGCAATTCGAAAGAGAAAGGGCGTCCCCGATCTTCCAGCCATGAGGAAGATGATCGAAGTAGTCAATGCCGGCGGGGTCCTGGGTCTGATGCCGGAGGGATCTGTGACATGGGATGGGGAGTTCGGCGAAGTACCGCCAGGGACAGCGAAATTCCTGGATAGGCTTAATGTACCGGTCGTCGCCGCAAGAATGAGCGGCGCTTATCTGACTAAACCAAGATGGGCCGATCATCACAGGTGGGGAAGGATCGAGGTTGAATTTCAGAGTTTCGAGGGCAAGGGAGCGCTCGATTATCTCTCGGAGGCCTCCGACTGGCGATGGCAGGAGAAAAAGAGGATTCCCTTCAAAGGCATGAGAAAGGCCGAAGGAATCGAGAAAATTATCTGGTTTTGCGAAGAGTGCCATTCGTTCCAGACAGTCAAAGCAAAGGGAGACTCGGCTGAATGCGAAAAATGCGGACTCACATATACAGTTGACGATTTTGGTTATGTTTCTGGAAGAGCTGTCACAGATATCCTCGAGGTTCAAAAAGAACTGCTCTCTGATTACATAACAAAGAGGGGAAAAATAGATGCCGGAGAGGGAGTAATGACGGAACTTCAAATTGGAACCGGCAATAAATCAAAATTCTCCGGAAAAGTCACTCTGGACAGAAACTGCCTTAGAGTGAGTGAGCGATGTTACTCACTTTCGAAGATCAGAGGCTTCTCGAACTTCCTCAAGAGAATCAACGAGTTCAACTATGAAAATTCAATTATGAGACTTAGGACCGAGATTTCTTCACTTCTTCTGTTCTGGGCCCACAGGTATTTTTCCAAATCTGGAGAGAGTTAGGCTCACGGCAGCTACACGACTACAGAAACAGTGCTTTCTTCATTTCTGTCACTCATCTTGATCGACTCGATTACCTTTGACAGTCGAATTATCCCTTCTTCTATCTGTTCAAGAGGGACTCCCAGAGGATTGAGCCTCACGAAGTTCCTGCCGCTCGAGTCAAAGGTGAAAAGACTTCCCGGCGATACTGCAACGCCGCTTCTAATACCCTCGGCAACCAGTTTCCAGCAGTCAAGTGAGGCCGGTAACTCAAGCCAGAAGAAGTTCCCTCCCTGAGCCTCGTTGACCTTCACGTAAGCGGGAAGATATCTTAGACAAGCTCTCTTCGCAGCTTCCTTCTTGTCAAGACAGAGTCCAAGATACTTTTTCAAGAAGCTGTCGTATTCCCCTGTCGAAAGGAGCTTCGCGGCGACCAGCTGGCTGATGTTCGGAACTCCGAGCGAGATCATTCTTACCGGTTCGATCAGCTTTTCTATCAGCGCTTCATCGGCGACTATCCAGCCGATTCTAAGACCTGGAGCATAGGCCTTAGATATCCCCCCTATCTCGATCACGCAGTTGTGATGATCGTAGTACTTAAGTGTTTTAGGCGCAGGGCGACTATACTGAATCTCCGAGAAGACCGTGTCATCAATTATCGGGACTGAGTACTTCTCTGCGAGTCTTACCAGCGACTCCTTTTTCCCCTCAGGCATGTTTGAACCCGTTGGATTGTGCGAGCAGCTCATTGTATATATGAATTTCACCCTGCTCCTTTTCAGGACATTTTCGAGAGTCGCAAAATCCAGGCCTTCAGAGTTTCTGTCGATAGGAAGCACTCGGTGCTGAAACATTCTACAAATGTTGATTATGTTTATATAAGTCGGATTCTCTACAACGATCGTTTCACCTGGCCTGGCAAGCGCAGAAAACAGTAAATAGACTGCCTCCTCTGCACCAATAGTTATGAGGATATTACTCGAGTTTACGTGCATCCCGGAACCGTTCAGTCTCAGACACAAATACTTGATGAGATCGGGGTTGCCCCTAAGCGAAGGATAGTCAAGCGAACTCTTCAGCTCATCTTCGGTAAGATCTGACAGAATTCCTTTCAGGAGGTTTGTTTGCTCGCTTCCAACAAGAGGTATGCCGGTATCGAACCTTATGCAGTCGTCGGGCCGGCCCTTCAGAACGCTGGCCCATCTCGCCGAACCGGCCGTAACGGTAGCCCATGAATTAAGCTGCTCTCCCCACGATATCATGTCGAATTCCTTATGTGGCGGCCGGACTGAAATGACGTATGTACCGCTTCCCGATCTGGAATCCAGAAGGCCATCCATCTTCAGTTCATTATAGGCTTTCACAACAACACTCCTGTTCAACCTGAGCAACTTAGAAAACTCTCGCTCGGAAGGAAGCCTTGTTCCCTCAGAAATCTCTCCCCTTATTATCGCTGTTCTCAACTGATCTATCAGCTGCTTGAACAAAGGGACTCCAGAGCCTTTTTCGACGACGATTTTCAACCCGAGCATTGATTCACCTCCTCAAACAGATTATACTTCGACACAAGTTATTGACCATGCCATTATACTGTCAATAAAACATGCCATTCTTCTCCCATCGATCTGTTTCTCTTCCAAAGGGGCTCAGGTGAATGACAGAGTTAAGGACTCCAGCGAACAGTGGATCGCTCCAATTACTCAGATCCGAATGCAATTATTATTATGGCTGACATATAGTTTGAATATGCGATAGGGATCGATTAGCAGAAGTCGAGACAAGGGATTCTACTCGAAATATTAAATCCGGGAGGAACAAATGAAAAGAAGCGATACTAAGGAGAAAAGGAAGCACGGTGGGAAATTCACTATCTCTTGAACAACACTAGATCACCTTTTCGGAACCGACCAGGATCAGGCCCGACTTTTCCTTGATACGATTACTGTTTTTGTAAAGCCATTTGAAAACATTCTTTGCGAAGCGTGCTTCTTCAGTCAAATCTTTCGCAGCAAAATAATGAATCTGGATGATCGAGATGGCAGAAAGAAGATATACGAAACTCTCCCTCTCGCTCGAGGAAAGAGAGTTTTGCGAGGAGTATCCGTCAAGCAAATACGGAAGTAAATAGAGGAAAAGCGACGGAGAACCCATCTTCAGAAACTCGGCGAAGACGCTATGAACTAGATAGGCGAGATCTAGCACTTTCACTTCTCGAGTCGCACAATCAAAGTCTACAATCCCCGAGACCTTCCCCTCGTGGATGATTATGTTTCCGGGATGGTAGTCGCCATGAATGATCTGGACCGGCAGTCTATAATATATCTTGTAGAAATCGGTGAAGAAATCCTCAACACTTTCAAATTCCATTTCGAATTCCCCTGTACTGAAGTATCGCAGAGCAGCTGTCAGCGACTTAAGCAAATTCGTTCTTTCAACCTGATCGTCGTCTATTTCCTTTAGAGCTTTGTGTAACCTTCCGGTGAAAACGCCAAGCTCAACCGCCATTTCTGGAGTGGCATGAGAGACGTTGGAGTCGGCTTTTTCTCCTTCTATGTAAGTAAACAATGAGTAAATATACTTCCCGATTCTTACTTCAGACTTGCCGCTGCGGGCATAAACGGGAGCCGAGACGGGAACTCCGATACCGACAAGATTAGCCAGAAGCTCACTTAGACAAGATTCAGCGGGAATACCTGCGGCTCTTCTCTTCAACACGTACAAAAACCTGCCAGAGCTGACTACCGAAGCTCTGTCGTTAAGTGCTCTCTCAAACCTGATCTTTTCCTTAAACCCCCAGAACCTGGAAATCCGGGAGAAGGGAATTCTAGGCATATATAATCACCCCGGATATACAAACAAAATCATTATACAACATTTCGCTCCGATAACCCATTCATGCCGACGCATCACTTTTCGCAGCTGAAATTCTCTTCCTGACTTTGTGTGCCATCGTCGTTCCCAGTACCAACAGAACCGTAACTACACCGGCCCAGAAGAATGCACTCCCTCCGCCTGCTCGGTCTGCGATCGATCCGACAAACATGTTTCCGAGCGGCGTCGAGCCGGCGAACACAAGAGAGTAAACGCTCATAACTCTTCCTCTATACTCATTGTCGGAGTTTATTTGCATAAGGCTGTTCGCAGTGGTAGTGAAGAAGATGTTCGCAAACCCCATACTCCCGATCAGCAAAGCCGAAAGCAAGTACGAACGATTGAACCCCATTATGATGAAAAGCGATGAAGTTATGAACGGGACAACAAAAAGCCTCACTCTGTTCGGCCCTCTGGAACTCCCGCCGGCAACAATCAGCGCTCCCAGCAACGACCCGACCCCCAAAGAAGACATCAGAAGTCCATATCCCTGAGCGTCGAGACCGAGTTGATTTCTTGCGAAAACGGGGATCAAAACACTGTAATTCATGCCAAAGGTGCTTACGATTGCGAGAATCAAGGTGGTGGTAGTCAATATCGGACTCTTGAAGAGATAGATAAGACCTTCTTTGATGTCAGGTATCACAGTCCCCTTTGGTCTCTTCTTCACGACCGGCGCTACATCAATTTTGAACAGGCCGACTATCACAGCGATGAACGTCACTCCATTTACGAGAAAGCACCAACCCGCGCCGACAAGAGCCATCACTACCCCGGCCAAGGCAGGTCCTACGATTCTTCCAAGATTAATGACTGTTGAGTTCAGCGCAACTGCGTTAAGAACCACATCACGACCCACCAATTCGATCATGAAAGATTGTCTCGCAGGAATGTCGAGTGTTTTGACCATTCCGAGACCAAATGCCAGAAGGAAGATGTGCCAGTATTGAACTGTATTCGTGAAGACAAGAATCGCAAGTATAAATGCCAGGATCATCGAGGCTATCTGAGTCAGGATTACGATGCTCCTCTTGGGGAAACGATCAACGAAGACTCCCGCAGGTAGCGATAGAATGAGTACCGGCGTGAATTGCGCAACGCCGAGAAGACCCAACAGAAAAGGGGAATCCGTTATCGTCAAGACAAGCCATGATTGAGCGGCTGTCTGCATCCATGTTCCCATGACGGATATCAGTTGACCTACCCAGAAATATCTGAAATTCCTTACTTTGAGCGCCGGAAAAGTCTTTTCCATTCTAGAGAAGAGCAAATCCTGTAAACTGTTAGCCAAACGAATCATCTCCGTGGCTATTGTACTATATTTCTCAGGGTTATAATTAAAGTGTGCTCAATAGACTTCAGATACTATAATTGAACAGGGAGAGTACTTAGAATCAAAGACTGTGCCAAGGATGAAAGCCCGTAGGTTCTTTCAGACCACCAAGAAGCGAAGGAAGGAGGCAAATTAAATGGATAATGTCGCTACACGCGTTCTTCGAAAAGCTGAGATGGAAAAAGAACTTCAACAGCTCCTCAGTGCAGAGGCCGGGATCAGATCAGATTCGTATCTTCTCACTTTCTACTTTCCGATGGAAAATCTCAAAAGGAGCGATGCGGAAAAACATTTGAAGTCAAATATTCTCGACTGTCTTAGAAAGGACGAGAAGATAACAGGAATGGGAAAAATCCATCAGAAGGTTGTTGAAGCCGTCCTAACCAAACTCGGAAACACCGATGATCTGGGAAGAGGATTGGCGATTTTTGTTGAGTTCCACACAGGCGAAGATGTGAAAAACGATAAAGCGATCGAAGGTGTAAAAATCATCCCACTTCATAGAAAGCCCGAGAAGGAGATTTACGTAGGAAAGACATTCGATCTTGATCAACTGATCTGGCTTTCAAGCTCCTCCGCGGAGGCACTTGTTGTCTCGCTGGAGAGAGAAAAATCAACGTACTACGTAATGGAAGGAAGAAAAATCTCTCTTATTAAGAGCATTGAAAATGAGTTCATTCGAGAGAAAGAGCAGGAGTATCTGGAGGAGTACTCTCCCTCGCCTTCATCGGGAGCGATGTATCATGGGAATGCTTCAGAAAAGGTCAGCAAGGCAAAAGAAGAAGAGAACAGGAGATTCCTTCAGAAAGCCACCTCTTTAATCAAGAACGATGAAGAGATTCCAAAAGACGTAGAATATCTCGTCTTCTATCACTCTTCTTCGTTCAGTGAAAGTATCGAAAAGTTCCAGAAGGAAGCGAAACATCTGATTCCAGATGCATACCCAATCTTCGTTCAAAAGACACTCAATCAGGAGAAGCAACTTCAGGAAGAAGTCGAAAAACTGATCGACAGCGAAAGCAGGAGACTTCGAAAGGAATTTCTGGAAATGGCCCAGGAGAATTTCGACAAGTATGTCGAAGGTTGGACGGAAGTCTCGAAAGCAGCAAATGATAGAAGGATCGACACGCTTTTCATTAATCCTCTTGAGAGGAAAAGAGGTTATGTTCTTGACAGAGAGCTTGTATATACGCACGCCGTAAAGGAGAGCAGAGAAGTCAGAAATGTTGGCCCCTGGATCGTGCGAAGCGTAATAAACAACGACGGAAAAGTCGTAGTGGTTGATAAGGGACTCCTTCAAAGTGAGATCGCTGCAAGACTGAGATACTGATATAAGACTCTTAGGAGGTGTGTAAGTGAAACAGCTCGCAGTATTTGTTCTGGTTATTGGTCTGGCCGCAGGTTTGATGGCCACCCACTTTTCAGTGGGAATGGGCTTTGTTCTCAATCAGGACAGACAGACAAAGGAATTCGATTTTCAGTTCTTCGGGAGGGCTCAAGTAGGCTGGATGTTGTTTAGCAAACCCGTCTTAGGCATTATTGCAGATGTTCCAGTCTTCGGATTCGGCTTTGAGGAAATGGAGTTCTATTCTCTTGACCCTATGCAAGCCCTCATTGGACTTTATGCCGAACTGGGACTCGAAGATCTCGCGCCTTCTCTTCCGCCTGTTTTCTTCAAGGTAACGGCGATGACTGAACTGTCCAGCGTCCTTGCCGCTCGAGACATAAAGTATCTTCCGCTAGTCTCCCACATCGGAGCAGGCTACGACATGAGCGACTTCAGTCTTGAGTTGGCAACTTCAATCATAAATGTGGGATTCAGCCTGGGAGGGCAGCTTGCAAGGCACTCGACCTTCTTCCCCCACTTTCATCTGGCAGGCAGATACAATTTTGATTTCTAGCGTAGACGGGCCAAATGGCCCGTCTACGTTCGCTACGAACTGGAAGGTTGCGTGTCTGAGGCTGCAATGATGAAGAAGAGCATTCTCAAAATATGCTTAAGTGTGTGTCCCTGATAGATCAAATCGTATTGAGGAAAAACGGAGTAACGGGTAAATGATTGCGGGACAAAAGTGAACCTATCTCCCTTGACTCTGTTCCGAGATTCCATGTTTGTCTTTATGGCGCCTTCGACGACTTCTGGAAGAGGAGTCGGGCGGTTGAAAGTCATAATTAATGTCTTCCACCTCCGGCATCATGAGCCAAGCTCTGCACCCGCATCCCGATTTTTGTCTGCTTCATTACGCGCACCAAGAAGCCGCCTGATAAGTTCCTGTTCGGGGCTTTCGCAATGCACCGCTGGGCGCTTGATCAATTATCCTTCTATTCATCTTTTATCAGCTGAAGCGAGTAGAGCTTCTTGTATTCGGAACTGGTCTTCAGCAGCTCGCTGTGAGTTCCGCTTGCAACAATAACCCCATTACTGATTAGCGCCACACTGTCGCTCAGTAGGACAGTTGATAATCTATGAGCGACCATCAGCACGATTATGCCTTCAGACTTAAGACTAATAAGAGTATTCTGAATTATTTCTTCACTCTTTGAATCAATATTGGACGTGATCTCATCAAGAATCAATAATTGTGGTTTCGAGACCAGCGCTCTGGCCAGCGCAACCAACTGTCTCTCACCGCCAGAAAGCTGAATGTCAGCAACTAATGTGTCGAGTCCATTCTCGAATCTTCTCAACAACACGTTCAGGTTTGTTCTTTCGAAGATGTTTTCCAAACCGGCTTCAGAAATCGATCTACCCAGGGTAATGTTTTCCAGGAGAGTACATCTTTCAAACAAAGTTGGCGTCTGCTCCACAAAGCCGCTATAGGGTCTGAGTGATGCTGAATTCGATACCGGGTCGCCATTGATGTAAATGGTTCCAGACTCGGGTTTTTGAAGTCCCATAAGAATATTCAGAGTAGTAGTTTTACCGGCGCCGCTCTCACCTACCAGCGTCGTAATTTCCCCTTTCCTCAATTCAAGAGACAGGCCTTTTAGAATTTGCTTTTTGCCGTAGCCAAATGCAATGTTCTCTAAAGAAATGCTCCGAACACTTTCTAACTTAGGACTACTATCGCTCCTTTCCTCTTCAGGAGCTTCCAGCACCTCGATTGTTCTCAGCAGTCCTCCCCAGCTTTGTCTTAGAAGAATGTTCACCTGCATGAGCAGCTGAATAGGATTGAATAATGATTGAACGTAAGCCCAGAAAGTGATCAGAATTCCTACGGTAATCTCGCCTTTCATTACCAGGTAACCACCGTAGGCAAGCAGCGAAAAGGAAATAAGCCCGTTTATCGACGTCTTGAGTGCACCTGCGATTTTTATCGCCTTTATGAACCTCTTGCCCGCATAAACATGGTCTCCTTGAAAACGATCGAAGAAATTTGTGACCCAGGAAAATGGCATGGCGATTCTGATCAGTTTCATATTATCGATTATGTTACTTGTGACTCCCGCCAGTTCGCCGAATTTTTCTCTCTCAACTTTGCTCCTTTTCTCCACCATAATATTGAAGAACATTATCACAAGAAAGGAAAACATGATGAAGCCCAGGGGCAAAAGAGTTAATTTCCAGTTAAAAGCAAACATGATTGCTAGAATCGCCGATATTTGAACGATTCCCAATAACAGTATCGGAAATACCTGCGCTATAACTGTTCCTACGAGTTCCAGATCAGATATTAATCTCGATACTAACTCGCCGGTTTTATTCTTGTAGAAATAGTCGAAAGGAAGAACAAACATCTTCTCTAACAATTGCTTCCGCAAGTCCGATTTTGCCATGAGGGCTGTGGTTTCAAAAACCACCTCTCCAAAATATGTGAAGATCAAGCTTCCAAACCAGAGCCCGACGACAAGCAAAACGTACTTTACGAGAAGGTCCATGTCGCCAGAAGGGATAACTACATCTATTAGCAGCCTTATCAAGAGCGGAAAGACAACTGCAAGTGCAATCATCACGCCGACCAGAACTGCAGCCAGCAGTTCCCGTTTCCAGTAAACCTTGAACAGCTTGAAAACAAACCTGCGAATTGTCTTTTTTTCATTCTCCATCTCTCTGCCCCCCGGATTGTTGTCTCACAGACCACTCGAGAATATCTCCTTCTTTTCCACCTTTGCAGGTCTCAATCAAGTCAATTCCTCGAGTATGAAACAGAAAGCCTTCTTCTGAACTCATGCTCCCACCTCCTCGGTTTGACCTAACTGAAATGGGCAATTGCCAAAATGGACAGGGCAGATAACAGCATTAACAAATCACCATCTTATTCCACAGATGAAATTGCATCTCAACATGCGCTATATGTAACTATTTCAGGAGAACCGTTGACGACACTCAGCATCTCACATGCATACAAATTGTAGTATTTGGTTAATATTATATCAAGTTAATCGCTTTTGACCAAGCGCGATATCACAAAGATGAACCAAAGAGATGAGCCCATTACCCTGAGAGGGTCATACAGCTTGTGAAGATGTGAGCATGTTTGCAGATTTTTGGCCGGATTTCCAAGCAAGCTGGAAGTGCCTCACCCTTTAGCTTGGAAAGGATTTCACACTGTTTGCCAGACAGTTCACTTCTCTTGGAGAATTCACTCATATCCAAAGAGAAATGATCCAGTACATTCTCTCCAGTCCGTTTCTCATTCTCTTCCAACTTATCCCGTTCAGCGAGCTCCTCATTACACATAAGTCAGGGAGCTAAATGCTACCAATATACTGGTTCTTACGCGAGCTTGTATTTGATGATTTTAAGTACTCCATTACGTGAGGAGGGCCACGTAGCGTCGGAGGGTGTTAGTGGTTTGTTTGCGAGAAAAGGCGACGATCTGAAATAGTTCCACAAGAAAGGTTGTTCGATGCCCGTTCTTGGTTGCTGGCAGGAGTCATACATATGGATCACTGACCAAATAACGTGAAGGGTGAATCTCGGGAAGAGACATTTGCACTCCAAGATGCTCAAAACAAGAGAGGGATTTTGGAGCGAGATCCCGTGCAGAGGCATCATCGGATGACAGTATTAAGCAATTCTGGAAGCGTCCCTATTCGTCATGAACTTGTTTCAGCATCTCGGTATTGAAAGCCGCTGTGCGCTGTTAGAAGCGACTCGCCGTTGGCCGTCCCGGATCATGGACCCGTTCACCGATAAGATCAAAGACCAGATCCTGATCAAGAGCACATCAGGATGGCAAATTGAGTTGGTTCAAACAAGTTGATATTCTTCCGCCGGGTGATTGCTGTCTTCTCTTCCTTAAGCTCCAACCAACCACGGCTTTTAGAACAGTTGTCAGTTCCAAGATCCAAGTTGCAAAGTTGGAAGAACGGGTAATCAGTTCTCGGTTCACCGTTCTCCGAGAGGAGCATAGGGACATCGGTTCCAAGCGCAAGAATGGTTGGGCGACACTAAGAGCCTCTCGCTCCGTTCGGCGATCAGAGTTTTGTTTAGAATCATAGAGGAAAGAAAAAAGACGCTCTGAAAGCGTCTTCAATGATAATTCTACCACGAGTAATTGTTAAAGTCAACCGGTCTGGCTGTTGCCTGCAGGTTAAGGAATCTCATTCGGGAAGCTGCATTTCCTTTAGCCTGGTCGATCTGAATCTATATTCACATATAGACAACAGTAGTCGCCTAAATGAATAATCATTTTCCAAACAACTCCAGAAACTCGTCTAGCCTTTCCAATCCTTCAGCAAAGCTCTTTCGGCCGAATCCCATTCTGAAGAAGCCGCCTTCGAAATCGTACATCGATCCGGGAAGAAGTAGAATTCCTGCGCTTTCCAGGACCACCGAGCAGAAGTCTTCGACGTCCCCTCCAACGAACTGTACAAAAGCTATGGGCCCTGCCTTTGGCCTCGAAACTCTGAATACCGACGAGTGCTTCTCAAAGAAGAGCGCGGCCCGATCCCAGTTCTGGACGACTATCGCTCTGTTCCTTTTCAGGATCTTGTCTCCTACACACAGCGCCTTCCAGGCAAGATACTCCGAGGGCGCGCTGTTGCAGATCGTAGTGTAGTGTTTGAATCTTGTCATTGATTCCAGGACGCTTTTGTTGTGAGATACAACCCAGCCGATTCTCAAGCCGGCCAATCCGTAGGATTTAGACATCACACCCAGTGCAAGAGAGTTGTCGGAAATATCTGCAAAGGACTTCTGCTTTTCTACAGATTGATCAAGCTCAAGCCCTCTGTAGACCTCGTCGGAAAAAACGAAAATCCCCCTTTCTTCGGTAAAGGAAGCGATCTTCATCAGGTCTCTGTTAGGCACAAGGTATCCGGTCGGGTTATTAGGATTGTTTATCACAACCAGTTTGGTTTCTGGACGAACAAGATCCTTCAGTTCATCTACATCAAAGCGCCATTCTTTACCTCCTCTTCTCAGTTCCCAGCGGGTCACTTCACATCCGATTGCGTTGGCGACTTCGTACAGTGACTGATAAACTGGAAACTGGCAGATCACATGGTCGCCTTTCTGAAGGAAAACATTCATGAAGTTGAAGATCGCCTCTTCCGCACCTGAGTGAACCAGAACCTCTTCCGTTTTGACACTCGAGTAAAGCCTGGAAATTTGCACCCTCAAATCGCGATTGCCGGGAACTTCGGTGTAGCCAAGCCATGTATCCATGAACTTTGAGGGGGACTCGCCGTCCATTTTCAGCAACTCACCGATCGTCATGGCTTCACAGTCAGACTGAGCAAGAAGGTGGGGTGCGCCGAACTCGTGCTTTTCAAAGTAAACTTCCAGTTTGAAATCATTTAGCTTCATTTTCTTCCTCCGGCTGTCAGTGATACTCGATCTTACCAGACTACTTTCAAACTGGAACTTATGAATGAATGCACACGACTAGTCGGACGGCTTCCAGGACGTGTCTTATGCTATTGAGAATTGCTCTCACAGGGAAATTCGATCATGAATCTATTGACGCCCTCTTCATGTTCGTAATCAAGCCGAAGATTGTGCGCACGCAAAATCGATAAGACCACTCTCAGACCGAGACCGTATCCCTGGCCTTTCACTTCCTTCGCAGATTCACCAAGTCTCATGAAATCAACGGCTTTTCCCTTGTTGGAAACAGATAACAGAGAGAATTCCTCTTCACGGGTAAGCATGATCACCAAAGAATCGTCAGTAGAATACTTGCAGGCGTTGTCAAGAAGATTCATTATTACGTGCTCGATCATGTATGCGGAGGCACTGACCATTATCTCGGGAAGAATCTGTATTTCAATCTCTTTGTCGGGATGAAGGATCATGATCTTCTCAGTAGTCTCCAGTACAAGTCGGGAGAGATCTATCTCTCTCTTTTCAATCGGTACCGAGATCTCTGTACGTGACAGAAGCAGATACTCTTCAGAGAGCCTTATGAGCTTTTCCACTTCCTCAAGGGTTTCTCTCAAGGCTTCTCGCATACTCTCTTCCGAGGAACTGCCGGCCAAAGAGAGCTGAAGATTCGATTTCATTACTGCGAGGGGCGTTCTCAATTCGTGAGCGATTCTTGAAGAGAACTGCTTCGCATCGTTAATCAACTGCTCGATTCTACTCAGCGCCTTATTGATTTCACTTTCAAGCTTCGAAACCTCGTCTCCACTCTTTTTGAGCGCAATTCTGGCATCCCTCAATCCCGTTCTGCTAATTAGCTCCATTTGGTTGCCGGCCTCTTCAAAAGGTCTTATCAATTTCCTAGTGAATGCTGTTCCAATGAGACTTACGGCCAAAAGGATCGACAACGAGGAAAAGACCACTACTGCGAGAGCAAACTTAAGATACTCCTCAGACTTTTCGAGATTGTAGAAAGTCACGAATCTCTCTTCGGCTCCTTCGATAAGCTCGACAGTCGCTCTATATCGATGATCTCCTTTGGTTCCGATTCCTACAACTTCCTTGAATAGCTCCGGTTCAGCCCGAAAACTCGCTACTGGTTCATCTTCTATGTATATGGCGAATCCGAAGTCCTCATTTCCCGCAAGACTCAGGAGTTTGCTTTCTTGACCTGCAAACTTGTATGTGTTGACAATATCGTTATGAAATGATAGGAGCAGATTATCTATCCTGCGAAATTCCAGATTCCTCAGGACAAAAAAGACCGTCAGGCCCAGTGAAATAACCACGGTGCCATAGGTCACAAGGTAAAGCAGTGAGATCTTTCCCTTAACCGTCATCTGCCAAGCTCCTGAATCTGTACCCCTTTCCCGGAACCGTTTCGATTACGTCATACATCCCAGCCGACTCCAACTTGCGTCTTATGTAGTTAATATAGACATCAACAATATTGCTGCGCGGTTCAAAGCCTGTTTCCCAGATCTTGTCGGTAATTTCCTCTCTGGAGAAGACGGTTCCCGGGTTGCGAAAGAGCAGCGCGAGGATTGAAACCTCTCTTGAGGTTAGGTCCAGTCTTCCCCCGGAGCAGGTGAAGACCTCCTTTCTCGAATCGTAACTGAGAGGACCGTACTGAAGTATCGGCTCTACCTTACGCTGATTACGTCTTACAAGAGCTTTAACTCTGGCTTCCAGCTCACGCAGATCGAACGGTTTGGGCACGTAATCATCTGCTCCGATCTCCAGTCCTTCAATCCTGTTGTCAACTTCGCCAAGTGCGGTGATTATTATTATTGGGACATCGGACTTCATCTCTTCTCTCAGAAAGCGGCAGAACTCATAACCGTTCATGCCGGGCAGGAGGACATCGAGAACAATGCAATCATAGCTACGCTCAAGGGCAAGATCCAGCCCTTCTTCTGCGTTCTGAGAGGCATCCACAAGAAATCCCGAACGCTCAAAAAAGGAGACGACATTATCGAGAAGCCTTTTCTCATCTTCAACTATCAAGAGTTTCATCGAGTATCAATTCTTTCCGTTTTCTTTGCCGGGAGGAGTGTCTGGCTGACCAGGATCGTCGGGCTTGCCTGGATCATCGGGTTTACCTGGATCATCGGGCTTGCCCGGATCGTCGGGCTTGCCTGGCTTTTCCGAAGGAGTCAAATCCTCTTCCTCGCCCGGTGCTTTCTCCAGCCTTTTGCTGGCCTCCTCAAGCGCCTTCTCATTCGCCATTACATTCAGCGTTGAAGCAAAACTGCTAGCTAACCTGTAGGACTTCGTTTCAGTTATCACATGCCAGAAGTAACCGTTCTCTTCCTGTACAAGAAAGATACCGCGAACCTCCTCCCTTGACTGTATAGAAACAAGAGAGAAAGCGTCAATCATCTTTACTTCTGATGAAATGCCGGCCTTGCTAGTTTCCGTTATTTCGGAAATCTCACCATCTGAAGAGAGTGTAAATACTCTGGAGTCGGTCACTACCCTTATCAACCCTTCGGGAAGAACAAACATTGCAAGAATCTCGCCAGCAGCTATCTGCTGCACCTTCTGAATCAAATTGATATTCACTGATAGCTCAAAGTCCCCGCCCCCAACCAGATAACCAAGCAGAGACTGCTCGTTTTCAAGCACAGTACCTACCGAAAGTGCGGCTGAAAATGCCAAAACAATAGTGGAGACGAGACAAATGACTCTCTTCATATGAGCTTCACCTTCACTTCCGCAAACCAATGGCAGTAATTAACAGATGAACCGCTCGTGCTTTACATTTAATAACCCAAACTCCTTGATGACAAATCGAGATTTAACTGTTTGCAGCACCTATTTCTCAACCAAGACAATTGTACCAAGATCGACGTCTTTGTCTGCAACGGTAACTGAAAGGGACTGATATCTGGATTCGCTTTCATCGACTGAGAATCCCTCTTCCCTGTAATTGTCGAAGAACTCCAGCCTGTATTCCCCCGGTCCGACCTTGCAGAATCTGAATTCGCCTTCTTCCCAGATCGGATTGTCGATATGGGTAAACGTCGTAAGAGCCTCGCCATTACCTTCGGGAAACAGCGCTACAAGGAGAGGCAACTGATCCGAAGAGGCAATTCCCGTTACATCTAAAAGGCTTCCATGGCGCACATGGATTACGGGCGTCATGTGTACCTTGTCTTCGTGGCTCTTCTTCTCCCCTGAGATCTCGGCTTCACTGACGATCTCCTCCCACTGGCCGTTGATTTTCAGTGATTTTGACAAGTCAAAGTCAAGAACTACATTCGTCACAGAACCTTCGTTGATATCGAGGCCTAGATTATTGATCTTCAGTGACCCAGAGTTGACAGTGACGGGATAGACTATCTCGTTGGCCGTCATAGTTGCCGCAGACACTTCTATCCGCAACTGGTTATATACACCGACGACCCCTGTAGTGTCGGGAAGTTCGAAAGTCGTTCCCACCAGAGTAAGAATGTCCACTTCGAATGGTTCGTCGACGATCACAAGAGGCTCGTATTCTTCTGGAGGAACGTCCTCGGATCCATATAGCTTTATGCTTTCAATTCTTACCATAAGAGAGTCAATCTCTTCGATAGGAATTACCGCATCGGTAAGAACAACTCTCACCGTTCCCTCGTCAGCCCCTGGAAAAGTAAGATCCACGCACCCGGAGAAGAAAAACGCGGAGACCAGGACAATCAAGAATAGTAGCTTTTTCATTTTCTTTACCTCCCTTCTTCGTTTGGTTATGAACCAAGTTTATCCCCGTTGTTATTAAAGAGAGATTAAACCGACAGACACAGGCGTTGTCCGAAACTGGTCCCGATCAGAAGCTTTTACATTGAAAGCGTTGTTCCAGTCGACAACGGGTGCTATATTTGATATTGGCCAAATGCCACACCCTGTCGGTACGGGTCGGTGAGGAAGAGATAAGTTGAAGATAGGAATACCTGGAGCTCTCTTATATTATTATTACGGGCCGTACTGGGTCCATCTTTTTGAAGAATTGGGAATAGAGGTAATCACAACGGAAAAGACCGACAAGAAGACGATTGACAGAGGGATCGGGGTTTCGGTTCCCGAGATCTGCGTTCCAATCAAGATATACAACGGTCACGTTCTCAGGTTGGTCGATCAGGGTGTGGATTATGTATTTGTGCCTAGAATGGTTTCTGTTGAGAAGGGCAAATACTTCTGTCCCAAATTCATGGGGCTACCCGACATGATAGAACACGGAGTCCCGGCCGCCAGGTCGAAGTTGCTCACACTGGACATTCAGAGCAGCACTGAAGACATCTCTTCACCAAAATTGATTTATCCCATTGCCGGTAAACTCGGAGTCTCCAAAAGTGAAATTCGAAGAGCAAGTCATTCTGCAGCAAGGAGATGGAAAAACTTCAGAAATCTCTGTTTGGAAGGCAAGACCATCAAAGAGGCGTGGGCCGAACTCGACGGGGCGGGCGCACCTATTGAAAAGAGATACACCTCCCTGAAAATCGGCCTCCTCGGTTACGTCTATGATGTCTATGATGAATTCATCAGTATGGACGTGACTACGAGACTGCGGCAGCTTGGTGCAGAGGTGACGACGTTTGAGATGATACCTCCTAAACTTCTGAAGAAGCACGTGAAAAAGATGAAGAAGAGTCTCTTCTGGACTTTCAGCGATAAACTTCTTGGAGCGGCCTACAGCATGTTCAGAGAAGGTTCGGTCGACGGAGTCATACACATTACTGCATTCGGTTGCGGACCTGATGCCTTTCTTGGGAAACTGCTCGAGATAGAATCTGAGGAATCGGGAATCCCCTTCATGACGGTGAGAATCGATGAACACACAGGAGAAAACCATCTTCAGACGAGGGTCGAGGCCTTCGTAGACATGTTGGGTAGGAAGTCCAAGAAGGCGGGAGATAGGCAGTGAAGTATTCATTTCCATATTTGGGCAATGTGATGGTGTATAAGAAGCTTCTCGAGATGCTGGGTCATGAGGTTATCGTTCCTCCGCGACCCACTCAGAAGACAATTGATCTTGGCACGAAGCATAGTCCTGAGTTCGCTTGTTTCCCGTACAAGGTGCTCATGGGCAATTACATTGAAGCGTGTGAGCGGGGAGCTGAGATAATTGTCTCAAGCGGTGGGCACGGTCCATGCCGGGCCGGTTTTTATGGAGAGCTTCATGAAAGGACTCTTCATCAGATCGGTTATGATGTCGAAGTAATTATCTTCGATTCTGTCAAGCGTGATTTGAAAGGCGATATTTCGAAGTTCTTGAAGATCAAGGGAAAGACCTCTTTTGCCAAGGTCATTGGAGTTGCTCGAATTGTCCTGACGATGCTCAAGGATCTCGATCGGTTCGACAAAGAAATTCACAAGATTATGCCCTACGAGAAAGTCCCGGGGACGTCACAGAAGGTCTTCGAGAGGATTTCTGATGAATATGAAAAGTGTTGGACACTTGATGAAGTGAGGAGGGCAAATTCTTTGGCCCGCGACATGATCGCATCAATCGATGTTCATCATATTGACGAAGAAGAGAAGATACGAATCGGGGTTGTAGGAGAGATCTTTGTCGTAATTGAATCAAGCATTAACCTGGAAATAGAAAACACCCTGTGCAATTTGGGTTGTGAGGCCGAGAGATCGCAGTACGTTGGAGAATGGGTCGATCACAATTTTTTCGGCAAGGGTCGCGAAAAAGAGATAATAAAAATGGGATCGGAGTACATAAAGATCATTATTGGCGGGCATGCGAAGCAGAATGTTGGTCACATAGTCGACTACAGCAAAAGGGGATTTGATGGAGTTGTTCATTTGATGCCTTTTGCATGCCTTCCTGAATTGGTCTCTCAAAGTGTCATCCCAAGGATTTCCGAACTGAACGGTATACCTGTTCTCACACTTGCAATAGATGAACAGACAGGAAAGGCGAACAGCTTAACGAGAATAGAGGCTTTTGTTGATCTTATAAGAAACTCTAAGCGCAAACGCATTGCCGCAAACAAGTGAGGCGATTTCTGTGGAGATCTTTGTTGGAGTAGATGTCGGTTCGGTGAGTACCAACATAGTGGCACTTTCCGAAAGCGGCGAGATAGTTTTCAAGTATTATGTCAGGACCAACGGTCAGCCTATGGACGCCGTTAAATTCGGTTTTTCTAGGCTGAGGGAAGAACATAACGATCCCACCGTCCTTGGCATTGGAACCACTGGCAGTGGCAGGCAGCTGGCAGCCGTCCTCCTTGGTGCAGATATTGTTAAGAACGAGATTACAGCTCACGGGGTGGCGGCATTCAGAGAAGTCAAAGAAGTGAGGACGATCTTTGAGATAGGCGGCCAGGATTCGAAAATAATACTGATTAGAGAAGGGATGGTGACCGACTTTGCCATGAACACTGT
This sequence comes from Mesotoga sp. BH458_6_3_2_1, assembly GCF_003664995.1. Lineage (NCBI taxonomy): Bacteria > Thermotogati > Thermotogota > Thermotogae > Kosmotogales > Kosmotogaceae > Mesotoga > Mesotoga sp. BH458_6_3_2_1. The sequence goes on along the minus strand of NZ_JFHL01000029.1, from coordinate 90,443 downwards.
TTGTGCGGCAGGAACCGGCTCCTTCCTCGATCATCAGTCAGAAAGGCTCGGCGTACCGATTGAGAGGTTTGGAGAGCTCGCACTTCAGGCAACGACGGAAGTTCGGATTGCCGGAAGATGCACGGTTTTTGCCGAGTCCGATATGATTGCGAAGCAACAATACGGATTCTCTAAGTCCGACATTATCTGGGGTCTGTGCAAAGCACTAGTTAGGAACTACATAAACAATCTCGGTAGAGGCAAGAAACTTGAGCCGCCTTTTGTTTTTCAGGGTGGAGTAGCAGCCAACAAGGGAATAAAAAAGGCATTTGAAGAGGCCGTCGGACATGAAGTGATTGTGCCGAGTAACTACGATGTGATGGGTGCCATAGGCGCCGCGATTCTTGCCCGCGAAGAGATCGAGAGAAAGGCTGTGGAATCTTCCTTCAAGGGATTTGACTATCTCAATCTCGATTTCCGGCCTTCCAGCTTCATTTGTAACGGTTGTTCGAACAACTGCGAGGTAATCAACGCGAAAGCAGACGGAGAAATTATCGCAGTTTGGGGTGACCGATGCGGCAAATGGCAGGAGCAGCTCAGAAGAAAGGAAAGAGCCTCTACTAGTTGAGAGGCTCCTTGTCGTACCTTCTGAAATCCTAGTATATGGGTTATTCAGTATGAAATTGATCTCTCAATGATATGCCCTGATCACACTTCTCATAAAGTCTTCCGATCGACTTTGCAGAAGAGAGAGGCGGGGATTCATGACTTGATCGCCGTTGCCATGTTAAGGCCCAGTTCAACACATTTGTCGAGATCCTCTTGCGTTGGACAACTCTTCGACTCAATCACCGGACCCACCTGATCACACTTCGATCTAGAAGCGAACTGCTGAAGCTCTTTTAGGGCTCCACCGCTCCAGGTATAGGAACCGAAAACACCTATCTTGCGATTCTTCATCATCCTGTTCTCTATCGCGCTAACCAGTTGCTTCATCGGAGGGAAGAGCTCCATATTATAGGTACAACTTCCCATCACAAGGCCCCTGTACCTCCAGATGTCTCTTATGATGAACGAAATGTGCGTAGTCGAAATATTATGAACCCTGACTTTCTCGACGCCCCCCTCGACGAGACCCGAAGCTACCGCCTCCATCATCTTCTGCGTGTTCCCATACATTGAACCGTATACCAGAACGACGCCTTCCTCCGTCTCCTGTCTACTCCAGCGATCATAAAGATCGAGAATCCTTGAAGGGTTCTTTCTCCAGACGGGCCCGTGAGTGGCGCAGATAACCTTTATGTCAACACCTCTTAGTTTTTCAAAGGCCTTCTGAACCATTGCGCTGTATCTACCGACAATATTTGAAAAGTATCTGAGAACTTCATCCTCAAAGAAGTCCACATCGACTTCGTCGTCGAAAATCCCGCCGTTAAGTGCTCCGAAACCTCCGAATGCATCCCCGGAAAACAGCACACCCGTGGTCTTTTCAAGTGTCATCATAGTCTCTGGCCAGTGCACCATAGGCGTCATGAAGAATCGGAGTGTTTTGGAGCCTATGTTAAGCTCTTCCCCGTCTTCAACCCTTACCACGTTATCGGTCACTCCATAAAAGGCGTTTAGCATATCCATGGTTTTTTCATTTCCGACCACACTCATGTCGGGGAAGGCCTCTTTAAGGACCTTGATAGAACCGGAGTGATCGGGCTCCATATGATTAACCACTAGATAATCGACCTTCTTTCCAGCGGGAAGAAGCGACTTTATCTTGTCGAGATATGCCGAGAAAAAAGGCCCCTTGACAGTGTCAATGAGAACGACCTGTTCATCGATCAGAATATATGAGTTGTAGGACACTCCTCTTGGAATGGGCCAAAGCGACTCGAAGAGATGCGTCTCAAAGTCGTTCACTCCTATCCAGTGGATCCCTTCAGCAATTCTTACAGTTTCACTCACTAAAAAAGCCTCCCTTCTGAAATTCGTCGCCATCTAGCAGAACTCATCACAATCGCTTCCTTGAAGAATAGCAGACAAGTCACGGGTCATTCAAGATGCTCTCAAGTATCTCCTTCCTGTGAAATACAGCAGTAGGATTCCGCTAATCGAAAGAACGAGATTGGTTATCACAAAATACATAGTCGAGACCATCTCGATTCCGAGCGAATGCCTTATTATTTCCGCCACGTACTTAACGGGGAGAAATATCGATATAGCTCTCAGATAACCGGGCAGAAATGTCAGTGGAAAGTATATTCCTGCGAGAAAGATCATTATCACCATAAGTATACTGGCTGCCGTATCGGCCGTTTCCGGATTCCTGAAGAGCAGCGTAAGGAAAAGGCCAAGAGCCATCATCCCGAGGGTCGATGAGACTATCGACATAAGGAAAAGGGGCCAATCAATCTGAAAGCTTGTCTTGAACAGAAGTCTGCTCACTATCAAGATCAGGATGATTGACACCAGACTGACCAGGAATCTCGTCAGAGTGCTTCCAAAAATGAAAGTCATGGGTTTGAGTGGAGTGATTTTGAATCTATCCAGAACTCCCCTCTTTCTGTACCTTCCAAAGACGCTTATCACTGAAAACATCCCGGCCGAAAGGAGAGAGATCGCTACAACGCCTGACATCGTATAATCGGCATCGGTTGCGCGAACTCTTCCGGCCGTCTCGGGAATGTTCTCAACAACAATCACCGATTTCACATTGTTGATTTTCTTCTCAACGGCCGCTGAGATACTTGCCCTTGCCATTTCTATGGTACTCATCTGACCAACATCACCCTCACGGTAGAGATAGGAGATCTTCTCGCCATCGAATGTAACTCCCAGCAAGATATCCCCACTTCTTATCACTTCTTCCAGGCTCAGCTCATCGTCAAAGAGGTTCAGACTCCATGCCCCCGTCTCCTCAATAACAGGAGAAATATCGTAACTTCCCGTCTGATAAAGCCCTACAGAGGGCTTTTGATAGTCACTTGAGCCGCCAAAAAAGAAACCGAAGAGCAGCAGGAATATCATTGGGAAGAACAGTGTGAAGAATACTTCGAGCTTGTTTCTGAACGCTTCCTTTGCAAAGGCGATGAAGACAGCTTTCAACTTGTTTCTATTCATAGCCCATCACCTTCTTGAAATTCACGGCAAAAACGACCAGTGAAAATGTGGTCCAGATTAGAGGTACCGCTATCAGCCAGCCCACCGAAAGCGGCGCGAACTGGTAGCCCATTACCCTTCTACTGAGCTCAACAAGATAGGTGGTCGGTAATGCGTATACCAACCACCGGAGACCCCAGGGGAGATCAAATACGGGGAAGTAAAGGCCACCGAGAAACATCATTATCTGGTACAGACTCTGCCCAAGCACGGTGACTGTCGATAGCTTCTTTGAGAAGGAAGCTATCATTAGACCAAAAGATACAGTAACAATCATTGAAAAGAGCAGAGTCAAGATAAACCTGATATCGAAGATTGAACCGCCAACCCTGTATACAAAAGTGGCCACAAGGTAAAGAAGCAATAATGAGATCAGCATAGTTATTATCAATTTGAAGAAGTGGCCCGCAAAGTATTCAAGAGATCTTAAAGGCGTTGTGTAGAGTTTCTTATTAACACCGGAGACTCTGTACTGGATTAGACCAATAGGGCTGTTGAAAAGAGCTACCGAGAGAATCATCATCAAAGCTACCCCGGGAAAGATGTATTCTTTGTAGTCAAAGGGCTTTTCTTCAATGGCGGAAATAACTCTGGTCTCAGTCACAATATCGAGAAACTCTCCTTCGCCCCGCCGTTCGATCTCGAGATTCACTTCGTTTATTACTTCCTCGATAATACTCGAAGCGATTGAGGACGATTCCTTGCCGCTGATATAATGGACTCGAAGCGGCACCTCACCCATCTTGAGCGCCAGCGCGCTTGTCATTTTAGCGTTGGTTCCGGCGGGAATAACGAGCACGATATCCTGCCTTCCCTCTCTAAGATCATCTAGAGCATCATCGATTGACCCGTACTCTTGCTTGACAAACGGACCGCTCTCCGAGGAGATCCCTTCAATGACTTCATCGATAATCTTTCCAAATCCCGCAAGATTCTCCTCCCTCACAATCCCTACTCTGAAACTCACTCCCTGCGTATCGCTCCCGTAAAAGGACCCGAAAACCGATGTCAGGATGAAGTAGAGAATCAACGGAAATATGAAACTCCAGAACATTACCTGGAACTCTCTGATTTCGCTCTTGAAAAGCCCCGACGTGAAATTCCACAATCTGCTCATGGAATCACCTCAGTCCCTCAGTTTTCTGCCGGTAAGGGTGATGAAGACATCCTCCAGATTGGGCTTTCGAATCGTAACGTCGTCCAGGAGTAGACCAAACTTCTTGGATCTCTCGAAAAGCCGTCCCAAAATTCTCTCAACGTCCCTCGTTGTCACCGAATACTCGCGGTTCTCAACATGTTGAAGACCTTCCATATCAAGAAATTCCTTAGGTACTGGATTCTCTCCCTGAACACCGAAAGTGACGATATTCTCAGCATCGATAGAGTCAATGAGCTCATCCAAAGTCCCTCTTGCGATTATCTTTCCGTAATCCATTATGATTATTCTGTCGGCCAATCTCTCTGCCTCTTCCATGTAATGAGTCGTAAGGATTATCGTCTTTTCCTTCTTCTTCAGAGCCAATATCGTCTCCCACAGCATTCTCCTTGCCTGAGGATCCAGTCCGGTAGTCGGTTCATCCAGAAATACTACTCTCGGATCATTTACAAGAGCCACTGCAACCGCCAATCTCTGGAGCTGACCTCCCGAGAGATTCTTGGTGTAGGTTTTCTCTTTATCTTCCAGTGAGACCTCTTCGATCAGGTCTTTTGATGGAATACTCTTTCGATAAAGACCTCTGAAAAGGTCAAGAGTCTCCTTGACAGAGAGATACTCGAAAAAACTTGACGACTGTAGCTGAACACCAATCTCCTCCTTCACCCTCTCGCTGGAAGGAGGGAGTTTCTCCTCGAAATACTCTATCTTACCTGCGTCCGGTTTTCTCAATCCTTCGAGCATTTCAACAGTTGTAGTCTTACCGGCACCGTTGGGACCTAAAATGGCCAGTACTTCTCCCTCTCTGAGATCGAATTCAATTCCGTCAACGGCCTTCGTATCGCCATAGTATTTCCGGAGATTCATCACTTCAATTACGGTTCTCGACACTTCTTTCACCACCCAATCGATACGTCTGTCTTTGCCAATAATTAAAGATTCTACCAGCTGTAGCAGGCATAAGCTCTATCTCACTCCTGCTCGTCTATAGCCTTCAACATAGCCTTCGCGGCTCGCAGAGGCCCCTCCATCTCGAATCCCGGTATTCCTAACCTCGTCCTGACCTCCCCAACCGTTACCCCCGCTTCTATCATGGCTTTTAGATAACGATCGGCTATTACCTCATGTTTATTTCGCCTTTGAATTGCTCCAAAAGGATTCGCAAAGTAACTGTAGGTCAGACCCTTTTCGGATGTAGTCCCTTTGGCCATCCTGGCGCCGCTCGAAAAGACCTTTGCAGCTTCGGCAGGGTCACTGAAAATGCGAAGGTCGTCCTCGGTGTTCTCGTCGAAGTTGTTTGCATATAGAAAGTAATCAATCTTTGTCGGCTTAATAATCTCCGTATAGTTGGAATAGGGGACAATCACTCTGGCGTTTATCTCGTTAGGATTCATGAATATGCTTCGATCCATCGTCGAATAGGCGTACCCCGGCTGAAGATCATCGAGACGCACAAATGCTCCCGTCTCAGTACCGTACGCGACCACGAAACCGGATGAAGTTATGTCGAGAGAACCCATGTCATCGATCAAGATGTTTACCTCGGATACTTCCGAAGAAAGCCTGTTCAAAGCGTCAAGGGTTTCGGACTTACCGGCTCCGCTGTCGCCAATCAGCATTACGTTGGCCTTCTTCCCATTCCTAAGTTTTATGTTCGCAAGGGCACCGTGAATTGGCAACCTTCCCTCGTCAATAACGAGAAGATTGTGAATCGTGAGTATCATCTTCTTCATATACCCGAAATAGTCGATCGTGGGATCGTCTCCGACTAAGCCCACATAAGTACCGTCGTCTTCTCTGTAAATAACCCCGTTGAAGTCCCCTCTTTCTTCGAAGAGAGAGTTGTCTAATCCCAAAACATATATGCCATCGGGCTTCTTGTGCTTAACGATATCGAAACTTGCCAGTTCGAATAGATTCCCCAGACCGGCGGCCAGAGCCAGGTACTCTTTGTTAACCACCACGAAAACAAGTTTTGAGCCTACGTGAATGGGGAACAAGAACCAGTCTTTTGCCGAAGAAATGTCCAGTTTTTTCAAGACAGGCTTGTCGTAGACCCTAAACAATCCCTGTCTCTTGTTTGACCTGGTATAGAAGATTACTGGCGGCTCGAAGACTATACTCCAGATGCATGCCATTTCGTAAAGAAAGTCGGCTCCGGCTACCCTAACTTTCTTATCTACTTCAGGCAGGTCCACAATAAATCCCACCTGAGCACCACCCGGCTCCTGTCTCAAAATCTTGAGTCTGATGTCGGAAACATTTATCAATATCTGCCTGTAGAGGCTGAGTACCAAACCCTTGAGATCGGTGTTAGTTCTAACTAGAACCATCTGTTTGAAAATTCTATCGAAGCGATTCGGAGTGTACTCATCTCTCTTGACAATGAATCTGTGCTTGTTTCTCCAGAGAGAAAACAAGCTCTCGACAAACCGCACAAGAAGTTCTTTCTTGTTACTCATCTTTGGGAAGGAGTAATACGGCGAACCGTCAATCTTTTCAATCGGATCGACCGTAAGTGCAAGAAGAAGCTGAATAATCCCCTCAATATCGTACTTTTTAGAAATATCTACCGTATCTGTATTCTTCAAAAACGGCTCGAACAATGAAAGAAGCGAGTTCTTCTTTTCTTCGGAGTCCCTTATCAACTCGGCAAGAATCTCTTTGAAGGTGTCACTGTTAAGTATTTGAGAAGAAGCATTGTATGCTACTTCACCATTAATCAAAATACTCCTCATTGATCATGGCCTCCTCAATTCAATGTAAGTATATTATACTTGTAGGTCGATCAATTTCCTTTCGTTTCAATGAAGATCGCACAATTCAAGCGCTTGGCCGGCACATAGAATCTTCGCGCGGTTCCTGATCAAGCGATATACGACTTCTCGAATCAATGATGTTGCTGTTTGTTCGCTATCCAATTGAAGTAAAGACTTTTCACTCCAATACTTTTCATCGCAGGGTAAATATTGGAAGCAACTTGCAAAGAACAGTGCTAGAATTCAAGTGATGCGGACATGAGCCGCGAGAAAAAGAGGTGTCCAGAATGGCGGACAAGAAGAAAGAAGTCAAGAAGGAAGCAAGAAAAGAAGGCAAGAAAGAAAAACCAAAGAAGTAGTTCCTCTAATACCTACTCCGGGAGGCGGGTGAAATACCCGCCTCCCGTTTTCTTTACACACCTCACTTTGCTCCGGGAAAAGAGATATTCGATGTAGAATCCTTATGTAAGCAGCTTCTTCTAAGTCAAGAAGGGAGGTTAAGCGATGAAAAAGAGAATTGGTCTGCTGGTTCTGTTTCTTGTGGTTATAATGGCATTTGGACAGAAAGACATTCTCTCAATCCTTCAAGATGCTGAAGAGTTTAGTAGTTTTACCGAGATGATTCATGTAGTTGGACTTGACAATCTTATCTCCGGTCCGGGAACCTTTACATTATTCGCTCCTGTTGACACTGCTTTTCTTAAGTTGCCTGACAACACTGCTGAAGACCTTTCAAACAATCTGCCTTTTATGCGGAGAGTCCTTCTCTTTCACATAGTACCAGGAAGCCTATGCTCTCAAGTGATCGTCCAGAATCCAGAACTTGAGACGCTTCTCGGTCAGTCACTTGCGATCGATTCAAGAGGTGGCATTAGAGTTGACGGTTCAACCATACTGGTCAGGGACATCCATGCATCGAACGGCACAATTCATGTAATAGATTCGGTGATATTCCCTCACGAAGAGCCTGACATCGCCCAGGTTATGAGGAATACCGGAATACTGGACGTGGCAATGTCTGCTTTTGAAGAGACGTCCATTGTGGATGTTCTTAAAGGCGAGGGGCCAATTACAGTCTTCGTGCCGAGCGATGTTGCCTTTGCAAGAATACCATGTGAAACAATGGAAGCCCTTATCAGTGACCCTGAATGGTTAAGAGAGGTGCTCCTTTATCACATATCGGAAGGTCTTTTCGCAACTCAGGACTTGATCCTTGAAAACGAAGTCAAGTCGCTGCAAGGAGAGATAATCGAAGCGAAAGCAACTGAATCCGGATCGGGCATACAAGACACTCTAATAATCGTGGGCGACATAGGGGCAAGAAACGGAATAATACACATCATCGATCACGTGATGTTCCCCCATAATTCTCGGAGAAACCTGCCATCGATCAAGGAGGCTCTTGAAGAAAAGGGATTCGATCTCATGCGGGCGCTTCTAGAAAGTCTTGATCCCAATGTTCAATCAAACGAGGAACATCATATCACCGTCTTTGCTGTTCCAAATGAGGCACTCCTCAATCTTGAAGAGAATCTCAAGCTGGTTTCCAGCGACCGAGAATTCCTGGAGAAACTGCTCGCCTATCACGTAATTCCAAACGAGTATCTACACTCTGAACTGAGGATCGCTCAGACCCTATTTGCAGCTAATGGAAAGCCCTTGAACATAAAGATAAGGGATCAGTCCACCGTAAACGGAATCCCGATAATCGAAAGAGATATTCTGTGCATAGACGGTGTAATCCATGTAATCAAATCTCCTTTATTACTGGAACAGTAGTTTATTTAGTCTCTCTTTCGGATCATCATCTTTCCGAGGGATACCAATCCCCTAGACGAGACCACGCTTCCAAAGGCAAGCGTTCCAAGTTTTCCGCCGGCTCCTCCGAAATGATTCGCGCTATAGATGAACATTATCCCCATAATCAATCCACTGAAGAGAACTGAAGCTTCGCTTTTCAACTTCTCTCCAGAGGACATACCGACAAAGGAAGCAGCCATCACTACGGCCGCCATTACTGCCGCGTTTTCGGCACCAAATGCTGGAAGAAGCAGCCCTCCAAGCAGACTGACCAGAGAGGAGGCAAACACGGGGCCGTTTTTCAGCCTAATGCTTAATGAATAGGTCAGGACGGCGGCGCCAATACTGAAGAGCATTATGCTTATTCCAAAATGACGAAATTCAACGAGCACATCGAGCAACCTGCATCTGGAACTAATCGAAACAAGTATCCAGCTACTAAAAGCTATCGCTCCGAGCTTGCCGCCATATCCTTTGAACACATCCCTGGTCAAGAAGAATATTGTTCCCGCAATCACTCCTGCAATGACAGTGTGACCGAAATCATGAAGCACGTCGGGAGAGACCATCCCAACAAAGGCTCCGCAATAGACCTCCACAGCATACTCCTTCACAACGGCAGCACCGACGAGGCCGACAAGCGAAGCTGCGATAATTGCTCCGAGGCCGAGGTAGATATTGGCGAAATAGGCCAGAAGTGTGCCAACAACAACCGCTATCAAGACTATTGGATATCCCTTCACATCCTTCGCAACAGATTGTCTTGCCGGGAACTGTCGGAAAGCTTCCCAGACAAAACCTACGACGATGATGGAAAGAAAGGGGACCATGAAGTTCTCAGATTCAAGCGACGAAACTGCCGTTTGAACAAAAAGAAGAAGTGTCATAAGGACCAGTATCGTGAATCCCAACCATCTCATCCTCAGCCTCCAAATCAATCTGTAAGAGAGTATTACTACGCATCAGTTCCCGAGCGCGAATTCTTACATTAACATTGTGGTTGTACACTGAACACATATAGTTCGATTCACTTATTACTTGCCACATATAGCCAATTAAGAAAAATAGAGTAAAAGCTGCAGCTGTCTCCGGCTTTTCGAGTTCTTTATCTTTCAGTTAACGATAGGTTGTTGTTTCTGTAACGCCCATTTTAAGTACGGATAAGTAGTATAATCACTATATCGTACCATCATTTTTGAGCCCCCCAGACTAATAGAGTCTCAATGAACAAGAGTTTCTAGTCATCGAGCACTTTGATAGTTAGTAATCTTCATTTTTGGTAGTCTTGCGGGGCGGAAAGGTTCGGTATCCTTGAAAAGACATTTCAAATTCCTTATATTCGTTGCGATTGTTGCAGTCGTTGTGATTCTATCAGCCTTTTCATTCACCGAAATGTGGGAAGATCCGCCAATTATTCCCGGCTCAGGCGTGACTGAAATAAGAATGTTAAGCGAATGGTTACCCTCTATTGAAGGCACGATGCTCGATACTGAGGTCTATGTGATCAAAGGCTCCGAAGAGGGGGGAAAGTTTCTTCTTCTCGGCGGAACACATCCCAACGAACCGGGCGGTACTCTTGCAGCAGTTGTCTTTATCGAGAATGTGACTGCAGTTTCGGGAACTATTTATGTGATACCTAGATCAAATCACAGCGCCTTCACCCACAATGATGCGATGGAAGGTTCTCCTCAATTCTTCTCAATACAATTGCCAGACGGCTCGCAGAGAGTCTTCAGATTCGGTTCACGGAGGACTAATCCCATTTCTCAGTGGCCCGATCCGACGATATATCTTCACCCGACGGGAGCCACTCTCGGAGGCGGAGAAGTTTCGAACCTGAACAGGACCTTCCCCGGACGAGAAGACGGTTATTCCACCGAAAAGGTAGCTGCCGCCATTATGAATCTTGTTCTTGAAGAGGAAATAGATCTAGTTTGCGATCTGCATGAGTCCTCACCGGAGTATCCAGTAAACAATGCAATCGTCTTTCACCAGGATTCCGGAGAACTGGCAATAATGACCCAGATGATGCTTGAGATGGAAGGTGTTGACATCCGGCTTGAAGAGTCTCCAGTGAATCTCAGAGGGTTAACTCACAGAGAGATTGGAGATAATTCTGACGCTCAAGTTGTTCTTCTAGAAGTGTCAAATCCTTCGCAGGGAAGACTGCGGGGAAAGACAACGGAAGATCTCGTTACAAAAGGGATCGACAAGTTCTATTTGCAGGCTTCCAAAGACGGGAAATTGTTCGCTCCATATGACGAAACCGGTTATCCTCTTGATCTGAGAGTTGCGAGACACGTTGCAACAATTAGAGTTCTACTCGATTCTTGGAACATGATGTTTCCCGAGAGGATGATCCTTCTTTCGGACATTCCGCCCTATGAGGGACTGGTTGACGGTCTGGGGACTTATCTTAATCCTGTTTCATGAGAAACACACATTTCTAGATTGGAGGGGAAAGAATGAAAAGACTAGTGCTACTGGTAACATTAATTGCTTTTGTTTTCACCGCCTCATTTGCCACAGTCACTGCTCCGACGGTGGCCTCAAGCAACGGAATGGTTGCCGCCGTCAATAATTACGCTGCAGAAGTCGGCGCAAAGATTCTCGAAATGGGAGGAAATGCTGTAGATGCAGCGATAGCTGTCAGTTTTGCGCTTGGAGTAGTCGAACCCTACGCATCGGGTCTTGGTGGAGAAGGCTACGCTGTGATTACCATGGCAGATGGAAACAAGTACGCTATCGATTTCCGAAGTGCCGCCCCTATGGCTGCTACTTACGAGGCTCTTTCCGAGCTTGGACTTACCATAAGCAAAGCAAATTATACTCCCAGGGGCGCCTGCGTTCCCGGGGTCCTTGCCGGAGTCAAGGAAGCCTGGCTGCTCGGAGCAACGATGCCTCTTAAGGATCTTATCCAGCCCGCAATTGACCTTGCAAGAAATGGTTTTATAGTCGATGAGACATTTGCCCAGACAACTTCCGACAAATACGAACTAGTTCTCGAAAATGGCTTTGATTTCTTGAACGAGGGCTTTGTATGGGAAGTTGGATCTACATTCACAAATCCTCAGCTGGCAGAGACTCTTGAAAGGATTAAAGAGGAAGGCATCGATACATTCTACACGGGAAGCCTGGCAGATGAGATTGAGGAATTCATGATTGAGAACGGCGGTTTCATGAGGAAGTCGGATCTCGAGATGTACAAGGCCATCGTTAGGGAGCCGCTTCACGGGACTTACAGAGGATACGATTTCTACGTACCGCATCCACCTGTTTCCGGTCCGCAGATGATTGCAGTTCTCAACACCCTCGAAAACTACAATCTTCCCGCAATGAGCTGGGACGATCCGTTGACCGTTCACATAATTCAGCAGGCACTTGTTCTTGGAGACGTCGACAGAAGAGCTTACATAAGCGATCCAGAGTTCTACGATCTCCCTTACGAGGCCTTCATGAGCAAAGAATATGCCAAAACGAGATTCATGGCGATCGATCTGTCACAGGCCTTCGATCCAGCTTCTTACTACGATTATCAGGGCGACGCTTATCCATTTGCGGACGGATCATCTTATGAAGAGGTTCTTCTGGGCGCACTAGAGTCGGTAGCTGCTAACGAAAGCGGAGTGGAAGAGTCTCCATCAACGACTCACTTCTCGATTGTGGACAAAGACGGAAATGCCGTAGCCTGGACCCAGACAATATCAAGTTTCTTTGGAACCAGCTACTATTTCAAGGGTTTCTTCTTCAACAACGAGATGGCCAACTTCGCTGGCTCTTACAGAGAAGGAGACATAATCAACCTTACCGGCGGAATGAGACCGAGAACGACAATCTGTCCGACAGTAATTCAGAAGGATGGAAAGGTCCGATGGGTAATCGGTACCCCAGGTGGGGGCAGAATCATTTCGACGATGGTACAGCTCGCAGTCGATCTGATCGATTTCAACATGCCGGTCGATCAGGCGATAAGAACTCCCAAGTTCGTAGGATACACAACCTACAGGGATCTTAGAGTCGAAGAAGGCTACTCACAGACTACACTTGACTTCCTCGAAAAGGTTCTTGGACATCAACTGAATGTATATTCATACCCCGATCTCTTCTTTGGTGGCCCAAATCTCATTTCTGTAGAAGAAAACGGTCTTATGATTGGAGCCGGCTCTATAAGAAGATTAGGATCTGCTTCGGCACCGGAATTTTGAGAAATAGAAAGGATGATGTGATTTGAAAAGGTTCATAGTTTCTTTACTGCTTATTACTTGCGCGGCGTTTGTCGGATTTGCGGCTGACGGAACTGAAGAGCAACTGATTCTCGGAGAACCGGTAGCGGTTACATCTGCAGGGCAGTCTCCCGGCGCGCTTCAATTCACTGTCGTCGCAAAGATGATCAAACTCGAATACACTTTTGAAAAGCTTCTAAGCGTTGATAACATCGACATTTCTCAGTTCAAGACCCTTGTGCTCGTTGTTGGAGCCAGTGGAAAAGGCCTTGGGGCTGCCAACATAGATATCGAGGCAGAAATCCTGAGAGTAAAGTCTCTCGCCGAAGCGGCAGAAGAAAGTGGTGTAAAAGTAGTTATCTGCAATCTAGAAGGCGAATCTAGAAGGGGTCCGTCTTCCGACAGAATAGTCACCGAACTCGCACCTTTTGCAGACGCATACTTTGCTAAATCAGACGCTGATCAAGACGGTTTCTTCACATCTCTTAGCGAGGAAGCCGGAGTACCCCTGGCAACTTTCGAAAAGACAGTTGACCTGAAAGACGTACTGGCCGAATACTTCGGCAAATAGCAATATCAATAGAAGGGGCGCGCACCTGCGCCCCTTATTTCTTTGGAGGAAAACTAATGAGAATAAAAGCAGTTTTGATTCTGGCTCTCTTTCTAACTTCCGCACTCTTCGGAACCTTTCTTAGACCGGACGTGCGTCCCGGATACGGTGTTACCGACATCGCCTGGTTATCTGACTATTTCTCTCCACTGCGAAACACGAATATGGATACTCCCGTGTATTTCATGGACAGCGGTGTCGAAGGGCCGACGTTTCTTCTAATGGGAGGAACCCACGCGAGAGAGGTTTCGGGTACAACCGCAGCGATAGCCTTCATAGAGAATGTTGTAGTTACGAAAGGCAGAGTAGTGGTAGTTCCTTTTTCGAATATCAGCGCGGCTTCTATAGCCGACGAGACGGGAAAGGCACCTCACCTTATACCTATTGAAAGCAGATCTGGCTCAAGGTTCTTGGTTTACGGTGACAGAAGAACCGATCCCCTTGATCAGGGCATTCCTGACCCGGAGATCTTCAAGCATGCTCAATCTGATTTCACTCTCGATGATGGGGCGGAATCCAGGAATTTGAACAGGCAGTATCCGGGAGTTGCAGACGGAAATCCTACTCAGCAGCTTGCGTACGCAATAATCGAGCTCGTAAAAGCCGAGAAAGTGGATTTCAATCTAGATATGCATGAGAGTGGAACGCCAGACAGCTACATCGACAGCAAAGGAAATGAACGATCAGGTAGTAGCCTGGCTTACACACTGGTCTGTCATCCCGATGCCCTCGAAATCGGAGCCGTGGCGATTATGGAAATAGAAGCCTTTTATGGTGTTTCAATGAAGCTTGAGGAATCAAACAAGGCCTTCAGAGGTCTCAGCCATCTTGAGATAGGAGATGCCACAGGTTCGCTTTCGTTCCTTTCGGAAACACCGAATCCAGGACAGGATTCATGGAGAGACAGATATGATGTTATCAACGATCCCGATTATCCGTTGAGCCACAGAGCAGGTTTACAGCTTCAGATAATAAGATCTCTCTTCGGTGCTTACGAAATGATGATAGGTGAAACGGTAGAGGTCGAAAATCTTCCTTCTTATGAGGAAGTCATGCAAAACGGGATATTCTTTTACTTGAACTGAATTTCCGGGGGTGAATGTCATCTATACGCCTGAAGTCTGGTATTTCTTAGTAATGCTGTTAACGTTCGTGGGTCTGGCAATCATTAAGATCCCAATTTCGGTTTCATTGATGTTCTCCGCACTGGCCGGCTCGATAGCCTTCGGGGAGTTCTTCCCTCTCAGACATCTTGTGGAAGGTGGATTTGGTTACATAGACACCATACTTGTGATTGGCTCTGCGATGATTTTCATGGAATCGATCAAAGTTTCGGGTCTTCTTGATACAATTGCAGGCAACATGACGATCGCCCTTCACAAGAAGCCAACCTTTCTTCTCGTATTGCTCACTTTCTTCATAATGATTGCAGGCATGATTACCGGGTCGTCAACGGCTACCGTCCTCACTACCGGCGCAATTGCCTTCCCGGTGTTGAAGAATCTCGGATTGAGCAAGCGAAGAGCCGGTTCGATAATAGCAATGAGCGGAATCTACGGAATGATTGCGCCTCCGATAAACTTGCCCGCTATGATCATCGGCCAGGGAGTCGATATGCCTTACATTGGGTTCACAACCCCTCTCCTCATGATGACATTTCCCCTGGCAGTTGTTACCTCGCTCATAATCGGAGCTCGCCAGGTGAAGCCGGTAGATCTTGAGGAATTCAGGAAATCTAGGGAGAGGGAACCGATCAAGGGCTTTGCAGTTTACTTGCCTCTGATTCTGATGGTAATACTTATGGTTCTGGAAAACGTAAGCTGGGGCTTCTCCCTCGGTCTGCCCCTGATTTTCATGCTCTCCGCGATAGTCGCAACCATAACGGGGGCAAAAGGCAATCTGTTGAAAATCTCGATATCGGCCATACAGAACTCTCTTGGAATTCTATCTATACTCATCGGAGTGGGGATGTTTATTCAGATTATGACACTGAACGGAGTCCGCGGCCTTATTGTGGGCTTCCTAAACGGCCTTCCGCAGGGAGCTCTATTGGCAGGAATCGCTCTGGGTATTCCGGCATTTGGCGCCGTCTCATCTTATGGCTCGGCCTCGGTGCTTGGAGTTCCATTCTTGCTAGCATTTCTCGGCAACAACGACATCGTTGTCTGTTCGGCTCTTTCTCTTCTCGCCGGTCTTGGAGATATGGTACCGCCAACGGCCCTTGCCGGAATATTTGCCGCTCATGTTGTTGGAGAGAAGAACTATTTCAAGATCTGGTTGAGCTCGATGCCGGCCTTTTTCATTACCATGATATTCGCTACCGTTACAATAATCTACTCAAACGCCGTGGGAAGATTCGCAAACAGCTGGTACTTCTATCCAGTTTTCATAGTTGGTCTTATAATCGTTGCGGTCGCACTTCTTTTGGTAGATAAGGGAAAGGAGATGCCAGTGTCGTGACATTCGTATATATTGCAATTGCAGTGTATCTTGCTTCTGTTTTGTTTTATTCGGCTTATAAAACTGCCAAGAAATGGGAGTGGGTCATGAGCGCCATGATACTCATTCCGTTGATCCTAAGAATCTTTCTTATTAAGTAGAACTACCGTTCCCGGAGAGTCTTTCCAGAGTATAATTTCTCTAGTTAAACTCTTCGGGAGGGGTAGTAGTTGCAGATTAAACGAGACAGTCAATTCTACAGATTCGCTGCGTACGGTTTTCTGAAGAACCTTCGTTTCTTTGATCCTTTCTTGATACTGTTCTTCAGGGAGATGGGCCTTTCCTTTCTTCAGATAGGAACTCTCATTTCCGTAAGAGAAGTAGCCACAAATTTCCTTGAGCTTCCAACTGGAATAATTGCCGACTTGTACGGCAGAAGGTTATCCATGGTGCTGTCAATGGTTTCCTATCTTTCATCTTTCATGGTCTTTTACTTCTTTCCCAGTTTCTATGTGTACATGATAGCCATGATAGCTTTCGCATTCGGAGAGGCTTTTCGTACCGGAACTCACAAAGCGATGATACTGGAGTATTTAAGAATCAATGAGATGACCGACATGAAGGTTCATTACTACGGAGCGACGCGAGCTGTATCACAGTTGGGATCGGCAATCAATGCTTTAATAGCCGCCTTTCTGGTATTCTACTCTGGGAGTTACAAGATAGTATTCCTTGCTTCTGTCCTGCCTTATGCCGCCAATCTTGTCAACCTCATGCTCTATCCCAAGGAACTTGACGGCGAGTTGAGATCCGGAGAAAAAAGGGAAACGATGAAAGCCTTTCTGGGGATTTTCAGGAATGGAGACGCTCTCAAAGGAGTGCTGAATTCCTCTCTTTACGATGCGTTTTTCAAAGTTATTAAGGAATATCTTCAACCTATCCTCAAGGCCCTGGCCCTAGGACTACCAATAATGATAGCCTTCAGCGCAGAACAGAGGACCTCCGTAATCGTGGGCATAGTCTATTTCGTTATCTACATTGCCACAAGCTACGCCTCCAAAAACGCTGGAAGACTGAGCGGCAAGTTTGGCAATGAATCGAGAGCCTTAAATTATACGTATATTTTCGGTGCAATTCTAATCATATTCAGCGGTCTGCTTCAGATCTTCGCGTTGCAGGTTTTGGCTGTTGCCATCTTCTTCTTCTTGTTCATCCTTGAGAACTTTAGGCGACCCATCAACATTAGCTACATCAGCGATAACATCGATCACAAAACGATGGCTTCCGGTCTCTCCGTAGAATCACAGTTGAAGACTCTGCTGATGGCGATATTCGCTCCCTTAATCGGCTTCATGGCCGACAAACTGGGAGTAGGTTCAGCTATCGCAATAGCTGGGGCAGCTATGCTGGCCCTCTTCGCTTTCGTCAAACTTAACCCTCCTAAAACAGTCAAAGGGAGTGAAAGGGAAGGTGTCTAGTAAACAACAAAAAGCCGAAAGGTGGTGATAACTTTTGAGAAGCGTCTGCATAATAATCATTTTGTTTCTTCTTTCGACGGCAGCACTAGCCGTTGATTCAGC
The DNA here is from genome assembly GCF_003664995.1 of Mesotoga sp. BH458_6_3_2_1. NCBI lineage: Bacteria > Thermotogati > Thermotogota > Thermotogae > Kosmotogales > Kosmotogaceae > Mesotoga > Mesotoga sp. BH458_6_3_2_1. The sequence continues at coordinate 72,750 of NZ_JFHL01000029.1, read as the reverse complement.
CATTGAGAGCACTTCGGAGAATATCGAAAGGATAACAGTTAGCCAGGTTACTTATTGCGAAGAGGCCGGCGTCCCGAAGCCGCAGAAGAGAGAGACAAAGAGAATAGAGGTATTCTCTCAGCAAGGACTGCCGGTTATTACCGCACTTCATACCAACGGAAAGGAATACAGCAGAGTCGAACATACCTACGATACCGCCGGACTGGTTCTGGAGAGTCGATATTACAGGAACGCAAGTGCAAACTTCACTTCCAAAACACAGTTCAGCTATGATTCTTCAGATAGAGTCATTGAAGAGAAGGTATATGAGTACTGGCCGCCGCTTCTTGGACCACACAGACTGGTTGAAAGAATCGAGATCACTTATGAACGGGAAGGTCGGGAGATACTTAGAGTCAGGACAAATCAACTCGGTGCGGTTCTCTCAAGGACCAAACTCATTCTTGACAAAGACGGTAGAGCTCTGGAAGAATCGGTTTTTGATGGAAGCAACAATCTCACTTCCCGGGTAATTTATGAATATGACGACTTTTGTCTTTCGAAAATCTCTTCAATAAACAACTTGCTTTCTCTGAACGAAGAAACGATAGTCAGTGATGTGGATTTCATTTTCGATAGAAAAATCAATACTCTTTCAAGCGAATCAGTCGTTCAAAGTCTGAGAAGAGTATCGGACGGGTACTTTGAAATTGTTGAGAAATATAAACTGGCTGGAGAAGCGGAAGGGAACGTTCGGGTTTCACTCCCAGTGGAGCCCTTCTATGTTTCACTAGAATACACGGGCTCTCTCAAGACGGCCATTGGGAGGAATGCTCAGAGAGATGTCTCTCTTTTCGAGGCCTTCTGCGGAGACGAAACGGTAGTAATTGCTGAATACAGTTATGATTCAGCCGGCTTGATTACCTCCAGAGAATATAGTGCGGGAGAACTCCACCTCAGTATCGACTACACTTTCGATTCTCGAGGAAACTGGATTGAAGAACGGCTGTATAAAGAGGAAAGCAAGAAGTTCAGGCTCTTGTCAGCAATTGAGAGGATAATCGAATACTATTGATATTACATGACCGTCATAGATGATACTCCCGGAACTCCTCATTAAGACTTTCGCCGTTACTGGAGTCAAGAACTGCGTAAACAGGTAGATCGAATGAGAATCCAATCTGTTCAAAGGAATCTCAATTTGAGTTTCTTCAAGACTGAACGGAGCATTTCTTTCCGAAAACACTTCCGGAATCCACTCTCTTTGTCAGCACTGCTTTGTGGGTGATAGAATCTTATTATTGGGAGGATATCTATGAGAATCACGCTTTTCATCGGGCCTTCGGCCTCAGGAAAAACAGAAAGAATGCTTCAAGAGCTTGAGGCAGTGCACAGGAAAGACCCGTTTTCCTATTTTTTTGTCGGCCCTTCCGGCGATCATGTCAGATATGTCAGAGAAAGCTTCATTTCACGAGTTGGAACGATTCCTGCTTCCAGATTTCTTGCGATGGATCAGTTTGCCGTCGAGCTTTTCAGCGCACTTAATCCGGCATCGATCCATGTAGGAAACCATCTGATAAGGATGGAGATAGGCGATATTCTCGATCAAATCGGAAGAGAGGAACTCGCTGATTCGCCGGTATTCGTCGATTATCTGCTTGAAATGGTGCACGATGTAAAGGAAAACGGCGGTTTTGGTGAGATATTCTCTGAAGACGATGAGGTGTCGGCGATTCTCGAGTCAATATATGTCGAGCTCCAAAAAAGACTATCAAAGAAGGGAATCTTTGACACTTTCGATGCTTACACTCAAATAGATGACTGCGAAAGGGATCTCAGATCCGGGGAGTTTGGCAGGTACTTATTCCTTGATGGGTTCCACGACTTCAGTCACGCTCTTAAGCATTTCTTCAAGGCCGTAATTCCAGCTTATGACGAGGTTTTCATTACCGTTCCTCAAGAGCCCGGAAAGGAGTTCCTGTTTTCGAATATCGATTCGATTCTGGAAACGGTAGATGAAATAGGCGAGAATCTACCCGAACTGGAGATCAGGAGGATTTTTTTCGAGAAGACATCCCCTTCCAGCGAATTCGAGAGTTTCAAAGACTCTCTTTTCTCATCCTCAAGCGGGAAGCATGCCTGCGGATCGGTCGATGTTGTTGTTTATCCCGATATCTTTGCGGAGATCGAGGGCATATCAAGGTTTGTGAAGTCCCTGCTCATATCGGGGTACGAACCGGGCGACATTTCAGTTGTCGCTTCTGACTTCTTCGCTTACAGAAAACTGCTTTCGGGAAAGCTCCGGGAGTATGGAGTTCCCAGCAGAATTGAAGGCGACGAGCAGCTCTACTCGTCGCTCTCAATCAGAAGGTTGATTCTTCCTCTGGAGACTGCCGTGCAAGGTTTCCCGCCTGATAAGATCATCGCAATGGGCGACTGCGGTTATGGAGGAGAAATCGATTCGAGATTTCTTGAGTCCGTATCTTCAATGTCCAGAATAATATACGAGAGGGCAGGTCTCAGGCTCTCGCACCAAAAGAGAAAACTCTCATGGCAGGAACACCTTGGAAGGCTTGTTCATCATATTGAAGCAAGGCGCGAGGCAATAATCTCACTGGCCGAGGATGAGCTTGAACTGAGCGCTGCTGAAGAGCTTGCCGGGATCGTTGAACGTATTAAGGGCGATCTCCTGCCCGCCATTGAGAAGATTTTCGCCGTTCTTGAACCTTTCAAGAGCTTGAGAAAGAGGGCGGTGGGAAGTTATCGTGAAATGTTGATTGCCTGGGAGAGGGAACTCTCACTGACAGATACCTTCAACGAGTATCAGGATGATTTGCAGGAGCAAGAATTAGCGGCAGTCAGAAGGCTCTTTGATCACACTCTCACCGATCTCGAGAGACTACTCAAGTTCATGGGCAAGGAGCTGATCTCTCCGCATGAGTACTACCGATATCTGATGCTTGTGCTCAGGCATGACAAATTCCCTCTTTCGAGGAGCAAAGCAAACAGAGTCGAAGTGCAATCTCTAATAAATTCACGCTTTTCGAAGAAGAAGATCAAGCTCTTTGCCGGCTTCGTGGACGGCGCATACCCTCATGTCAGTTTGAATCCATTGTATAGTTTCACCCAGTTTGGGGAAATCAAGCCCAGGGATCTTCTTCTGGATGAGGAGATGCACCAGAGACTGAATCTCCACATATCAGTAAGTTCGGCACTTGAGTCTGTAAGGTTTACTCTGCCCGAATCAACGGTTGACGGCGAACCAATTCTTCCATCTCCTTACCTGAAGAGTGTTTTGGAGAGTTCGGGGGGTGAAATCGTTCGGGAGGGGAGAAGGGCAGGCAGAAGATTCGGATATATTCCGGAACTGGGGTCATCTATGAGTGAATCAGAGCTGAAGATTGCGGCAGCAAGACTGTTCAGAAGCGAGGCATGGAACGAGCTTAAGGAATTCGGACCACTGAAGCCGCTCGATTCAGTCCTTTCCCATTTTCGAAGAGAGTTGAGCTGGTCTGTCGAAAACACAGGAGACCTTGGCAGGATCGTCGGAAAGGTTTTCTCATTCTCGCGTCTGAAGTCCTACGACGATTGCCCGTTTTCATTCTTTCTTTCCTACGTTGTAGGCCTCGATGTCCCTTTAGAAAGGATTTTTGAGTTGACAGCCCTCGATGAGGGGAACATTTTCCATTCCGTTCTTCGAGATTTCTTTTCCGGAAAGAACAGGGACTGGCAGAGCTCTCTATCTGAGAATATCTCTAGACACCTGATGCACGATAGCAAGGTAGTCTTTCGGTTTGAATTCGAAAGACTTAAGGAGATTCTCAGAGACTACATTACGGAAAGAGAATCCAGAAAACCGAACTTCATGCAGGGAGATTTCGTTCCTTTCGCTTTCGAGAAAGCCTTCGGAATTGGAGATACGAAACCGGTCGAACTGCAGTCTGACTTCTTCTTGAGAGGCAAAATCGATCGACTTGATCTCGATGAATCGAGCCGCGCAATGTATCTCATAGATTACAAGAGAGGCGACAGCGGTGACGAGAAGCAGCTTCTCCTGTATTCACTCGTTGCAGACAGGCTCTTTCAAGAAAAAGGATACTATGTTGCAGGCGGGGTTTTCAAGACACTGATCGGAAGGGTAGTTAACAAATCTGCCTTCAGAACGATTTCTTCGGACGAAGAGAAGTCCTGGGAGTTTGCGAACAAGAGAAAAGCAGAAAGAATCTTTAGAGAGTCTCAGCTTTTTCAATGGCTCGGAAAGATAACCGAAGGAGTCTATTCGGGCAGATTTCCGCCCTCGTTCATCCGTTCTTCACACCAATGCTACAACTGCAAATTCGCAGCAGTCAAGAGAGCGATCACCTGGAGGGAAGGTGAGTCAGATAGTGAATAGCGACATGTTTGTCACCGCTTCTGCCGGTACAGGAAAAACATATACGCTGGTTAAGGAGTATGTCGGGGTATTTGAAAGAGCATTCAGGCTTGGCGAGCAGCTTGACGTCCACAACGTGGTTGCAATTACCTTCACCAATAAGGCTGCAAGAGAAATGAAGGACCGTGTGATAAGCGAATTCGATCTCAGGATCTCCCAAAGTGAACCGGGCAAGTGGAAGTTCTTGAGAAGCAAGCTCTCATACGCCTGGATCTCTACCATTCACTCTTTCTGCGAAAGGATATTGAGGGAGTGCGCCCTCTTCGCGGGAATCGATCCGGGATTTCAGATTATCAAAGGAATGAGGAGATCTTCACTTGAGGAAAAGGTTGTCAGGACCTACTTCGAAGAAAATCTGGAATCCATTGAGCCGCTCATTCGGTTGATGGGACTCGATAAGGCGTTTAAGCTGATGAAAGATGCATTGTCAAGGGAGAGGCACTCATTCTATCTTAACCCCTCTCCCGTTGAATATTCAGGCAGAGATCTGGGCTCGGATGCAGAAATAATCATCGATGGTTCTAAGTCTTTCGCGGAATCTTACAGGGCAGTTTTGTCTGATTATGAAATGAGAACTACGGGGTCCGGGCTACTGGACTTCGATCAACTCCTAACCAGAACGAGAGATCTTCTGCTGAAGATGCCTGATGTGCAGCAGAAGTACAGCAATCGATTCAAATACATCTTTGTTGACGAATTTCAGGATACAGATGAACTTCAAAACGAAATAATCGGATTACTCAAGGCCGAGGGCAAGAACAATGTCTTCTTCGTAGGAGATGCCAAGCAATCCATATACCGTTTCAGAGGAGCCGACGTCTCGGTCTTCAACAAGACAATGGAGACCTTCAAAAGAAGCGGAGCGGGTGTCAAGAATCTCCGGATCAATAGACGCTCACATCCCGACCTTGTCTCATTCCAGAACAGATTTTTCAAGAGAGTGATGCAAGAGAAAGCTGAAGGCCGGTTCTTTCGTTCAGTTTATGGGGAAGACGTCGAATCGATCCCGTACGAAATTGATACTAACGCCTCAAGAGTGAGAATAATTGTCAGCGAGACCTCGGACGACTCAAAAGGAGTGGCAAAGTCTATAAGGGCGCTTCTCGAAGAGGAGATTGTTTTCAGAAACAAGTCAGGAGAATGCGTCAAACGCAAAATTACTCCTGGAGACATTGCAATCCTCTTGAGAACATTTTCCAGAGTTTCGAGTTACGAAGGAGCTCTCGAAGAGATGAATATTCCCTTTTACACCATCGGCAGCAGAAATTTCTACGAAAGGCCTGAGGTAACAGGTCCCCTATCCTGGCTTGATCTCCTAGTCGATCCCTTGAATGACACCAATCTCGCATCGTTCTTGCTATCACCGGCTTTTGGAGCTACGCTTGATGAAATGCTCTCTCTGAGGGCTAGACAGGACATGAGAGGTGTTCCACTGTATTTCGTTCTGCAGGAAAGCAACGCTGAAAGATTCGTCCAGTTGAAGGAGTTACTCGATAGATTCGGGAAGCTCAAGCATATGCTCTCACCAAGCGAAATTCTCCAGAGATTTGTCGATGAAACGGAGTATCTGGCAAAGCTGGCGACACTTAAGTCGGGCGAGAGAATGATTGCCAACGTGAAGAAGCTCATTGAGCTAGCTCAGGACCTTGATAGAATGGGTAGTTCGCTCCGCGAGCTTTCCTCAAACCTCAGGGCCTTTGTCGACTCGAGCGATGAATCTGAAGCTACTATCGAGACAGAAGAGTCAGACAGCGTCAAGATACTTACTGTTCACAAGTCGAAGGGACTGGAGTTTCCCATTGCCGTAATTGGTGACATGTACTGGAAAAAAAGAAACTCTAGCAAGCGCCTCTTCTTTGATGAGAAGGGATTTCTCATAACAAAGAGTAAGCCTGACAGAGATGAGGAAGGCCGAATTGGGCATCTGGCAAGAGAAGAAGAGGAAAAGGAACTGGAAGAAGAGAAGCGGACACTTTACGTTGCCTTATCACGGGCACGTGAAATGCTTATCCTCAGCTTGAACGGGAAGGGAGACTCTTCACGACCATGGTCAATCTTGCTTTCAGGATCTCTGCTCGAGCCGGAAAGCGGCGAGATAAACAGTCTCTTGAAGGAAATAGCCGAACCGTTCTTTCCAGACGAATTTGCTTCCATTGAGGACAAATCCTCCATAACTGAATTCTCTTTGCCGAAAATCACGTCCGTGATGCCGGTTGCCGATTCCTCATACATCAAATATCTCTCGCCGACCTTCATAACTTCTGATTACGAGGCCGAGTTCGAAACTGCATCGGATGCCACAAGTCCGGACCTCGTTAAGCGAACGGCAAATATCGGGTTACTGGCCCACAGCATCCTGGAATCGCTGGGAATGAAAAACACTAAAGGCCATCCCCTAACTCTGAAATCGATCATCGATGGAGGAAGACCGGTCTCAGTTGACAGGGTTAGCTTTAGCGACAATGATCTGACTGAAGTGAAGAGAGTTCTCTCCGGACTGGTCGAACATCGAATCATCAAGGATATTGAAGATTCCGAAAGAGTGTTAAGCGAATTCCACTTTCAACATGGATTTGGGAAGTATGTTTTGATCGGAATTGTTGATAAACTATACTTGAAGGATGGAAGGTGGAGGATTGTAGATTTCAAATACGCGAACTGGAGTCCCGGCTTCATTGAGAAGTACCGATTCCAGATGCGGTTCTACCTCTACATTCTCAGAGATCTCTTGTCCCCCGTTGAAGCAACACTTTTATTTCTCAAAGACGGAAAGGCAGAGAAGATTGTACTTGAAGATCAAGTGAGCTTCGAGGCGGAACTCCTTCAAATGATCTCAAAAGCCGGAGGCGATACGAATGAACCTTAAACCAACACGTCGCTCTTTTATGATCAGGTACTTCATTTATCCTTACTATTTCCTTCTGGGAATCGTTTTCTATCTGAATTTTGATCTGTCGGGCATAGACGGAAACAATCGTCTTTTTCTCATAGGAATCTGGATAGCCTTGACAGTAATTCCAGGAATTCTTCTGGCTTTCTCCCGAAGGAGATTCGGCTGGTTCTTCTGGCCGGCGCTCTTGAATGCTGCCGGCTGGTTGATAAGATATGTTTTCCCCGAGAAGACCTACAACGATCTCAAACCGCTCTTCGACAACGGACCGGTGCTTCTTTTCATAGTTGCAGGGCTGCTAGGCGTCGTCTTCGTGGAGATTTACAGAACGTCTTTCAAGTACGATCTCAGCGATGCCGGAGTAGAGATTACCCACGGAATGTTCAGCGCAAACTCCCATATGATTGTCGCCAGACACATTACGAACGTCATGCTAAAGAGAAACTTCTTCGAACTCATAATGGGAGTTGGTCACGTGATTCCAGTAACCTCGTCTGGAATGGGCTCAGGAGACAGAGGGGTAATGGGCGGCTTTACAACCGATGCCGGTACTCAGAACGTTCGCGGAGGAGCCTTTGTGGGAAGCGTCAGCACTGAAAAAGAGTTTGTTGCAAACCCGGCTAACTGCATATACGGCATATCGAAACCGAAAGATGTAATGGAGAAACTAAAGGAAATGGTTTTATAAAGAAGATTAATGGCGTGCCCGGGGCGATTTGAACGCCCGGCCTCCAGATCCGCAGTCTAGCGCTCTATCCAGCTGAGCTACGGGCACCCATAAACAATATAATGGCGGAGAGAGAGGGATTCGAACCCTCGGAGGGTATAAACCCTCACGTGCTTAGCAGGCACGCGCCTTCGGCCTCTCGGCCATCTCTCCACCCTACAGAGTTCATTCTATCACGGTGAGGTTGCGGTGTCAATACAACTTAGGTCCTGAAAGGCTCTTCAAAAGACACTCGTTAAGCGTTTCACAACTCTCCTATCTTATCTCTTTGCGTTTGAATCGCTGCAATGAGCGATACGGTTTTTCCGCCGAAGCACCGACTGTTTGATGGAATCGAGCCAGCTTGATTCAAAGAAAGGCTGGCAAGAAAGTGGTCAATCTTTCAATGTGAAGGTACAATCATTCAGTAGTTTCGTCCAATGGTTTTTGACTGATGAGTCTGTGCATGTCGCTGTTCAACACAGACCGTTTATCAGTGAGGAGGGATGTTTTCGGGATAAAGGCAGAAGTGGATTTCGTAGTCCGGGATGAATTGATTGCAATAATTCATTGTTCAATGCAATAATCGCTTGGAGCAAACAATGATGAAGGAGTGTGAACGGATTGACGATAAGAGAAGTTGAACCAAGAGATGCCGCAGGTCTCAAGGATATCATCGTCGATATCGGATGGTTCAAGAACAAGGGTATTGAAGAGGAAACATACTTGAAGAGAATCGAAAAGATGGTTCAGTGGAGTATGGAGAAAGATGATCACCTCATTCTCGTTGCAGAAGAGGGAAACGAGTTGACAGGATACGCCAGCGTGCATTTCATGCCTTATCTATTCATGGGCGGAGCCGAGGGTTATGTTGGGGAGTTGTTTGTGAAGACACTCTGGCGGGGAAAGGGTATCGGAGGAGAGCTCCTGAGAAGGGCTGTAAATGAATCCGAGAAGAGAGGCTGCTCCCGGATAAGGCTGATAAACATCAGATCGAGAGAGTCCTATCGCCGTGGATTCTACTCGAAACAGGGTTGGCAAGAAAGAACCGACGCTGCCGACTTCATGCTCACATTGAACGAATCGAACTGAACTGATCAAGCAATTTGCAGCTATGGAGAGTTGAATCGCATAGACTTCAAAAACTATGTATCTTATTCAGTGTTCTAGAGCTTACGGTCATCTTCACGCCGCAGAGCGCTCATGCGAAGCCTACCATGGAAGCCCGCGGCGTGCTTTCGCTATCTGGCTCTCTTGAAAGCACTACAAAGTCCTTAGTTTTAGGATAGTATCGACTTCACGGACGCCCGATTTGTCGATCGGGAAAGGGTCTATAATCTATCTAGAAGGCAAAGAGGTGATTATTCTGGAGTATTTTGAGAAACTGCTGATCAGAATAGGACTTGTTTGAATTACGGTGACGCTTGTTCAATTCTGCTGCGAAGACTCGGTCTGCACCTCGGAAGACTGCCGAGAGATATTCACATAAACCGTAGCGATTTAGAATTGTGGTTCCCGATCACTTCCGGACTAATCGTGAGTGTTATAATTGCGGGAGCCCTTGGCTCTGGAGAATAATCAGAAGATTGTTCTCATCGACGGAGGAAAAATGGATACTGTCTACTTACGGGTGAATTCCGAGAACCCCGATGAAACTAGTCTAAAGAAGGCTGCAGAACTAATCCGGAAAGGCGAACTGGTCGTTTTTCCTACGGAGACCGTATATGGGTTGGGCGCAAATTCCTTTGACGAAACTGCCATCATGAAGGTTTTTGAGGCAAAAGGCAGGCCCCAGGACAACCCGCTTATAATACACATTTCCAACATGGAGATGTTGAAAGAAGTCGTGTCACAGGATGTCGGAAGTTTTTCGGCTCTGATGAATCTGGTATGGCCAGGGCCGGTGACGTTGATCTTCGATAAAAACAAGGAAATACCTAACTCAGTTACCGCAGGCCTGAAGAGCGTGGCCGTAAGATTTCCTTCCCACCCGGTGGCCCAAGAACTGATACGACTATCGGGCGTTCCTATCGCAGCGCCTAGCGCAAATCTTTCAGGCAGACCAAGCCCTACAATGGAAGAACATGTGATCGAAGACATGGACGAAAGAGTAAGCTGCATAATCCTTTCGGGTCCGACGGTTTTCGGACTGGAATCAACGATTATTGATCTCTCAAGAGGAAGACCCTCTCTTTTGAGACCTGGCCCGATCGACCCGGATCAACTGAAGGGAGTTCTTCCAGATCTTCATGTTCCGGAATTTGTTTCGGGCAGAAAAGAGTATCTTGGTGATCCGATGTCACCGGGTTTGAAATACCGGCATTATTCTCCAGACATTCCATTGATACTCGTCGAAGGAGAGACCGGCATGGTTGTCGCGAAGGTGGGGATACTGGCTGGAAGAAAGAAGTCTCTCGTTCTTTGCTCTGAAGAAATGAAGGATTATTATCCCGTTCAGGTCAAGAAGGTCGTTCTCGGTTCGAGAGACAACCTCCTTGAGGTTGCATCGAATCTCTTCAAAGAACTGAGAAATAAAGAGAACATGGAATACTCTCAGATCATTGCCGAGCCTTTCCCTGAAACAGGTGTGGGACTTGCGATTATGAACAGGCTGAGGAAGGCTGCCTGGAAAATTGAAAGAGCTTAGAATTCCGACTCGGGGAGAGTGGTCAGTTTGAAAGGAAGACTCAAGAATCTTTCGGGAGAGATCTTCGTAGTGCTAGGAACGGTTCTCGTCGCAGTGGCTTTCTACCTCGTCTTTACCTGGGGCGACAGGGCCGTGACTATGATTGAGATAACCGTGGTCGAGAAAGTTGACAATTCCGAAGCTGGAAAATCTGATTATAGGGTCATGGCAGATACCGGAGAGGAATTCGTGATTCAGAACGCCGAAAGCCAGGGCTTCTATGGTGCTTCAAAGGTCTTCAAGATGCTTGAAGTCGGAGGAACCTATCAGGCACTCGTGACGGGAAGAAGAATACCTATTCTTGGAATGAAGAGAAATATCATCGAGGCGATCCCCTCTCCTTGATCTACTCGAAAGAGAAACCATCTTCCAGTAAGCCGACACAAGCTCTCGTTACCGAACCATCGTAAAGAGTACCTGCTCCGGAAGTGATCTCTTCTATCGCCACCTCTACTCCAAGTGCTGGCCTGTAGGGTCTGTGCGACGAAATAGCTTCGACAACATCTGCGACAGCGATTATTCTTGCCGGCATGAGTGTCTCCTCTCCCTTTAGCCCAAAGGGGTATCCAGAACCGTTTAACCTCTCATGGTGTTGAATCACGTAGTCGGCAATCGGAAAATCAAACTCAATTTCCTTTAGAACTTCATAGCCAAGCCGAGAGTGCTCTTTGATCATCTCAAACTCTATATGATTGAGTCTCCCGGGTTTGCTTAGAATCTCGGAAGGGATCCAGAGTTTCCCGATATCGTGGAGAAGGCCACTTATCCTTATGTTCTCGCAAAGTCTATTTTCAAGTCCCATTCTCCTGGAAATCGAGGCTGCGAGAAGCCCCACTTTTCTCTGATGCCCCGAAGTGTAGGGATCTCTGATCTCCACGATTCTAGAAAGCGCATTAATTGTGCTTGTGAAGGTAGCCTCAAGTTTCTCCTTACTCTCCTCGGCCTCTCTTCTCGCGACTCTTAGATCGGTAACATCTGAGATGAAGCCCTCAACGAAAGGCTCATCTTCAGCAGTGCCCCTGATTACTTTCCCCCTTTCCAGTACGTGTTTGACAAGGCCGGACTTGGTTACGATTCTATACTCAATCTCATAATGATCGTCCCTGGTGAAAGACTCCTGTATGCTTTTCCATACCATTTCCCTGTCTTCCGAAAGGATTAGATCAGCATATGATAGTTTTTCGTTTCCGATTATTTCCTCTGGTCTATAACCTGCAAGATCAGCCAATCCCCCGCTGACAACTTCCATAGTCCAGTCTCTGTCGTTCTTGCATCGGAAGGCAATTCCAGGAAGGTTTGCGAAGAGCCTACCTAGCTCCAATGTGCTCTTCTGCAGGTCCTTGCTCCCTCCAGACGATTCATCAAAGTCATTGAATACGATGGCGATGACATTTGAAGAAAGCCTTGTGATCGATACGTTTTTCCAGATTTCGCCTTTTGCATCTGAATCCCGTTTTGGTTCTATGCGAAGCGAAATACCGGTTCTGTTTACTTGCTGGATGGCAGCCAATATGCCGAATTCCCTGACCACGGGAAACACACGTTCAAAGTCCATCCCAATGACAGCTTCTCTCAGAAGACCTTCTATTTTGAGCGCAGCCGGATTGGCATCGATTACTTTGCAGCGTCCCTCGATTGTCAATCCACACAGAATTATGCCATTTCTTAAGAACGAAAAGAAGTCTCGGCAATCATCGGTACTTATAAAATTACTCTTGTCGAACGCTCCTCCAGCACTTTTTTCGCTGTTAGGTCTCAAGTTTGAAACACTCATTTTCATCTCCCGATAAATACCCACCGATGATAACATCAATTGACTATCCGTACCAAGTGATCGACACAGTTCAACCATACTAATTTCGAGGTCCGCTAATCAGTGCGCTCCTCAACGATTCGACCGATCCTTTGAAGCCAGTCATACTGTCAGAAGAAAGCATCGAATCTACTATGGCTTCGGCGCACGCCCAGACAGCTGCCCCGAATATTTCACTGATCGTGTTCCCTTCGTTCATAAAGCTCTGCTCGGACAGACTGTACTCTCTGGATGTAGTGAAAGCAAGTGAAATGTCTCCACTTCCATGGTGCCCTGGAGCTCCAAGTATCCCTATCGCAAGATTCATGTGGCGCGTTACTCTCTTCAACTGATGTGGCATCAAAGGCAGATCTGTTCCCAGGATCATGATGAGAGATCCTTTCTCCCTATCGGAATCTTGTAGCTTGGGACGCAATTCCATAGAAGGAATTCTAAGGTCGGACGATTTTCCGAAATTCGAAAGAACGAGAACCCCCAAAGTGTATTTCCTCCCTCCGAACTCTATGATTCTCGAAGACGAACCGATCCCACCCTTATAACCAAAGCAGACCATCCCGGTCCCCGCGCCACAGCTGCCGAGCTGGAAATCCCTTTTCGCGTTCCCGACCGCGTCGGCAACCATCTCTTCCTTTATCGCCAGCGCTCGAATTTCGTTTAAATAGCCATCGTTGCACTCCATGACGACTACGTTGAGCGACGACAATTCAGCATTGCTCTCAAGGGCGAGTCTTACAGCACCCTGATGTACGGCTCCAATTGAAAGCGTGTTGGTCAAAAAGATATCGGTCTCGATGGTCCCGAGTTCTTCTATCTGAATAAGTCCCATCGACTTTCCATAACCGTTGAATACGCTGGAAGCTGCCGGTACGGGTCTTTCATATACGGAAAGAATCCTTATGACGCTTATTCCCGTTCGTAGACATCTAGGTGAATCCTCAATCAAAGTGTAATGCCCGACTCTTATTCCCTCAAGATCGGTGATCTTGTTCAAAGTCCCCGTTTCGTACCCGTCTCCCGGGCGAGCAAGCTCTCTAAATCTCATCTCTTCACCTATCTTTCGATAATCGATATTGGATCCTGCTTCGAAATCAAACATCTTGCCGTGAGTACTCCGGCCAATAGTACAACAAAGGTCATTACAGAGATTCTGAAGAGCGTCCCGGGAACCACGATCGACGAAATATACAGTCCCTGCAGAAAGGCAAATCTAAAAATATGCCAGCAGGCCGTTGCCAGAAGATATCCAGTTGCTGCACCTGTGAAAAGCACCAATGAAAGCTCTCCGAAAAAGAGAAGACCGATCTCATCTCTCCTCTGCCCCAAGATGTTTCTAATTGATATCTCACTCCGTCTTGCCAAGGTCACCCTTGTAACGGTAACCACGCCGATTATTGTGACGACGAAGAACTGAAGATAAATGATAATCGAAGAAATCAATTCCAAGAACTGCGTCTCGGCACGGATCTTCAACTCGAAAGTCCTCCTGTCGACCACTTCCAACTGACCGACCTCCGAGGCGAAACGTCTGATCTCTCCTGCAAGATTACGATCATCGTACAATACCAGGAGACCTTCAGATTCTGTTCTGTCTTCAACAAGAACACCGGCGAGGCTTTCGAGATTTGTCAGAACCTCCACCGAAGAGTAATCCAGCCCCCTGACGGAACCATTCACAATCAAGTCGAAAAGGCTCCTGCTAACATATAGCGTACCGGCCACCGGGTCTTCGTCGAATACTGAGAGAAATCTCGAATGCTCAGTAGATACCACTGGAATGAAGAGTTTCGTGGTGCCGAACATAAGCTTTACATCCGAGTAGAGAAGATCGGCAGGAAGGACAGCCGTTGACCTCGATGAAATCTCTTCTGGAAGCCTGAGATCCTCCAATTCCGAGTTCTGAATATAAGAACATCGATCGAACAGCCGGCCGCTGTCTCGAACAGTGTCCGTCAATGAAGATAGAAGCGAACCAAAAACAGTCACTAGCACGGCAAACGCGATGATGTTCACAAAAAGTGATCTGTAGCCGTCGCTTCTCAGAGGAAATTGGAGCCAGGGCAAACCTACATTCCTGAATCTGTTCTTAAGCAGACCGACTCTTTCTTCAGAGCTCTTCAGAAGACCGACGAGATCTCTTCTCAGATGTCTCCCAATCAATATCTGAGATAGAACAATTGTGGTGAACGGTATGAATAACGTGCAAATGGAAGAGATGGTGCTGTCGCCTATGTAAAGACCATTAGGCGTGAAAAAGCGATCTTCGAATAGTGAAAGAACGGCTCCACCCGCAAGGAGGCCCAAGATCCAACCGGCAATTCCCTGATAAACCGACTCCAGAAAGAGTCTTACCTTCAGACTCCCGGGAGAATGCCCTATGGCGGCAAGAATAGCATACTCCTTTCTTCTTTCACGAATGCTTACCGAATTAAGCATTGTAAGAGCAATTATGAAAACCAGAGCGACAAAAAGATTTGTCAAGAAGACTCCCAAATAGTAACTTGCGTACTGCCTCTTAAGTGTCTCCCGGGAAGAAACAGGTCCACTAATCGAAACTGAAAGCTCTTCTCCGATGATCCTTGATCTCAGCTCGTTTTCAACTGCTATTAGGAACCCATCT
Source organism: Mesotoga sp. BH458_6_3_2_1 (assembly GCF_003664995.1). Classification (NCBI taxonomy): domain Bacteria; kingdom Thermotogati; phylum Thermotogota; class Thermotogae; order Kosmotogales; family Kosmotogaceae; genus Mesotoga; species Mesotoga sp. BH458_6_3_2_1. The sequence goes on along the minus strand of NZ_JFHL01000029.1, from coordinate 57,627 downwards.
TCAGCGAATACCAGAAAGCCAAAGGACCCCTTACCCCTTGAAATTCCCGACGGCCCCAGTCCAAACACCGAGGATCCTTCCAGAGATGCGACCACTTCATATAGACCGACGCTCGACATTTCGGAGATTTCCTCATAAACATTTCCCAGATCTACTCCTGCGGCTCTTAGAAATGAATCGGAGACAATGATTTCATTTGTCCCCGGAGCAAATACCGCCCCTTCTGAGATGTAGGCATTGCTCTCCCGCAGCATCCGAGATATCTCTGTCTGCTTGATTCCATAAACAGGGAAATTGGCTCTTGCACTTCCGAAAAGGTTGTAGCCGAGATAGGCTATGTCTACCGGGATAGCATCTGAAAGACCAAATACGTCTTGAAAAACCTCGATGAGACTGCTGTCAATAGATTCGTCTCTCCCGCTTTCAGAGAGATACTGTACCGTAATCCAGCTTTCGTTGATCTTTGATATCCTGCTTCTCGTCTCTCCGAAGGACAGAAAGATTGAGCTAATCACAAGGCTCATTGATACACCGAGAGCGACAACGAATATGAAAACCAGAATTCTGCCCGGCCTTCTTTTGAGATATAACCACATGTATTTAAGCATTCACCCCAACCTCATAGACCTGGCCATTCTCCACTCTGAGTCTTCTTCTGAAATCCCCAATAATCTCAGACGAATGAGAAACGAGTATCAGAGTCGCACCTGACTTCGAACAATAAGACTTCAGGAGCTCTATTACCCTGCTGCCATTCTCGTCATCAAGGGAAGCTGTCGGTTCATCGGCGAAAACAACTTTCGGACTTGCTATCAATGCTCTTGCCACAGCTACTCTTTGACTCTGTCCAAGTGAGAGCTCATACGGGAATCGCTTGAGGAGTTCGTTCAATCCAAGCGCAGTAGTGATTTCTTCGAGTCTCTTTCTTGCTCCTCGTTTTTCTTTCAGGGGGAGCATAATATTCTCCATGACAGTTAGGTGGTTTATCAAAAAGTGCTCTTGAAACACAAATCCGAACTCTTTGCGTCGGAGCTCGGCTTTTGCGGAAGGAGTCAGAGCTGTAAGCTCCTTGCCTTCGTATTTTACTTCTCCGCGACTTGGCTCCTTCAGTGTGCTCATAATGAAGAGAAGCGATGACTTCCCCGAACCAGAAGGCCCGAATATCCCAACTTCATCTCCCTTCTCTATCTTGAGGTCTGTCGATTTGAGCGCCGCCAGAGCCTGCTTCTTCGTCTCATATATCAATGCGACTTCCTTCAATTCGAACATCCTACTTCCTCCCTTTGATAAAACCTACTGTGATTATCCCACAAACACTCCGTGCTGGAAAACTTGCCGAAAGAGAAAAAAGAGGCAATAGTATGATATATACTGTTCTATACGGAGGTGAACGATGAAGATAATGATCGATATAGATGACATTCTTACGGACTTCAATCGAGCCTTTCTAGGTATCGCCCACGAAATGTTCGAAGAAGTTCCGCTAGAGGCAGAAGTCAGGGTCTGGGATTTCTGGAAAAGCGTCCCCAACCTCACGCTTGAGATGGAAGAAAAGGTGTGGGAAGTCATAAGAAATACAGAGAATTTCTATGAATCGCTGCCTCCATATGCTTCACAGGAGGACTTGATGAGGCTCGGCGATTTGATTGCCGAAGGTCGCCACGAATTCTACTTTATTACATCGCGATTCCCGACTAAGGGAAGAAACGTTCAGATACAATCTCAGAGATGGATTCAGAAGGAGATTGACGAACCGGTTTCGGTAATTGTAAGCTCCAGAAAGGGTGAGCTATGTGAAGTTCTGGGCATTGAATACGCCGTTGATGACGCTCCGCATCATATTGAGAACCTTCTCGATCACGGCATCAATACTTACATTATGGATTGGCCATACAACAGACATATCGAACATCGGCTTAGAGTAAAGAGTCTTGGGGAGTTTCTAGATTTTATACTTATCTGAAAAGATCTGGAGGTGGGAAACATGAGAAAGCTGCTTCTTTCTCTTCTTCTGATTGCTTTTGCGACGATGGTCTGCTTTGCAGGAACTGCCTGGGAGGATCAGATTGTCTATTTCATTATGATAGACCGTTTTTCGAACGGCGATCCGACCAACGATGACATGGGATATGGAGAATCCGGCAGCGACAACTCGAGATATAACGGCGGAGATCTCAAGGGAATAATCGACAAATTGGATTATGTCAAAAGACTGGGCGCAACGGCCATATGGATTACCCCTCCCGTTGCCAATCAGTGGTGGAATCCTTGGGCAAACTACGGAGGCTACCACGGATACTGGGCAAGAGATTTCAAGAGAGTCGACGAACACTTTGGCGACATCGAGCTATACAGGAAATTGGTGAAAGAAGCTCACGAAAAGGGTTTGCTGGTGATTCAGGACATTGTTCCGAACCATGTCGGTGATTACTTCCGCTTCGTGAATGGAGAGTTCGAGTTGAACACAGAAAGCATACCGACATCTTCTCCTGAGCAATATCCATTCTCCCTGAACGACTTCGAAGATAACGAGACTGATCAAATATATCACTGGACGCCGGATATCTCTGACTTCAACGATCAATACCAGAAACTCAATTATCAGATGTCGGGCCTCGACGACCTCAACACCGAGAATACGGCGGTTGTCACGGCCCTCAAGGACTCCTTCACTTTCTGGATAGAAGAGGCCGATATCGATGGCTTCAGAATCGACACGGCAATTTATGCTCCTATGGAGTTCTGGAAAGAGTTCCTGAACGGTGAGGCTGGGGTCTACGAAGTTGCCACCAGGAATGACAAAACGGAGTTTCTTACCTTTGGAGAGGCATGGGTGAGGAGCGATCCCTTCGACGACAGCGGAGAAATCGTGATTGGAGAGTTCTTTGATGCCGGCATGAACGCAATGCTCGATTTTCCGTTGAACATTGAGCTCAGAAGTGTGTTCAAAGAAGGGAAAGCCACTGCAAATCTAGGATACAGGCTTGAAGTTAGACAGAGCAGACTCGATCAGACAAGGCTCTTAACCTTCATAGATAATCACGATATGGAGCGGTTCCTGAAAGGGGGAGGACTCGCGAGCCTCAAACAGGCGTTAGCTTTCATCTTCACAATCCCTGGAATTCCGGTGATCTATTACGGCACAGAACAAGGATTCTTCGAGACAAGAGCCACTATGTTTGCCGAAGGCTTTCAGTCTGGCGGAATAGACCATTTTGACACTCAGTCGGAGCTTTACAACTATGTAAGGGATCTTTCGAAACTAAGACAGGAGTACCCGGTCTTCAGATATGGAACAATCGAGATCTTGAAATCGGACTCCAATGGACCCGGAATCTTTGCCTACCGACTCGAACACAACGGCGACAAGATATTTGTGATAATGAACACTGCGGGTGAAAGAAGAGTTCTCGCAAATATGAAAAGCGGACTGGAAGAGGGCCAGGTCATCGAGCCGATCTACACGTTCAACTCGCTGGCAAAGGGTTATCCCGTCGAAAGAGAAGGGAAGCTCGTTATGTCAATGAATCCTCGTTCAGTCTACGTGGGAATCGCTTCGGATGAGTCTCGCGAAATCGAGATTCCGAATATTGAGTTCAAGGCAGATCTCGAAGATCATCAAAAGATAGACTCGACTTACACTATAACAGGCACCGCATCAGGAGCATCATCGGCAAAGATAATATTCGACACGAAAATTGAAGAAGCGGAAGACATTGAGATCGTAGACGGAAAATGGTCTTACGAATGGGATATATCTAAATTCGATCCGGGAATTCATTCAATTCTATTTAAGATTTACGGTGAGACAAGAAGAGAATCAATTTACAGTGACGACTACACCGTAATACTAGACATCCCTGAATTGCTTCTGGCATCTCTTGCCGATCCCGAAGACGACGACAGAGGCCCTCAGGGAAGATATGAGTATCCTACAGACATTACTTTCAAGAACCAGATGGATCTTCTCGGAGCAAATGTAAAACAGATCGGGGCTTCGCTGGTCTTGGGAATGAAGATAAAGGATCTGACTGACTCATGGGGACCACAAAACGGATTTGATCACGTTACATTCCAGATCTTCATAGACGACCCAGACAAGAAGGGCGCTACAGTCCTGCCGTTCCAGAATGCATCCATGCCCGATGGGCTAGATTGGGATTACTTCATCTTCGCAAACGGTTGGTCCATAGTTGCATACTCCGCAGAGGGAAGCGGTCCCGGATCTTTCGGAACTGCCATTTCACCAACTCCCCTCGTCCAGACAAACAAGATGAACAACGAAGTCATTCTAAGGATCGCCGGGGATACTATCGGAAGGCCAGATGATTTGAAGGGATTCAACATTTACATAACCACCTGGGACTTCGACGGAATTGAAGCAGTTTATCGCGATATTTATCCCGAGCCAAAAAGCTATCATTTCGGAGGAGGAAACAAGGAAGATCCGTATGTTATGGACGATATTTTGATCAAGATAGACTAGAAGACTGAGAATAGACTAATATCCGGATGTCTGGAGGCAACTATGCTTTTCACTATGGCTGTGATCTTTGCTGTGATAGTCACTGCACTTCTGATAAAGTACTTGAGCAGGGAAGACGATGGAAAACAGAAAGAGGAAGAGAGTGAGATCACTTTCAGTCAGCATGCGATTCTGAGAATGAATGAAAGAGATATCGAGCCGGAAAGGATACTGAGAGTTCTCAAAGAGGGCCGTGAAGTAGAGATTACCAACTACAACAGAATGAAGATAATGGATGAAGAAATTACTGTGATACTTGAGAAGAAGCTTGCCAACTTCGAAGTAATCACGGTATATTGGAATAGTGGTGATCGAGAAACCCCACCGTTTGATGTCTAGTACATAATTTCCAGCACCACTGACGGAAGAGGCGTCTCGATTTGCCCGCTGATTGGAACTGCAACCTAAGGTTTTTCAGAGGAATGGGGACTATATGGAAGAAAATAAGAACAAAGTTGTCGAGTTGCTCAAACAATACATGTCTACGCCTGAGGACGAACCTTCAAGGGGGTTATCATATCTTAAGGAAGCAGTATTCATCCTTAATGGTCAGGGTAAGACTCTCGCTGCGCATGAGATTCTTGAGAAAGAGCTAAGGAAATTTGAAGACAACTCGACAGTAGAGATGGCCATTTTGTTGAATATGATGATTAAACTGAGTACTCTTGTTGGAGATTTCGCGAGCGCGATAGAACACTCGAAGAGGGCCCAGGTTATATGCACGGAAAAGAATGAAAGAGAACTGCTCACGAAAGTCATTATTAACACTTCGGGACTTTACTTCAAAATGAAGGACTACGACAAGGCATTGATGTGTGCAAACAAGGCCCTTCAAATGGCCAAGAAAAACGGTGACGAGATCAATGCCGCCTGCTGCCTAAATAATATCGCTATTATTCATGAAAACGGAGAGACAGGAGAGTCGGGTATTCCCTATCTTGAAGAGGCAGTGAAGATCAAGGAAAAGCACAGTATGAATACGGAGCTCCCCAGCAGCTATATGAACCTTGCCGAACTGTATTACGATTCGGAACGAAAAGCAGAAGCAGCAGAGCTTCTCGAAAAAGCCAGGAAAATCGCCAAAGCGACCGAAAACGAGTATGCAATTGCCGAGACCATGAAATACGAAGCCCGTTTCTTGAAAGGCGAGGGAGATCTCGCCTCCGCTATGAACCTGCTTGAGCAAGTCAGGGAATACCATCAAGAAAATGGTAACAAGACTGAATTGCTGGGAGTGCTGAACGACATCTCTTCAGTATATGAGTTGATGGGAGACTCGAAAGATGCCTTAAACATATTCAAACAGATCACGGAATTAAGCCGGAGCATTTTCAAGGAAGAACAGGCAAGGTCGATTGCCCAGCTGGAATCATCATTCGAGGCGAGGGAAAAACTGAAGGAAATTAACTACCTTGCCGAGCAAAACAAGAGACTCAGAACTGTCAATGAAGAGATATCCGAGAAAAACAACGAACTCCAGGAAATGAAAGCCAAGCTGGAGGAAATCAATAAACTTCTGGAAAAGCAAGCGGAAACTGACCCGCTGACCGGGCTGTTGAATCACAGGAAGATGAAATCAGTACTGGACAGTGAGATCTCCAGAGCAGAGAGATACGAAACTCCCCTTACAATGATAATGATTGACCTGGACAACTTCAAATCAATCAATGACTCTTACGGGCATTTGAAGGGCGACGAGCTACTCGCTGCCATAGGGAAACTGATTAGATCGTCTATAAGGAAGAATGATTTCGCTTTCAGATACGGTGGCGAGGAGTTTCTAATCCTCCTTCCTTCGGCGGATATGCGAAGGACGACGGATGTCTACTCAAGATTGAAGGAGTCTCTTCGGGAGCATCTTGAAATACCTGTCTCTTTCAGTGCAGGTGCAAGACAGTGGAAAGGTGAGTCCTCTGACGAATTCATCTCCATTGTGGACAAATTGCTCTACGAAGCAAAAGCAAGGGGAAAGGACAGACTCCAGATAAGTGAAGCGGCTATTTGAGAAAGGTGGATGAAATGGGCCAGACAGATTACGAGAAAAGCTACACAGATTACTATGAAGAATATCTTTCGAAGGATGAGTCGTGTGTCGGGGAAAGGCTGTCGCTTCTCAGAAAGTTCCAGCAAGCTCTGCTTAACTCGGGAGAGACTTTAGTCGCCTTCGAAACTGTGAGCAGAGAACTTGAGAAATTCCGTGGACAGACTTCCCGGGAGCTCGGTCTTGCCTACAACGGTATGATAAGAATCAGTTGTCAATCGGGCGAGTTTTCAAGGGCTCTCGAATATGCTTCCGATGCAATTGACGTCTTCAACGAATTGGGAGATGAAAAGCCTTTGTCGATGATCTACAACAACATCGCCGGCGTCTACTTGAAAATGGGAGATTACGAGAAATCGCTGGAATATGCGGAAAAGGCGATTGGCCTTGCCGAAAGGGACAACGACGAGCTATCTCTTGCCAAGTATCTCAACAATAAGGGAATAGCTATCGAAAACATTACGGAAGATGGTAGAGGTGCCCAGTTCATCAGAAAGTCGATTGAAATCAAAGAGAGAAACTCTCTTAAGAGAGATCTTCCCAACAGCTATATGAACCTCGCCGACATCTTCCTGTATACCGGAAGAGAGGATGAGGCAGTTGACCTCCTAAGGAAAGCCCGTGAGGTAGCAAACCAAAATTGTGATGATTACTCTCTTGCAGAAATTTGTCGTTACGAAGCCGAATACTACAAGGCGACGGGAGACTTTGATTCTGCTTTGGCCTCTCTCGAAGATTCACTGGAGTATCACAGATCGAAGGGGAACAAATCCGAAATCTTTCAAAAGCTAAAGGCTATCTCCGAGATCCAGGAGGCGAAAGGTGATGTTGAGGGAGCCCTGGAACTGTACAGGGAGATGGCAAGATTGAATTCCGAGATATTCAGGGAAGAAGAAGCCAGAGTGATTGCAAAGCTGGGAGCATCATTTGCCGCTATGCAGAAGCTAAGGGAAATTGAGAACATGACTGCAAGAAACAAAGAGCTCTCAGAAGCCAACAAACTGATCGACAGAAAGAACGAAGAGCTCATGAACATGCAAAGAGAATTGAAGTCTGCTAACGATCTCCTGAAGCAAAGAACCGAGACAGATCCCTTAACCGGCCTTATGAACCAGAAGAAGATGTTTGAAGTAGTGGAGTACGAAATAAATAGGGCCAGGAGATACGGAGATGCGCTCTCAATTATCATGCTTGACATAGATAACTTTAAGGAGCTCAATGACCGGCTCGGCCATCTGAAGGGAGACGAGATACTCGAAATCTTTTCTTCGCTTATCGTCTCAGAAATAAGGAAGATTGACTATGCTTTCAGGTATGGAGGAGAAGAGTTTGTAATACTACTACCTTCCACTGCTCTGGAAGGCGCGACTTCTACGGCGAAAAGAATTCGAAACTCGGTTGAGGAAACGGATGATCTACCGATTACCTTCAGTGCCGGTGTGACAGAATGGCAGTCTGAATCTGCTCAAGGATTACTGCTTAGAGTTGACAAACTTATGTATCAAGCGAAGAGCAAGGGAAAGAACAGAATAGAATCTTAGAGAACTCCTGACTGAGACCCAAGAAAGAATGTCCGACTCTTAGGTGAATTGACCAAAGCCATGTTTGTTCAAGGGCAAAGCTCCAGGCTTTTCAATGTGAAATTGGAGAAATATCGATCAATGGAGTGCTGTTTACTGAACTTGCAGACCCTGTCGGCAACCTGGCAAGGTTCGTCTGCCTTTCCGGAGGGCATGACGCCAAAGTCTCAGTCGGAAAGCGTTGCCTCCACCAGCCTTCATGACCAGTAGATTCTTCACAGTAGGTTGGTGAGGCCGCGGTAAAGGATCGTCGGCTGAACCAAACCACTCTTAGTGAGCTTAATCTATAAAACCTGAAGGCAATTACGATGTCTTTAACCAACTTAGGCGATGAGCTTGCAAAGAAGATGTACCGGATACTAGTGCATGACTTGGAAAGATAGTCCGGTCGTCAGATCTGGAAAGAGTCCCACATTTTACTGCCTTAAACTGGTTCTGCAGAAGCAATCAAAGTCGGTAGAAGGATTCTGAAGAAACCGAAAGCTTCCTGAGCCCTTTCACGAAATGATTCTGTGGTCTTGCTCAGTGGCTGGGGAAGAGAGTGGCCGATTTTTGCTCAAAGAGCTGAAGAGCATATTTACTGAGGGAAAGCATTTTGAGGAAGAGAACGGAAAAGGAGTAGCTGTTTTGTTCATGATTGTTTTGAACGATGGAGTACCTCGGGTTTCACTGACTGACGAACCATCAGAAGAAAAGGAGGGAACATGAGAGTAGTATTTCTTGGAACAGCGGCATACGAGGGACATCCGAATGTGTTTTGTGACTGCGAGAACTGCAGAAAAGTTATGGAAGCCGGTAGTAGGAATTTCCGGCTCACTTCGGCCGTGCATGTCGATAACGATCTATTAATTGACTTCGGACCAAATATTATGGCCGGAGCTCATGAAGCCGGAGTCACACTTTTCAATGTGAAGACGCTGTTAATAACTCATTCCCATTCAGATCATCTCTATTTGCCAAACTTCGGTTACAGAATGAACAGATACAACGCTTCATATGATAGACTTCCCACATTAACTATTCTGGCGAATTCAACGGTTCTCTCAATGATTTCCAGTTCGCTATACTTCGACCCGGACAAGACAGTGCTAATAGAAGCAGAACCCTACAAGGAAGTCGTGGTAAATGGGTGCAGCATCTTCCCCGTACCCGCCGTTCACAAAGTGAAGGAGGGCGAGCAGCCCTATTTGTTCCTGCTCAAAAAAGGGGGCAAATCCTTTTTTTATGCTACCGACACAGGACCGATTGATGAATCTTCACTTAAGCTGTTGAGAGAATTTCTCGACGACCCGGTAGATATTGTCGCATTAGATTCGACTCTAGGATTTATGAAGGAGATTACCTTTCCTTACCATCACACCGCGGAACAGGTAATCACTACAATGCACAAAATGAGGGAGATAGGGATAATAGACGGCAGTAGTCTCTTAGTAGCTCATCATTTTTCTCACTATCCAAATCCACCGCAAAGAGATCTCGAAGAGTTTTACGGGCGATTCGGAATCTCTGTGGCAAGTGACGGTCTCTTGCTTGATATTTAGCTAATGCATCAGGCGAGAAGCAAGGTTTTCGGAATCGCATAATACTGTCATTTCGAACCTTATCCGGGATCTGGGCCTTTGAAAACCGAGGTTGGGGTAAGCAGGTAGGGGGTAGGAAAGAGCGAAAGGTCAGTTGCAAGTTCCGAGTTGAGTAAGAATAACAAGAACGGGGATTGGGGTACGGAGTCGGAGGTCGGAAGAACAACACAAACTCGTTGGCCGTTGAACGGTTCTCCGTTAGCCGAGAAGAGCCGCTTGTCGCTTGCTAAGAGACGCTGCACGCTGGAAAGACCGGGGTTGGGGGTTGGCAAAGAAAGATGTTCTTCGTTCCAGAGCGAGGATCTGTTCTTAGTTCCTGGCCGAGGTCATGATTCAAGAGCGTTTGGCCTCTAGCCAGTTATGAACGGAATGATGGCCCTTCTTGCTTTGCGTCATCCTGGAATGACTTTGTCCAGGATCTCGGTCCTTGAAACAGCTGCAAGTGTTATGTTGCATGTTGTCCGATTGTGATGACCCGCTTCTATCAACCCGAGCTTTCTAACCCGTTCTCTGTAACCCGCTCCTAGAATCGGCTCTTCTTCCCGCGAAGCGGAACTGGCCTTTGCCAAGCAAAGACCGGCCGGGCGAAGCCAGACTGGCCTGCTTAAGCAGACTTGCATCGATATTTCTCGTCTTCTCGTGAGCGAAGCGGGCGTCTCGAAATGCTCTTTCTCGGTTTTTCACGGCGATCAGCGGGTTCTTGTCCCTAAGCGAACGGTAGTTTTTTGGAGCGAGGTCCCTGCATAGGACATTGCGTATGCGACTTCTTACTCCGTGTCAAGTTCTTTTGATCTTCAAGAGCCACTTTTACGTCTTTTCAATCCTCTTTGGACAACAAGACGTGCTATTCGCTCGAAACCATCAGTCATGACAACGAGATCATCCTCCTGCACGTTTTCCAGGAAGATATCGATCAACTCTGAGAAGTTTTTCGAAAACTCCTTGAAGACAGCTTCTCCTTTCCGTGTGAGCTTGATTATCGTTACTCTTCTGTCTCTTTCGGATTTCTCCCGTCCAACATAACTCTTGTTTTCAAGATCGTCTACCAGTACTGTAATATTGCTCTTCGTCATCAAATAAGCCTTTGCAAGGGCAGACATGTTCTGAGGACCCTTGAGACCAATATATAGAAGTAAATAAAATTCCATTGTCTTGAGTTCAGCAGCCTCGTTACTGTAGGAAATAAACTGCGTAAAATTCCTGAGCAAGTCGAAAACAGTCTCGAGTATGGCCGGTTTGTCAGTCTTATCATCTTCGATCACCGTAAAACGCCTCCAATCGTAGTTTTCAGAGTAAGAATTCTCAATTATTATTGGAAGTTACGGAACACACTCGCGACTTTTCCCTATCGGTTGGCACAATCTATTATGAAAGTCCAATTGAGGCGAATTACTTTTTGCTCCAGTACCATCCTTCGCCATTCTAACACCGGTGTCCGTAAATTCGCTCTTTCAGCTATAGATCGTTAACCGTAGCAAATCTTTGATTCGAGATCTTCCTTCAAGAAGAAAACACTAAGGACAGAACATTTTGGCAGCACGAATCATAAAGTTTACGTCATGATAGCTGCTGACCTTCTTAATAACGAACTTCGTAGGGATTTGTTCTTTCTTTTACTTACCTTTCAAGGCTTAATGGAAGTTGGCGCAAGCTCCTCTCAGGACGCGGCACCTCTTTGGGCTCGTTAGTGGGATATGAATAGAATCGTACTTCAGGGTTGTAACCAGCAACGAACGCAAGCGATTCTTTCAAACACAATCATCCCTGTGGAAGGATACCGCTCCCTTCTTTTTTCTTAGATAATGCTCTTCTTCGGGCTAGGACTCCCTATCACTCGGAATCCTCACACGGTCTTGCCAAAGTTCATCAAAATAATTCTGATACCCCAAAAAAGACTATCTGAGTATTTCATTCAGGCCCTCGAAGACTCGAACGTCCTCTCTTTGAAGAAGAGTTGAACGCAGTTCTTCTCTGCTATGGTTTTCAAAGACATATTGCATGAAGCTGTAAATTGCTCTGTAAAGATAGCCCTCTCCGCCATCCTTCATGAATGAACCTGTAAATCCCAAATAACGGGCCAACGGAGAAAGATGATCCAACATTGCAAAGTCGGGATGCTTGGCCTCTGGTATCCTTATATGAAAGGGTGGAACGGAGCTGGACTGTATCATGTCAGAGATTCTTCCCGATTCCTCACGATACTTCCATTCGTCGGTTTCCATAATCAATGAGGGAATCTCAACCCCTCTCTCTATCTCCTCATCGCTCATTGCAAACAGAGCAGGATCAAATGAGAGCAGTGCCTTAATCCTTGGATCATTGATTGAAGCAAAGTAGACTGCTCCTCCTCCGCCCGAATGACCAAATGCTACCAGTCTACTAGTATCGAAGCTTCCCGCTAGTTCGTGGTCGCTTCGATTTAACCGTGCTAACCAATCTATCACGAAGGAGAGGTCTTCTGCCATCAGTTGCATAGAAAGTCTGACCCCTTCTTCGAATGTCTCGACGCCAGGAAGGTCCATCACCCTTTCCCTGTCAAAATGAAATTGCGTGCCGTCGGAAAACTCAACCACCGCCGCTCCATAGGGGTGTTCTACTCCTATCACGACAAACCCTCTACTGGCCAAGTACTCTGCAAAAGAAAAATACAATGGAACAATAGCAGGAGTTCCCGGGGACAGGATGACCACGGGCAAGTTTTTCGCGTCTTCAGAAGGCACGGCATTTATAAAAGAGTTCGTCTTGACTGATCTCAGAAACTGGAATAATACGGGAGGAAGATCGTAGTTGTCAGCCAGGCTATTCACGAACAGCCTGTGACTCCTGAACCACGGACTTCTTCTCTTACCCTCAGTCTCATCTGCCGGATACCATATATCAATAACCAGCCGCCTGGTCATTTCGACATCGGAAAAGGGGTCAAACCTCGTCTCATCATTTAGTTCGACTACCTGGAGACCCACTTCATACTCTCCTCCGGGATCGGGAATTTTCGCCGTAGGAAAGAGATAGGAAAGAATTCCCAGCGCCGCTATCGCGAGTACTCCTATGATTAGGCCAATATCAACGGTTCCACGAGTTCTACTCAAAACAATCACCTCTTTCCATTATTGCACAGAATAGCTTGGGGCAAGAATAATTGGTCCGCCGGTCGACTGTTTGCTGAAACCTCTCCCGAAGATGTTCGATTATTTCTGCCATATAATGTTATAGTTGGTTCTGAGGAAGATTATCTTCTTCTGGGAGAGTGCTATGAGAAAAGCATTATCAACTGCTTTCTTCGTTTTAGTTTTTCTGGTCGTTTTTGCTGAAGCAGAGTACAGATTCAGCGGTGATATTGACTATCCGCCGTTTGAATATGAGAATGAACGAGGAATTCCAGTAGGATTCAATGTTGATATCCTCAGGGGGATTTCCGAAGCTCTCGATTTCGAAATAGAGATAGAACTGCGTACCTGGACTATCGCGCGGACCACGCTTGAGAGTGGTCAAATTGACGGTTTGCTCGGAATGTACTACTCAGAAGGAAGAGATTCGCTCGTAGACTTTTCCAATCCACATATAGTCCTTCATGGGTCCATCTTCTCCAAAAAACTTGCCGGCAAGTTTTCTTCGTTGAATGATTTGAGAGAGTCAAGAATAGCCGTGCAGAAGGGCGACGTTATGGACGAGATTGCCTCCAACGAGCTGGTTGGGAGTGAAATCGTGAGAGTTGAGTATCCTGAGATCGCTCTCAGGATGCTTAATGAAGGGCAGGTTGATGCCGTATTGCTCGGTACTTTACAGGGACTCTTTCTGATTGATGAACTCTCTTTTGAGGATGTTGTAATGTCCGACAATCCCTTTGTCCGGCTCGAATACTGTTTCGCAGTGAGAGAGGGAGATCGAGAGTTGCTCTCTTTACTAAATGAAGGGCTCTCGATAATCTCTTCAAATGGTGAATACAGACGAATCTACAACAAGTGGTTTGGAAGCATTAACGGTACGGAAAAAAGCGGCTTCTGGCAGATTTTTCTCTTCTTCTTTCTTCCTGGTGGAATGATTATTCTTCTGGTACTTGGCGGTATGTATTTATGGAATAGAGCTTTGAGAAGACAGGTCAGGGAGAAAACGGCTTCATTGAGTGAAAGGCTTGAAGAAGAGAAATTGGTTGAAGCTCAGCTCTCGCTTTCCATAAAGAGGTACAAATCGATGTCTGAAACAATATCCGATTACTACTATGAGGTTGAATACTCAGACAATGGGGGAGATCCAGAAGTCTGGAGAAGCAACTCCTACGAAAGGATCAGTGGATACAGTATCGACGAACCGCAACTTCAGAAATTTGACTGGGAGTCGATAGTCCATCCCGACGATCTCGATTCTTACAGGAGACATTTGGAGAGCGTGAAGTCTGGCAACAGTCAGCAACTTGAGTACCGAATCATCCGCAAAGACGGCACTTTGAGATGGGTAAACGAGTTCTCAAGACCGAGTTACTCAGACGGAGCTTCCGACATCAAAAACATTTGCGGCGCGATCAGAGACATAACCGACGAAAAACTCGCTAAAGATGAACTGGAAAAGACGAAAGAAAAAGTGTCCAAACTCCACGATGTTGCCCTGAAGATGGAGAAGTCAAATGAAGAGGACACGATATATCATTCGATAATTGACGCTTCAGTCAACATATTCGGCATGGATAAGTTTGGACTGTATCTATTCTACAATCAGGAACTCGTAACTCTTGAAACCGAAGGGGAGGTTTCACCCCTCCAAGGCTACCTTTTCAGGAGCGGAATCTTGAGAGACTCTATAGAGAGCGGGAGATCAGCGTTCATAGATGCCGCTTCACTTCGCAAAGTAATCCCCGATTGCAGCGTATCGATTTCCATAGTTCCAATGAAGAGCATAGGCGCCTTCGTGTCGTACCATGAATCTCCTATGAAACAGGAGGAAGTTAAACTTGTCGAAACAATGATGGCTCATGCAGTCGAAGCGATTTTCAGAATAAGGTCAGACAGAGAGATTCACTATGTAACCTTCCATGACTCCCTTACTTCTCTCTACAACAGACCTTTCTTCGAAGAAGAGGTGGAGAGACTGAATGTGAGGCGTCAAATGCCAATGAGCATAGTTATGGGAGACGTCAATGGACTGAAGATTGTTAATGACGCTTTCGGCCATCTGGAAGGTGACAGGCTGCTGAAAGCCGTAGCCGAATGCTTGAGGTCCTCTATTAGATCTGACGATATTATTGCCCGATGGGGAGGTGACGAGTTCATAATGCTTCTTCCCCAAACCAACACTCAGTCTGCGGAATCTCTTGTAAGCAGAATCAAGAAGGCCCTTGCTCAAATAACGGGATTCGATCTGCCGATTAGCGTTTCATTCGGGATTGGAACAAAATCCGACGTCGATCAGGATTTTCGCGAGACGCTTGTTTCTGCCGAAGAGAAAATGTACAGAGACAAGCTCCTTAACAACATTTCTATGAGAAGCAGAACGGTCGAGGTCCTTGAGAAGAGCCTGCTTAACAAGAGTTATGAGACGGAAGAACACACGGAAAGGATCAAGACTCTCAGCAGGGATTTCGGGAAATTCATCGGATTATCTGAAACGGAACTTGATAATCTTCTGCTCCTTGGCGCTCTGCACGATATTGGAAAGATAGCAGTCCCAGAGGAGATACTCACCAAAGCCGGCAGTCTGACCTCTGAAGAATGGAAGAAAATCAAGTCCCATCCCGAAGCGGGATTTAGAATCGCCCTCTCTTCGCCCGAGCTGGTGGGAATCGCGGATGAGATCTTGAGTCATCATGAATGGTGGGACGGCTCAGGATATCCCAGAGGGCTGGTTGGCGAATCGATTCCCCTTCTAGCGAGAATCATGTCAATAATAGACGCTTACGACGTTATGACAAGCGGAAGACCATACAAACACCCTGTATCCTCCGAAGAGGCAATCGAAGAGCTGCGCAGATGTTCTGGAAAGCAGTTCGATCCCGGGCTGGTTGACTCCTTTGTCAGTTTCTTGAACGTATGAGATTTTTCATTTATGTGTATTCTATTCTCTGACAAGCTCACGTAGTCTAGATGTTACTTGTCGGAAAAGAGGTTCTTCGTTGTTGGCCAATGTGAAAGGGCATTCAATCCTCAGAACGATTACACTCTGTCATCTGAAGCGAGACCTGATACAGCAGCTTTTCCTGAATCGAAAGGCCTGATCACTACATCGGCTATCCACTGTGTGTGATGATCAACCAGGAAACAGTTGATAGCCCTTTCTGAGGTTCACAATCATTCAGTAGGTTTGGTACTCTCCAGAAGGCGCATCTTTTTTCTTGCCTCTTTGATCCCCAGTTTCTTCAGAATGTACTTTCCAAGAGCATATTCAAAGGGAAACCAGGAAACGTGTCCAATCGGCACTATGTATCTCTTGGGTCGGCCGAAAGCCTCCCATAACTGTTTTCTCGTCTGTACTGGAAGGGCTTTGTCAAAAAGCGCCTCGATCATGGTCACTTTTTCGCTATCATTGAACCGGGCATAAGCAAGGGGATCAATTTTGAACAGGGGATGAAGATCGGATTCCAGTAACTCCGAAGCACTCTTCATTTTCTTGACTGCCAAAGAGTCTTCTTTGAATCTCGCGTTGAGTCTCTTCTCATCGTTGAGATAACCTTCTTCACCGGAACCGCTTCGAAGCGACAGGCGAATTGACTTCAGCACTGGGGACTGCCAGATTATCTTGGCGATGTTGCCTCCAACGGTCATCAGAATCAAGTCGTTTATTCTCTTGTCAATTGCGCTGACTATTGTGGAGACCATACCTCCGAGGCAATAGCCGAAAAGGCAGTTATTGTCCCACCAGATGTTTTCTTGCTGGAGCAAATCTATGGTCGTCATGGTATCTACAACGGCCTGTTCCCAGAACGCTGTCAGCCTTCTCAAATCAGGCGAGAAAAAGTCCTTTCCGCTAGTAGAACCACTTGCCGTTCTCGTATAGTTTCCCGGAAGAATCATCACAGAGGCTTGGAGACCGGCACTTGCCAAATGGCTTCCCATCCAGAAGAGGAAGGGAATATTGACTGTGCCCAAACCGTGAAGTATCAGTATCGAGCCGACAGAGCGTTCTCTTGGAGAAAAATGATAGATCTCTACGTTT
This sequence comes from Mesotoga sp. BH458_6_3_2_1, assembly GCF_003664995.1. NCBI lineage: Bacteria > Thermotogati > Thermotogota > Thermotogae > Kosmotogales > Kosmotogaceae > Mesotoga > Mesotoga sp. BH458_6_3_2_1. Next base: position 40,758 of record NZ_JFHL01000029.1, on the reverse strand, counting down.
TCTGTCCCCTTTGTACAATTCTTGTAGAGAGAAGCATACTTTATGATAGAGCACCGATAGTGTTTACCTTTGAATATATAACCACTGGAGAACTCTATCTTCTTTTTTTCATAAGAGAAGTCGGGATTCATTCGGAGCTCCTCATTTTCCTCGTGCTCAACATACTGCTTCCGGCCTCGTCAGAGATAATTACTGCGGCCTTAGATCTATTTACAATTTCCTGAAGAACGGTCGAAAGAGCATTTACTGAAACCGGGTCTAGCCCCAGCAGGGGTCTTACGAATACATAGAGATCACAGGCATCGAACCTCAACTGAGAAAGCTTTTTGTCTTCCTCAGACACGAGGCCGGAGAACCCCGGGATTCTTTCAAGACCCGCAAGAAAACTCTTGACTGAAACAACGCTCTCCTTGTTCAGAATGAAGCTTTTCTTGAGTGACTTGGATGATTTGAAACTCCCCGATTTCTTCAGCATCACCTGAGAAACAAGTCCTGTATTCTTAAGGTTTGAGCAGAAATACTTTTCGGCTGGAGTAGAAGACGATCTGGAGGAAAACCTATCGAAGAAACTCTTCGCCTCTCTAAATAAAGGGACCGAGTTGTCTGTAAAAGGATCCTGTCTGATCATAGCTCGTGTGAATGCTCTCACCAGCTCTCCACTTTCACAAAAGATATTCAGAACCTCTCCTCTTTTCAAACTGAGATCTTGCCCTGAACCGGCAAGGTTACTTATTTCAATCAGCAGTTCTCCTTCTGCGGGAAGTATTGAGAAATCGCTCGAGGCTCCCATTCTCTCAAGTATCGCTCCCCTTTCGATCGGGCATGGTAGGTACTCAACTCCCGACTCGTCCATAAAAAGGAGATGATCTGCCATTAGCATCAAGTCTGGATCGGTGGTTACAACAAGGACTGCGGTTCCTTTATTCTTGATCACTTCAATCATTTGGAGAAGCCGCTTCCTGGATTCTGTCTGCAAAACTGAGAACAGATCATCGATCATTAGAACTTTGGGCTCCGAAAAGACAGCAGCTGCAAACTCCAGCAGCGCCTGCTCGTCAGATGAAAGTGAAGAGACTTTTGACGAAGGATCAAAGCTTAGACCAAATTTGGAAAGCAGTCGCGAAGCCTCGCTGTTCATCTTTTTTCTGCTGATTGTAAACTTGCCGGATCCAAGAAAGATATTCTCAGCGACTGTAAGATCGGGAACAAGCATATATTCTTGATAAACGGCACTTAGACCGATCCGCCTCGCCTCAACAATTGACCGCAGTTCGACGTGGTGACCGTCAAAGACTATCTCGCCTGAATCCGGACGGATGTCCCCGCTCATCATCTTGATGAGCGTCGACTTTCCTATGCCGTTCAAACCTCCTAGAACAGTCAGTTTTCCACTCTCCAGATCAAAACTAACAGCTTTCAGAATTCTCTTGCCACTGTATGTCTTCTCAATTCCTCTAACTTCAAGAATACTCATCCGGCCTCAACTCCAGTTGAGAAAGTCCTCGCAACCCTTTTCCGGGAAATCCGCGAAGGATCACGCTTGATTCAATACTATCAGATCCAAGCCATCCATCTTAATTGATGAGTGGAATCAGTAGGTACATCTTGCTTTTCTTGCCCACCATTAGAAGATTCCCCTTTTTCATCAAAAGGAGAATCAAGGAATCGTTGATCCTCGAAAGAGCGGACTGCAGCTTTCTTGGATCTAGCTGGATCACGAACTCTTCTCCACTGAAGGCCGAAATTTCACACTCATACCTGAGGCTGCCGGCTTTGAGAAACAACTTCAGTTTTTTTCCATCCGATATCATAAGAACAGAAAAGCCGCGCCTGGATAGCCTTGTGATCTTTCGTAAAGCAGAAAGGAAGGCCTTTTTCTGCACACCAACTCCCGAGGCAGTCTCACCGAAGAGAAAGGATGGTGGTTTGGGAAATTCAGTTTCATCCGTGCAGATTGAAAAAAGCAGCGTCCCTGCCTTTAATCCCAGCTCGGAAATCCCGCTTCCAGCATCAAGCACTTGTGTTTTCAGCAACTCTAACGTCTTTACGAGATGTCTGACGGTTACGTACTGAAGAGAGAAGTGAAAGTCAGTTCTCGGCTCATATTCGAGAATCGACAGCAAGACCAATCTACCGGCCGATGCTGCAAGAATCGTTTCGCTCCCCTTAGAGAAGATCTCAACGGTATCGCCTTCCATAGATGCTGCGGAAACGAAATTCAGAGATTCGTTGAACTCTTTCAAAGGAAAACGCGAAGAGAACTCAAACTTTCTTTCCATGGCAGGAAGCGCATCATCTCGAGCTTTCTGAAGGCTTAGAGTCTCTGAATCAGTCTTAATTTCAATGGTTTCGCCTTCAGAGGAGAAAGAGACAAAGGACTTTTCGTCTGAGCTCTTCAAAGCTCGAGCGTAATCTATTGGAACAGAATAGACACCGGTGAAAGGATCAACAGGAATGCTGGATGAGAACTCAAGCTTCAGACACCCGTCTGTCGCAAAGAACTTCAGACCCCTTCTATAATAGATCTGAAAATAGCGATAGGAGGGCTCAACTGTACCTGACACCCTTCCAAATAGATCTATCAACTTTGAATAATCCGAGGAAACCAACCTGAAATTCATCTCAATCCTCAGAACAGCCTTATCTGTTCTTTCTCGGCGAGCCCCTTCAACGCACCATACTTTCTCAACATTTCTACACTTGTTTTGTTTAGAGAAGTTCTCCTAACCAGATCCTCAACCGAAGAGAATACCCTCTTCTCTCTTTCCTGCTCGATAGATCTCGCTGCTTTATACCCCATGTTCTGTAGTCTGTTGAAGGGTATCCTGAGGGATTTGCCTTCAATTAAGAATCTCGTAGGATGTGATTTCATGAGGTCAACATTCAAGAAGTTGAATCCCCTGTATATCATTTCCATCACTACTTCAAGGAGTGTCTCCTTCGCCCTGTCTTTCACATTTCTGTCTTGATCAGCTCTTAATCTTATTATCTCCTTTTTGATTGAGTTTGTGTCCGAGGTACAGATGTCTATATCAAACTCTCCGCCTTTAATCGAAAAATAGGTGCTGTAAAAGGCGAGGGGATAGTGTACTTTGAAATACGCCACTCTGTATCCCATACTAACGTATGCAGCGGCATGTGCTCTGGGAAAGAGATACTTGATCTTCTTACAGGAATTGACAAACCACTCAGGAGCACCGCAAGACCTTACCTCTCTTTCATCCTCTTCGCTTAAGCCCTTACCCTTTCTGACCTTCTCCATAATCTTGAAGGCATCTTTTGGCTCCATTCCCCTCGCAATCAGATAGTTCATTATGTCATCACGACAGGCAATGACATTCGACAGCGATGCCTGCCGAGAAGTGATAATATCTTTAGCGTTGTTCAACCACACATCTGTTCCGTGTGAAAGACCGGAGATTCTGACAAGCTCACCAAAGGTAGAAGGTCTAGTATCTGAAAGCATACTACGAACGAAAGTAGTGCCGAACTCTGGAATCCCAAGGGTTCCCATGTCCGTTCCTAGCTCGTGATACTTGACACCTAGGGACTTCAAAGAAGAAAAGATTGACAACGTTTCCGGATCATCCATAGGGATCTTTTCAGGATCGACCCCAGTGATGTCTTTCAACATCTTGATGAAAGTGGGATCGTCATGACCCAGAGCATCTATCTTCACAAGATCATCGTGTATGACTTCATAAGCAAAGTGTGTTGTCAACGTTGAACCCTTCGTATCATTTGCGGGGTGCTGTACCGGTGTGAAACTATGAACATCCATGTCTTTTGGCACGATCATCAGTCCGCCGGGATGCTGACCAGTTGTTCTCCTGACACCTACGATTCCTCGCGCTATTCTCTCCTGTTCTGCTCTTCGAAGGTTTCTACCGCTCTTTTCTGAATAGGCTCTGACAAAACCGAAGGCTGTTCTTTCGGCAAGAGTAGAAATTGTACCGGCCCTGAACACGTGATCCCTTCCAAACAACTCTTCGATGAAAGAATGAGCGCGCTCCTGATATTCACCGGAGAAATTAAGGTCAATATCAGGCACTTTGTCTCCCTCAAATCCGAGAAAAGTCTCGAATGGTATGCTCTGCCCGTTCTTCGACATCTTCTTCCCGCAGATGGGACAATTCATATCGGGAAGATCGTAACCGCATTCGAGATCAGTTTCTGGAAAGATCGACTTACCACATTCAGGACAGAGATAATGTGGGTGGAGCGGGTTTACTTCAGTTATACCGATTACGTTTGCCACTAGAGAGCTGCCTACGGAACCTCTTGAGCCAACAACGTAACCGTCTTCATTAGACTTCTTCACCATCTTCTGAGCAATCAGATATAGAACTGCGTATCCGTGGCCTATAATGGCTTCAAGCTCTCGATTAAGCCTTCTTTCAACGATCTCTGGCAAAGGACTGCCATAGAGACTCTCGGCATTCTCGATTGCCATTTTCCGTACCTCTTCATCAGCTCCTTCGATTACTGGAGGGTGAAGTTTGCCCTCAACGGGTGTCACTTCTTCAATTAGCGAAGCTATGTATCTGGAATTGTCAATGACTACTTCTCTGACAATTATCTCGTCTTCAAATATCTCGCTTGCTTTATCCAACATCTCTTCTGTAGTGTGGAGATACAGCGAAGGTTGGTTCTGGAAGTTATCGTAATCCTGAGCTGCATTTATCGCTGCTCTGAAGATATCGTCATGAGGATTCAAGAGATGGACATCCCCCGTCATTACAACTGGAATGTTCAATCTCTTTCCCACCTTATAGAACTCCCGGTACATTTTCGCAAGCGTTTCCCTCGACATATTAGTCTCGCCTTCCGAAGTGTCGATGTTATCCAGTGGCATGACTTCAATGTAATCGTAAAACTTTGCGATCTCCTCGAGTTCATCAGTACTCGCTCCACCTATATAGGCTTTAGACAGCTCCCCGGAAACGCATGCGCTGCCAATTAGAAGGCCTTCCCTCATATCAGCGAGCAAGCTCTTGGGGATTCTTGGCTTCATGTAGAAATACTTCGTGTGAGAAGCTGTGACCAATCTGTAGAGATTCTCCAGTCCTTTCTTGTTCTTTGCAAGTATACTTATGTGAAAGGGTTTCAACGAATCGAGATTCTGGTTCTTCCTGAGTTTCTCAAGTTCATTCACATTCTGAACCCCTCTCTTCTTTGCCAGCTGAACAAACTTTTTCAGAACTTCGGCCGTCACCTTTGCGTCTTCGAAAGCTCTGTGATGATCGAAATGACCTAGCTTCAACCGTTTGACAACATTATCGAGGGAATAACTCTTCGACCTGAAAAGGCTCTTTGCGAGTGCCAGGGTATCGATGCACGGCATTTCCCAGTCGCCTCCGAAGTGCTTCTTCACTGAATTGCGGACGAATCCATAATCGAAAGAAGCGTTATGTGCAACTAGTATGCAGCCTTCAGTAAACTTCGTGAATTCGGGAAGCACCTCTTTGATCGGGCGTGCTTCGGAAAGCATATCTTCGGTAATTCCCGTCAGGCTTGTGATCATTGCCGAGAGTTCTTTTTCCGGCTTCACAAAGGTGGAGTAAGTGCCTAAGACTTCACTTCCCTTCATTTTGATGGCGCCTATTTCAATGATCTCATCTTCTTTGGGATTGAGACCGGTAGTCTCGAGATCAAAAACCAGGAACAAAGCGTCATCGAGCGATGAGTCTTCTTCATCCAGATTCATTGATATCTGCTGGGAGTCGTTGATCATGTAACCTTCCATACCGAATATTGGCTTGATTCCCTTCTTCTTTGCAGCAAAATAGAACTCGGGAATGGACTGGACCACACCGTGGTCGGTTATCGCGGCGGCCTCATGTCCCCAATCCTTCAAGGTATTGACCAGTTCTCGAACATCCACAACCGAATCGAGAGCGCTCATTTTTGTATGAAGATGGAGTTCAACTCGCTTCTCAAGAGATTCGTCAACACGTTTGGGAAGAGCTGTTCTCTGTATGTCTCTCGGAATAAGGATTTCGTCTTTCATCCAGCTGTCTGTTTCCATCTTCCCCCTGATAGTTATCTCATCACCCTCGCGGAGCTTCTCTGAAAGAGAGCGGGCGTTTTCACCAATTAACTTCACCGTGAGAGAGTCTGTGTGGTCAGTAACGTTGAATGTGAGGATGAAAATCTTACCGTTCCTACTTTCAAGTCCGAAGACCTTTCCTCTCACAACCAGATCGGATTCATTCCCGAGAACTTCCTTCATCTTCCTAGAAACGGCTCTTATCTCTCTGCCCATCAAGACTGTATCGACTTCATCCGAAGAAACGGTTGTCTCCTTTTCTACCTCTCTTTTAGAAACTTCTTCATTGATCAAATCATTCTGATCGTCTCGGATATCTAGTATTACTTCGAATGGAATGGCTTTCTTGCAAACCTTTTCAATTGCCTTTCTCAAGTCCTGTTTTTTCGCACCGATTCGCTGAAAAGAGAACTGATCGTGAACAGTAATCAATATTCTGTCATCACTGAATACCATTTCTGAAGAAGCCAAATATGAAGACGCCCCATTTGTGAGCTTCAATATCTCTCTGAACTGCGCATCACTAACTCCCTTTGATATTTCTTCATCGGCATCGACTGTTCCGCTTCCCACGGGCTGGAAATAGAGACGGACCGAGGACTTGAGGAACTGAGAAGCCTTTTCGAGAAATGCAGACTCCAGAAAATCCTTGAGCTCTATGCTGACCTCACATCCGATCATGATCATAATTTCTTTTGAATCGCAGTCGATAGATATCTCTGATACTTCTGTGCCTTCACATTCTACTGACAAATCGGCTTCGATAATATTCGATAGAAGTCTTTTTATTGGGAGCTCTAAATTCCTCATGCACAGCTTCATGCCTTTCGAACACCTCCGGGAAACTTCCTTGCGGCAAGGTGACACCAGGCTACCGCAAGAGCATCGGCAGCATCATCGGGTCTCGGAGTCTCCTTCATCCGCAGAAAGGCTTTCAAAGTCCTCTGAACCTGTCCCTTCTCGGCTCTTCCGTAACCTGTAACCGCAAGCTTCACTTGATGGGGAGTATATTCAAAAATGGGCACTTCATGTCTCCTCATAGCAAGAAGAATCACTCCCCGTGCTTCGCTAACCTGTATCGCAGTGGTGACATTCCTGAAAAAGAAAAGCTCCTCAACTGCCGACTCGTCGGGACTGCATTCCTGTAGAAGTCTTTCCAGCTGATCATGGATCTTCAGAAGTCTGTCTGGAATCGGTTCATCGGGTTCGGTTCTGATCGCTCCATATGAAACGAGTTCAATCTTTGACGCCCTCATCTCGAGTACACCGTATCCAACAGTACCAAACCCCGGATCAATTCCCAGGACCCTCACACAAGCCGGCAATTACCAGCACCTCCAAAAAAACGAATCATGATTATAGAATATGCAAAATAGCATTTACAGAGCCTCATACGGTCACAATCTTCAAATGCAAAATCGACATCGCGCATTTAGATCAGCTTGACCAATAATCCGGTGATTATCTTGAAGTTACCGCCCTGAATATATTCTAACCGCGTACTGTCAGAAAGAAGTTAAGCAGATATTGACCGGAAGATCTTTTTCCTGATGCCTATCTTCTGAAACTATATCAGAAGGTACTCCATCAATGAAAAGAGAGCCCCTAAGGACTCCCTCTGGCGGGGACGACGAGACTTGAACTCGCGGCCACCGGTGTGACAGACCGGCATGATAACCAAACTTCACCACGTCCCCAAACATAAAAGATTCTACATTACTCGCATCTTTCTGTCAATAGCCCGATATGCCGTGATGATATTGGTGTAAATTGAGAAGGCCAAGCAATAACTACCGGCAAATGAAGTGATCCGTCGTAAATGATCTAGAGCAAACCTGAACATGAAGAACTTATCATCACCGGGAGGTACCACCAAGTTCTGGAGAGAACTACATATAGCCTCATATGTCTTTTTATGATTCAATACGTACACGCGTCGCGTACACTACATTTTATCGTGTACTTCTCTTAATAATCACGGTCATATTACAATATTACTGTGAAAATCTGCGATTTAGGTAACACAGGACAGCTGTTCACGAATATTTAGCGCTAAGCATATCTGATTTTGTTTATTACTATTTTTCTATATGACATATATGGTGATATTATTTCAGTCCCTTAACTAACTAGAAAGGAGGGAACTCTGATGTTTAAAAGGTGTTTTTTGATTTTTTCTTTCGTATTCCTGTCGATTTTGACATTTGGACTGACTGGAGGCGTGATCGCAAGAGTGGAGGACCCAGGTTGCTATTTGTATGAATGCGATTGTTTCTTGTATTCAGAATTTTCTTACAGCAAAGAGTTGATAATTAATACGAGATTTGTACCTATGCAGTATATTGCTGTATTTCTCCAGAAGCACGTCATTACGACGCAAACAACAACCCTTTGAGTGTATTTGCAAGCGCTTGCGGAGAATGCAGATACTCGATTGACGCAAGTCCGTGGAGCTGGGAGTACGTGGATGTTGACTGCGAAGGATTTGGTGTAGCCAGCTGCAACAAATGCACAATAATGTTCTATTTCTTTCAAATCGAAGATGATTTTGAAGCCGAAGCTGTGAGTGAAAGTTGTTTTTGCTCTGATCTTTGACATATGATTTGACATATGAATTGAGGAGGTGATTCGTATGGCTAAAAAGGTAGCGATATTGCTTGTCGTTTCGTTGATTTCGTCGGCGATGCTTTTTTCCGGTACTCTGTCCGGTTATCTTACGGAACGGATGGGCTGGACATACATCGCGAGCGGAAGCGATGTCGAAATGAGTATTTATCCACCGGAAGGAGTCAGCGCAATCGCAGATGAGCGTATTTTCTACGGACAAATCACAATCGGGGATTCAACTGTCAACATAGCGATCATGAACGTCGAGCCTCCGATCCTCTGGATCGACAGCGATTACGACGGCTGTTTCCTAAACAACATTCCGATAAAGGGACAATATAGAGGGACCGTTATCAATGAAAGCCGTACCTATAAATTCAGTCAACAGTTAAGGGTCGAATATCTTTCCAACGGGAATTCATCTTACATGACCCAGGATCTTGAAATTCACGCGATCCTTCCAAAAAAGGAAGGCGTCGAAGTCGACTACTTGCTCATGAGTAGAAGAGAAGGTTTGCTGGAAGTCGACGGAGAGCTTATCGAAATCGCCCTGTTTCCTACCGCGCCCGATGGCCTGGCCGATAAGATAGACGAAGTCTTCATCGGAATAGATCTGGACAGAGATGGAACTATAGACATGGTTCATAAGAATCACGAGCTTTTCGAAGCGACCAGCGTCATAAGAATCAACGACAAGAACTACAGAGTAAGCGAGATCAGCAGGGATGGCAGAAAAGTCACATTCGAGCAGGTCGATGAAGATGCCCAGAACAGGCCTCTGTTGAAAAAGGGTTCGATCGCACCTCTGTTCGAAGCCAGAGACGTATTTGGAGAGACCTTCTCTATGAGCGATTATCTCGGAAATCCCATCATCGTAGTCGTGACTTCAAAGACACCGCTTGAAGTTTTCAACGGCGGATTTCCATGCGCTACAGGTGATTGCGAAGATACTGGCAGAGAAGAGAAGAGGCTGAGAAGCCTTTTAAACGAGCTTGTCACATGGAACGAGTATTCCGCAAAACCAGAAATTGAGCTCTTATGGCTTTACTCCGGCGACGAGATCACTTCTGCAGACTCTCTTGAAGAATACTCCTGGTTACACCTGATTGCCGACAAATTGGCAGTGGAGCTTTACAGCACTCCGTTGTCGAACGGCATGTTCCTGATCTCTAAGGACGGTAGGATCGAGTATCTTGACGATTATGTCCTTCAGGCGGGAGACGGTCCGATTCCCACATATCCAGTTTTCAGAATTCCCACTTTCGGGCTTACCAGTTATATTTGGTTCAGGGAGTTCGTTTTTGACGAGTGATCCAGACCTGTTTATTCAGCAGAGGGTGCTTGCAAGAACTCTATCTTTCACACGAGTATCTGAATGTTACGGATACAAGAGCAAAGAGCATACTTTCAAATTGGTGTTCATAGTGTAGATAAAGAGTGCTAAATCACTTTGCTCGTTTCAGGTCGGATAAATTCGCATTTGGTATCGGGTAAGCAACGATATATCATTGAGATGCAAAGGATGTCCCCGCGTCCTGTTGCAAGTTGGTTCCAGACCCAAGGAACACAAGGAACAAGGGAGCCAACCTCCCTCCTGAAGAATTTTCCACCCCGAGGGCCGCCGATAGCGGCCCTTTTGTTGAAATGATCTCGTTTACATGCTAGAATAAATCTCGTTGGGCGACGTAGCCAAGGGGTCAAAGGCGGAGGTCTGCAAAATCTCTACTCAAGGGTTCAAATCCCTTCGTCGCCTCCAGGAGAGGGTAGATAAGCCCTCTCTTTTTCTATCTCCCTGACGATTCTGCTATAGACTTCCTCTCTGTTTTCAGGAGTGATTTCGATGCTCCCGACACCCATCGAAGCCTTAAGGTGTCCAATAAACGAGAAGTTGCCCTTTCTGAGAACACAGAGACAATGCCTTGCTCGTCGTAGAGAAGATACTACAGCTTGCTGGAACTCGGGGGAGTCTTCCTCGAGAAAACCTATCTCATCCATTATCAGAATATGATCGGACGGGATCTCCATAGTTCCAAGGAGTCTTGTCGCTGATGCGAACCCTTCTTCAACAATTCTCAATCGCCCGTTGTCTCTGCAGCCTATTAGAAACGAATTGCCATTAAAGAAATTGATGGATAGGTTGACAAGATCTTCGTCAAAGCGCGTCTCAAAACCTGTGAATTTGGCCAAGGACTTGACTCTTTCAAGTAGATAACTCTTTCCTGCATTTCTCTCCCCAGTTATGAAAAATTTCATAGGAATTCCCCCAACATTATCAAAGAAGCCTCACAAAGGCGGCAACTCAACAACCTACGCCTCCATAATACTCTATTTGCAATACGCATCAGTATACCTTAATGACTTGGTTCATACGCTCCATGCCTAATAAGCTTCAGAAGATCTTCTGTGTCTTATTTGTGAAGTGTGGTTCGCTTCTTCCAAAATCGAGAAACAAGTATGGACAATTAAGACGAATAAGGAGACTCGCTAGTTCTGTCGGGGTTAACCTTTTTCGAACTGAATCCATTGGATATGCTAAATGCTTCTAGATGGGGTAAAATAGTCGTTGAAGAGCGTCTCGGCGCTTCATGAGTCGAATGCAAAATATACAGAGTTTTGCGACTGACAACAGAACTGAGATCTCTTCGGTTTAAGTTTCGCAATTACTTTCTGTTACAGAATCGCTTCTAGCAGATGGTCATCTTTGGCGAAGCTACACTAAAGATCTGCATAGAGATCTCCTGGAGGTAGTGATGAAGGTTCTGCTATATTCCGAAGGTAAAAAGCTTTTCAGTAAGTCGGGCGTTGGAATAGCTCTCAAACATCAGATGTCTGCTCTTGACAAGGTGGGCGTTAAATACACGACTAATGAGGAAGACAGCTTTGACATCGTCCACATCAACACAATTGGACCCGGAGCAGAAAGAGTTCTCAAGAAATCGAAGAAGTTGGGGATTCCCATTATCTACCACACACATACAACCTATGAGGATTTCAGAAACTCGTTCACTCTTTCGAACGCGATTGCTCCTTGGCTAAGAAAAAGGTTGATTAAGCTGTATTCTTCGGCCGACTTCCTTATTTCGCCCACGGAGTATGCGAAGAAGTTAATCATGAACTACGGTATCACTCTGCCTATTAAGGCCGTTTCAAACGGTGTCGACAATAAGAAATTCACAAGAAGTAAATCTCTGGCAGAGAGCTTTCTTTCTGAAAACCACATCCGGAAACCCTTGGTCGTCTCTGTCGGGCTCCCTTTTGAAAGGAAGGGGGTAATAGATTTCTGCCAGATCGCCGATACAAGAAAGGATCTGACATTTTACTGGTTTGGAGCGAAGATAAGCAGTCTCCTGCCCGCAAAGATAAGGCGTCTTCTGAAGAATCCTCCGGATAACGTGAAGTTCCCCGGGTTCATTCCACAGGAGATGATTATCGGTCCATACTCTGCCTGTGATGTCTTCCTTTTTCCAAGCTATGAGGAAACTGAAGGGATTGTCGTTCTCGAGGCTCTGGCTACTGAAGCACCTATTGTCCTCAGAGACATTCCGGTTTACAGTGAATGGATGAAACACGAAGAGAACTGTCTCAAAGGCAAAGACAACCAGGAATTCATCAAACATATCGACAGACTGCTGGAAAGCAACAATCTCCGGAAGAAACTGTCTTCATGCGGAAAAGAGACCGCTTTGGAAAGGGATCTCTCGATAATCGGCCAAAAACTGAAAAACATCTATCTTGAGGTTCTTGATAAAAAGCAATGAAGAAATCGACCAGAAACTCTATGATCGCGATCGCATTGAGTATCCTGATCATACTGATTATTTTGCTGGTCACCGACTTCAGCAAGTCGATTTCGTATCTTTCTGCAGCCAAACCAGGATGGATTCTCCTGACCTTCTCTCTAACAGTTGGAACTTGGCTCTTTGAAGCGATAACTCTCAAGGTTTTTGCGTTAATGCGTAGCCTGTCGATTCCCTTCACCTATCTTTTCAAGATAACGGTAATCGGTACGTTCTTCAACGGGATTACTCCCTTCTCCTCTGGAGGCCAGCCGGCCCAAATAGTATTCATGCAGAGAAGGGGCATTTCGGTAGGTGAATCCACTGCAATGCTGGTCTCAAGGTTTCTGATTTATCAGTTCGTTATAACATTTCTTGGCGTAGCCGCAATTCTCAAGGCATATCCCCTAGTTGCCGGAAAGATTTCTAATCTTGCCATTCTGTCGATCTTCGGTTTCGCACTAAACAGCCTCGTTCTTGTCGTGCTCATCTTATTCTCACTGAGTCCCGGATTCACAGAAAAGCTCATTCGTCTTGTGATTGGCTTCCTCAGCAAAATCAAGATAGTCAAGGAAGAAAGAGAGTTGATAGAAAAAGCCATGAGAGAATTGCGCTTCTTTCACTCTTCCATGAAAGACTTGATAAGAAGGCCAGTTACTCTAGGCATCGCATCACTAAGTACCCTGGCTCAGCTGATCTGCATGATATCTATTCCCTATTTTGTGGCGCTTTCTATCGGAATTCCGGTGAATTATTTGGAAATTACCGCAGTCCAACTTATTCTGTTTCTTGTTGTTTCTTTGATTCCGACTCCCGGTGCAAGCGGAGTTTCTGAGGGCGGATACGTGCTCTTTTTCAAATCTTTCTTCGGAGAAGGAATCGGCGCCGCACTGCTGATTTGGAGATTCTTCAGCTACTTTGCTAACATCATCTTCGGAGGACTGCTCACGGCACACGAAATTGGTTTCAAGTCTAGATCTCGTTCCTGACAACCTTTTCATAGAGACTCACCGTTCTATCCACATTAGCTTCAGCAGAGAAGTCCCGAGAAATCTCAACGGAACGTTTCGACATTCTTTCCATGAGCTCTCTATCTCTAAGCAGCTCAATCGCCGCAGTAGATAACTCTTCTTTTGAGGGGCACATAAAACCATTTTCTCCATCTAGAACCATATTTGCAATGCTGTCATCCTTGTAAGCTACTACTGGCAGACCGGATGCCATGGCTTCAAGCGTTACCAAGCCGAAGGTCTCAGTGTGAGATGCAATCATGAACGCATTACTGCTCTTGTAGGCTAACGTAATCTCATCTGGCCACTTCAAGAAACCCGTGAAGTGAACTCTCTCACCAACACCCAAATTTCCTGCAAGTTCCTTCAGTTTGGCCTTCAGAGGTCCGTCTCCAACTAGCAGCAGATGTGAATCCTGCAGAGCTGTGTTTATCCTGGCGAAGTTCTCGATGAGTTTGTCTATACTCTTTTCTTCTCCCAGCCTGCCGACAAAGATCAGAACCTTCTCATTCTCGCCAATATTGTACTTGTTCCTGAACGATCTGATTTCATCAAAATCGACTTCTTTCATGAAAGGAGTCAGGTCAACGCCATTTGGAATGACCTCTATATGAGAAGAAACGCCGTAAGAGAGCAGCAGTTTCCTTATTTTGATCGAAGGTGCGATGACAGCTCTGTTCTTGTCGCAAAACCTTCTATCCTGACCTCTAATATACACTCTCAAAATAGGCTCCATAAAAGGAATATAGTGAACATACTCCTCCATCATTGTATGATAGGTCGTAACTCCGGGGATATGTAGATTCGAGATTACGAGACCGGACAGGTAGCCGACTATCAGTGATGTATGCGAGTGTACAACATCGATGTCGAGGCTCTTCACAATTTGAATGAGTTCTTTGAAGTTCGTTGGAAGGCCAATTCTATGTTGCTTCTCCCACGGAAATCTCAGCGAAGGAACACGGTAAACGTTCTCCTGAATGCCGGCCTCGGGGTGATCCACTGTGAAAATGTAGACATTGTGTCCTCTTTTCTGAAGATTTTCCTCAAGCATCCTGATCATGGTTACCACTCCGTTAACCTGAGGAGAATAAGTATCACTGAACATCGCTATGTTCATCATATGCCTCCAAACGTCTTGACACCAATTGTCTTCTGCTTTATAATCTTTACTGTCTTGGGAGATCGTCCAATTGGTAGGACAGCGGACTCTGGATCCGCCGATGGAGGTTCGAGTCCTCCTCTCCCAGCCAGGGGCCGAGAGGCCCTATTTCTTTGCACTGGCAATTGCAAGTAAAGTGATCTCCTTGACACCGCCTTCTCTTAGAACTCTAGCACACTGACTTGCAGTTGCACCGCTTGTAACCACATCATCGAAAAGAATAACCGAGGTGCTTCTTGGTTTCTTCCTCAAGAAGAACTTATCTCTAACATTATCTATCCTGTCCTGCATCTTCAGTGTTGACTGCGGGACAGTCTTTCCAGAAATCGACAGAACATTGTCGATCTTAATATCGATCGTTCTTGCAAGATGCCGGAGAATCCTCAGATTGGTGTCAAAACCTCTCCTAATGAACGCCTGCAAAGATGTTGGAACCGGGACGATTACATCTGTAGATGGAGCAAAGACATCTATCATTTCGAAGACAATCTTTGCGAAAAGGCGAGCGACGCCGGGCCTATCTCCAAACTTGTAAGCGCGAATAAGCTCTTTCATTGGGCTTTCATACTTCCAATAAGAATGAGCCGAGTCTATGTTCAAGACCTCAACGGGAGCCATTATCGGACCTCTAATAGAAGTCAAACAGTCTTTGCAGAGGTAGTCATTGGGGTCGATTTCCCTTTCGCAGACCAAACAGTAATTGGGTAAGAAATAAGAGATGACTGACTTCAGCATCAGATCCACTTCTCCCTCTTGAGTCTTCTAAGCTCACGCAGAATCCGGTTACTGGCAATAGCTTGAACATTCGTTCCTGCCGGAAGAGAAGCCAAGAGCTTTTTCGAATATACTCTGTTAGGGTCGACTATTCTCTTGTCAATGACAATCACGACTCCGTGATCGTTCCTTGTCCTTATGAGTCTGCCAAGGCCCTGTCGGAATGCCGTTATCATCTTTGGATAATAGTACTTGTTCATACCTTCCACGAAACTCCTCTTCCCGTAATGCTTTATTCTAGCCTCAATTAGCGGTTCATCTGGTCTTTCAAAGGGGAGCTTGTATACTATCAATAGTCTAAGCTGTTCGCCAGGAAGATCTACACCCTCCCAGAATGCTCTTGCTCCGAAAATCACGGACTTCTCTGAATTCACGTGGTCTGCAAGAATAGTAGTCGGACTGTCCTCCCTATCTTGAATGTGAATCGACATATCGCCAAGTCTGCCGGAGATTCTGGAGAGAGTCCATTTCATGTCTTCGTAAGAAGTGAAGAGCACCATTGAACCACCTCCTACTATATTCAAGGCGTTGAGCGTTATATCCGACGCACTTTCGAGATACGTGAGCGAATTCGGAAAATAGTCCGGCAGATCGACTGGGACGAAGAACTTCAGCTGCTGCGTATAATCAAATGAAGTTCCGAGCCTAACAGCTTCATTGTTGCTGCTAGTTCCCAATATTCTTCTGGCATAATTGAAGCCATCACTGCCCCTGCTGTATACCCACAGAGTCGCAGAGATGAAAATCTTGACGCTCACGTCGGGGAAGATCGATGCCATCAAGGTATCGTTTTCGACAGGCGAGGAGATTATGCTGAGATTATCGGGGCGCCTTTCTAATCGGTTTACATATATAACCCTCGACTCCTGCGAAGAAGTGATACCCGCTATCTGTTTCATCCATTCCCTTGTTTCAGTTAGAATCCTGCTCACTTCAGCTTCTAAACCATCTATCTTTTCATTTCTATCCTCTACATCATCCAGCATCTGCATCGTCTGAGTGCCAATATAAACATGTGTCTGAAGAGTATCGGAAATTTTTGTGAGCAAAGGTATCATCACTTCGAGTTCTTTTCCAGTGAATGTTATCCGACTTCCAGATTCAGGACTGCCAGTAACTCTAACTAGCTCCGTGCTCTGCTTGTCCAGATTAGCGGTTGCTTCTTTGAGCTTTGCCCACAATTTTCTCAGAAATCCCTCGTCAAAGTGCCTCTTCAGAAATCCAAAGGAATCCCTTACCGTCTTTATGAGTCTTCTCACAGTGCCGGCCAGCTCGTACGGCTCAAAGCGGTAGCTCATGGCCTGTGTCAATGAAGCCTCGAGCTCATGTGCCTCATCTACAACGAGATATTTGAATCTCGGGAGAAGTGTCCCGATATCTTCTCGCTCTTCGGCGTCTCCGTCGGAAAGTCTTATGTTTGCTTCGCTGAAGAGAAAGGAATGATTCGTGATAACTATGTCGGAGCTTTTCGCGTTTTCTCTCTGGACGTAGTAAGGGCAGATCTCGAAGAAAGGGCAGAGTCGTCTGGTGCAGTCGAATCTGTTTCCAGAAATCATTCTTCTCATCTCTTCTTTTATTGGAAGCGGGTCGAGATCTCCTTCACCAGTGATCATTGACCAGATGAGTATTCCTGAAAGCTCCTTTGACATTTCTTCATCCAACATCTTGTTGAGAGCAAGGTTCACAACCTCAAAGAGCTTTCTGGCACAAAGATACCTTTCTCTACCCTTCATAACCGAAACACGAAGATCATCAAGGTTAGGAAAGGTCTTCAGTATCTCCACATCTTTCTTGAAGAGCTGATCTTGAAGAATTCTTGTTCTAGTTGAGACAACAGCCTGATTCATAGTCGAAATACAGGCGTATGCAACCGGTGCCAGGTATGCAATGCTCTTTCCAGTTCCAGTACCGACCTCGATCATTAAATTACTGTCTCTTTCAATTGACTCAGCGATTTCGAGAGCAGTCATGAACTGCTCTTGTCTGAATTCGTATCCCTTCATTGAATCCTGAAGGAGTCCACCCTCGCTGAATACTAGTTTTACAGTCTTCTGAAGATTGATCCTGGGATTGCCTCTTTCTCTTCTTTCGTTTCTCTTGAGAGCGGAAAGCACATAATCCTCCCACGGATCTAGAAACTCGCTTTCCCTAAGTGCAAGAAGAAGGAAGTTCCTCAGTCCGCCGTTTTCTAAGATCTTTCCGACTATAGACGAGAGCCCTGCCGGCATTTTCTCAATAGCCTTTCTGTACTGAAGGATCCTAGTCTTGAGATCCTTAGACTCCGACTGAAAAAGAAAGCTTCTCAAATATCCTTCATCAATTGCTATCTTTTGTAAATACTCGCTATCCACCGGCCCGTCAATGAAAACACAGTCTTCACCCCTCTCTGAAAAGAATGAAGGAAGGTCTTCTATTTTCATTGAGACGAATGGAGAATTCTGAGAAACTCGTCTCAAGCTAATTTTTGTCTTTGCGTTCCGTTTGAAAATATTGCC
Organism: Mesotoga sp. BH458_6_3_2_1; assembly: GCF_003664995.1. NCBI lineage: Bacteria > Thermotogati > Thermotogota > Thermotogae > Kosmotogales > Kosmotogaceae > Mesotoga > Mesotoga sp. BH458_6_3_2_1. The sequence goes on along the minus strand of NZ_JFHL01000029.1, from coordinate 22,885 downwards.
TAGCAGAATCTCTCCCAAGAAGCACCTCGAAAGAAAAAACCGGGTTACAAACCCGGTTTAGTGGTGCCGAGGGCGGGACTTGAACCCGCATAGGCTAAACTGCCCACATGGACCTCAACCATGCGTGTCTGCCAATTCCACCACCTCGGCAACTTCACACGTCAAAAATTATAACTTGACCGGATTCCTTTGTCAAGAAGCAAATAGCGAGAATGCTTTATATAAGCATATCAAAACCGAGTTCAGAGAGCTCTTCTTGAATTATATATCTGTCGATAATCGCGTTCTCGTATTCAACTTCAATTACTCCACTCGCAACATCTGCCTGGGCCTTAACTATTCCGTCCAGAAGCCTGAGTCTCGCTACAATCTTCTCCGCATCGTTCTCCGAAATCTCGTTTCTTATTTGAAAAAGCCTTATTACCCTGGGCATTTCTATCCCCCCAATATAATCCCTTCACTGATGAGTCGCCCGCTTAACGCATCCTTCGGCCTCATAGGCTTCTTGCCCGGGAACTGTACTAAGGATATAATAACATTTTCGGCACCGCAGCTTACAATCATTCCTCGGTCATCGATCTTGACTATTTCTCCGACAATACCTTTTCCCTCATTTCTACATTTTAGGCTGGCTCCGAAAACCTTTGCTATCCTTCCCTCAACGCTCACCCTCGCTCCAGGCTGTGGATCGTACGCCCTAATCTTGTTAACCACTTTCGCAGCATCCGATAAGTCGGAAATTACGAGATCCTCAGGCTGGATCTTTGGAGCAAAAGAAGGAATTCCATCTTGTGGAGCGAGTTCCAACCTTCCCTCTTTCACCCTCTCCAAAAAATGGACCAGCGTCTTTTTCCCGAGTTCTGCCAGCTTCAAATAGAGCGAGCCAAAACTGTCTGATGGATGGATTTCAAGCTCCCTCTTCAGAGCGATCGCTCCCGTATCCATTCCTTCATCAATCTTGAATATCGTTATGCCCGTCTTCGTCTCTCCATTTTCTATTGCTCGCTGAATCGGGGCTGCACCTCTATATTTTGGCAGAAGAGAAGCATGGACGTTGAAACAACCGATGGTTGGGAGGTTTATCACACCCGATTTAAGAAGTTTTCCAAATGCGACAACCACAATAATATCTGGAGATAGCTCCGAAAGTTTTTCGAACCCTTCATCTGAATTGATCTTTTCAGGCTGAAAAACTGGTATTCCGTAGTTGGTCGCGACTGTCTTTACAGGGGTGGGTTCTACTTTTTGACCCCTCCCCTTCGGCCTGTCAGGCTGTGAAAAGACTCCTGCCACCTTGTTCCCCGATTCGACAATTTCCTTGAGATGAGCGGCTGCAAATTCAGGAGTTCCCATGAATACGATCTTCATTTATCTGGTGCTTTCCTTAATGATCTGATTCAATTTCGGTTTCAGCATCGCTCTTTTTGACGCAGAAAGATAGTCAACAAATAGTACTCCTTCAAGATGATCGCTCTCGTGTTGCACTATTCTCGCAGGATATTCCGTCAAATCCTCTTCGTGGTGCTGTCCATATTCATCCTGATAATGAATCCGAACCGCGGAGGGCCTGTCGATATCCGCGTAGATTCCAGGTATGCTAAGGCAACCCTCTTCCATCTTGACTATCTCATCACTCTTGGAAAGAATTTCCGGGTTAATGACTACCCTCAATCCGTCTCCAGGATCGTAAACAAAAATCCTTCGTGACACTGCCACTTGCGGTGCCGCAAGACCCACACCGTCCTCAACGTACATTGTCTTGCTTAACTCTTTCACAAAAGCTCTGAGATCATCGTCGAAAACTTCGACACTTTCGGAAACATTCCGAAGTATGGGGTTTCCGATATAAATAACTTTCATTCCGACCACCCTTCCGAAATCTCCTTCAATTCATCAAAATACTTCTTATCGGTCATAATGGCGTGGAGAGGTGTTATCGACACGAAGTTGGACTTTACTGCATTGAAATCACAATCAGTAGAACATTCATCTTCAACTACCTCTCCGAATATCCAGTAGTAGTTGTTTCCATAGGGATCCTTTCTCTTTTCGAAATAATCCTTATATCTTCTTCTGCTCTGTCTGGTCACTTTCCAACCCTTCAGCTCCTCGTACTTGATTGAAGGAACATTTATATTGAGAGCCGTGAAGTCCGGCATCTTACTGACATCGTAGATTTTGAGAAAATTAACCATGAATCTAGCCGCGGTTTCGTACTCGGGGTTACTCCAGTCGCTACTAGAAACCGCAATAGACGGAGTGTCAGTTACCGCACCCTCAAGAGCACCTGAAACTGTCCCGGAATAAAGAACATCTATTCCCATATTCTGCCCTTTGTTTACCCCGCTTATCACCAGATCTATCTTCCTATCTGAAATCGCCAGCAGTCCGAGCTTAACGCAATCTGCCGGGGTACCATTGATTGCATAGCCGATGTTTTTATTACCAACTTTTACTTCCTTGGCCCACAACGGAGTTCTGATTGTTATCGCATGTCCAGTCGCGCTTCTTTCAACGTCAGGCGCAACCACAAGGACTTCATGATCTTCAGAAAGCGCTTCGGCGAGCAGAATAATTCCGGGCGACATGATTCCATCATCGTTTGTAACCAGGATATTCAATATTCGTGCCTCCTTTCAACTATTTCGAACAAATCATCTTGTATACTTATTTTACATTATGCATCAAAACTTTTCTTTTTCACTCTAGGAGAGAAATATGAATCTTACAGAGCTTATGGAACGCATTCCACATTTGAGAGAAATCCTCAACATCGTTAGGGAAGCCTTCAAAGACTATGATGACCCTGCTCATGATATTTCGCACACTTTCAGGGTAATGGAGAATGCGAGCGAAATAGCTTCTCGGGAGAAGTGTGACCTTCAAAAGGCGATAATAGCCGCACTACTTCATGACATAAAGAGGCCTCACGAAGCTCTTACCGGAGTCGATCATGCTGAATCCGGTGCGGAATATGCTTCAGGACTTCTACCGACAATGGGTTTTGACATTTCGTTTGTCGCGGAAGTCTCAAAGGCTATTAGGTCTCACAGATACTCCGGTGGCTTAACACCTACCAGTCTGACGGGAAAGATCCTCCAGGATGCAGACAGACTAGACGCAATAGGTGCGGTAGCGATAGCAAGAGTCTTTTCCTATTCCGGAAAGACCGGAACTCCTCTTCACTCTCTCCAATTCAGTCCGCGCAGCTCTTATAGCGGCAATTCGCGTAGTTCTATAAATCACTTTCACGAGAAGATACTTAAGATAAGACCGGAGACTTTCTGGACGGAAACTGCAAGAAAAATGGCTGAGGACCGCTACAGTTTCGTTGTGGAATTTGTGCAGAGGTTCCTAGCCGAATGGGGACAAATCTAAACTTCAGTACCTAATCTCGAAGCTCTTGAACGACTTGAAGGGGAGCTCTTCAATTTCTGTCCTTGTGATGCTGGCATAGGATGGACCCCTATCTATTCTTTCAACGAAAGCATCAATTTCTTCATCACATCCGGAACAAAGGATCTCTACACTTCCATCGGGCTCGTTCCTCACAAAACCCGTTACACCTAGAGACGTGGCGGTGTGAAGGGCAAAGTACCTGAAACCAACGCCCTGCACACGCCCAAAGACTCTGATCCTAAGAGTCTTCTTACAGGCCAAGCTCTTCACCTATCAAAACTATCGTATAGCGCCATGGCCTTCTTCTCGAATCGATAATTATTGAGTACATTTCGCATATTCTTTCTTCGCTGCTGCAGTCGGAGCAGAATCCGGTTGTCGCGCAGGGAGTATGCAGGTTCAGCCTCTTTGCATTCATCGGCGCTATCGACTTGATTCTTTTGATACCTGCGTCCAGATCTTCCACGACTTTGTTTATTCCGGCAACAAAAATCACCTTTTCAGGCCCAAACGTCACTGCAGCGGCCCTGTTGCCGCTCCCATCCAGCAGAAGAATCTCTCCATTCTCTGTGATAGCATTCGCGCTACAGAGATAATAGTCGGACTCAAATGCCTTGATCATGATCTTTCTTCTCTCTTTATCTTCAGAAACCGAGTCTCTGTCAAGAAATTCATATTTCCCCGATCTCAGCAAATCCATTACTCCCGTTTCCTGAAGCGTCACCGATCCTCCTGAACTGACGGTAGCTCCATCGGGAATCAGTTTATGAACTTCTTCGACTACCATTTCTATATCTGGAAGGTAAATCACTCTCACGGATTTGCTTTCAAAGACTTTTTTGAGTTTCTGTGCCAGTTTTTCATTCTTCCATCGTCTAAGACTGTTCCTCATCACGAACTCCCTTCTTTGAGAGAAATCTGCTTTTATAAGCTCTCCGCAGTAATAGCTCGAGCTCCTTCTAGAACGTAATGATCTCGGCTCCACGCTCCACGTATGTTGCGAGCGGAACGTGGTTCCTCATATCTCCATTCAGAGGAAGACCCTCTTTCTCTACAATCTCAAGGACGCCCATCATTTTCGAACAACCATAGCATACGGCCTTTATGAGGCCCCTTTTCTTCGTTTCGATGTAAATCTCATGAACAGGATCTTTCTCATTTGTAATCTCTTTCATGAGACTGGGAGATTCTCCCTCCATTACGACAGATACGGCAAATCCCTTTTCTGACATGTCGAGAGCATTCAGCAAAGCATGAAGAAAACAGGATTTCTTCCCTTCAAAAGCCAGTATCAGTACTTCATGTGCCATTCATTCACCTCCAAGCAATTTGTTAAGCTTCATCGCAAAGGCCAGATCGCCCGATACCCTCAAACTCCCAGTCATGAAAGCCGTCAGAGGATTCACAGCTCCTTCAATCAGTCCTTCAAAGGTCGCAAAATCTGTGCGTATTGAGCAATCCGAAGGTCGTTCTTCTTCAAAAACCTCTAGCCTGCCATCGCAGATCTCAACAGTGAATCTCTGTGGATCACCTCCTTCAATAAAGAACGAGTATTTTCCGCTAATCTCCGAAAGCCTCTCAGCTTCCAATCCTTTGATCTTCTCAATAGCTTTCCTGACTGTCATCAGACTACCTCCCTGGCATCACTTTACATACAAAGTCTATCATCTTGTTGTACAATGAGATCGATATTTCCTAGAACTGGAGGCACTGCTTTGAGGAAACGATTCTTTCGCTACTTCGATTCAGTAATCAAAATGGAAGTTGAAAGAGAGGGTAAGACGAAGTTTGAAACTGGTTCGGTATTGGCGGCGCCTGAAGAAGAACTGGATAGCGCCGCGGCAAATCATCTCTTCCAAGGGTTGAGACTGCATGGGCTAGAAGGATCCTCATCGCAGGACTTCAACGAGATGAAGATTGAAGAAAAGACAGATGGATTCAGTATTACGATCGAACTACATAACGACCAGGCAGTTCTCGGACTTGGACAGACCATCGGACCCCTGAACAAGAGAGGCGGGGTCTATGAGATGTACAACACAGACGAACCGGATCACTCGCCATCAAAAAAAAAGTTATACTCAACCCTTCCAATCTTCTACATTTCCTCTCCCGAGAGGCAGATTGGCTTCTTCCTTGATCATCCAGGCTATTCGAGATTCGACGTAGGGTTCGAGATCAGAGACCGGCTGAAGATTGATGTGGAAGGCAGTGGTTTTGATCTCTTCATGTTTTTCGAGAAACCCGAAGAGATCCTGAGGGATATTTTCAAGCTCACAGGCAATCCCATGTTCTTGCCCATCTGGTCTTTAGGTTATCACCAATCAAGATGGTCCTACGCAGACGAAAAAACTGTTCTGGACATCGCAAAGGAATTCAGAGACCGGAAGATTCCTTGTGACGCTATTTACCTTGATATAGACTACATGGATGAATTTATGGTCTTCACTTGGAACAGCGATCGCTTTCCCGAACCATCCTCGATGATCGATGAACTCTCCAGTATGGGAATGAAAGTTGTCGCGATAGTCGATCCAGGAGTCAAGGCCGTCGATGGATATGACGTATTCGAAGAAGGAATCAAAAATGATTCATTCTGCAAGCGGGAAGACGGCAGACTTTTCAGAGCGGCTGTCTGGCCTGGAGAATCGAGCTTTCCCGACTTCCTGAACGCGGCCACGAGAAGTTGGTGGGGAAAGTATTACGATCGCTTATTGAAGAATGGAATAGCTGGATTCTGGAACGACATGAATGAACCTGCAATATTCTACACGCCGGAATCACTGAAAGAACTAAGACTGATGTCTTCTGAACTGGAGGACCGAGGAATAGAAACCGAGTTTCTTTTCGGTAGAATCATGTCGAAGAAAAAGTATCATGACTATGGGAATGATTTCACACAGAGAGATGACGGAGGAATAGTACACCTGCACAGTGAGGTTAGAAACATCTACGGATTCAATATGGCTAGAGCCGCCTATGAAGGTATTAGGAGATACGATCCTGGAAGAAGACCGTTCAACATTACAAGGTCATCTTACCCCGGAATTCAACGATACGCCATCCTGTGGACCGGAGACAATGATAGCCAGTGGGAGCACCTTCTGAGTGAAATAAGGCTGGTGCAATCTATTTCGCTGGCCGGGGTGAGCTTCACCGGTTGTGATGTGGGGGGCTTCGGAGGTGATTGCAGCGGAGAGTTGCTTGTCCGCTGGACACAGTTCGGGGCATTTCTTCCCTTTTTCAGAAATCACAGCGCCATTGGCACTAGAAGACAGGAACCCTGGGCCTTCGATGAAGAAGTGGAAAGGCTTGTCAAGAAGGCTATCGATCTCCGATATTCATTACTTCCATACCTTTACTCGATTCACAAGCAATCAGTAGATGGTGAGACCACTATGATAAGACCTCTCTCATTAGTCTGGCCCCAAGACAGGGAGACTTACTACGCCGATGACCAGTTTATGTTGGGTTCAGCTATAATGGTAGCACCCGTCTATCAAAGGAATTCAGAGGGAAGACATGTGTACCTACCGGAAGGAGAGTGGCTTGATCTCAACAGTAAGAGTGTTATCGAAGGCGGCCACATTTGGGTGAACGCTCCTTTGAACACGGTTCCTCACTTTCAGAGGCGGGACACCCTACTAGTTACTACAGCCAGTTCACAGTACACAGAGAGTGGCTCCTGGGGAGACCTTCATATCACTGGCTTTGTGAAAGAACGAGCCGAATTCGATCTATACGAGGACGATGGCTTCACTTACGCCTATAAAACTGGTGAATACTCAATCAAAAAGCTAGTTGTAACCAACACACATTATGGAATCAAGATCGAGATCCGACCTCAGAAAGGAACCTTTATGTGTAAGGAGAGAGTCTTGTCGTTTGAAATATATAATGAATCGGGGCTTCATGAAGCAGAAATCTGCGATTCTCCCGAGGGTTGCGATATTCTAGTAGAGTAGTCTGAATTCAAAGTATGGAAGGGGCTTCATGTTCTGGAGCATGACTCCCATTCTGATGTCTATCGGGTATGCTGCGTAAAGATAGGCAGTCTCGAATTTGTACAATGCCAATCTCCAGGAAAAACGGCTTCCAATCAGCAGGTCAATTTTCGCCCCTATCCCTTCTTCTGAAAGATGGACGAGATTCAAGAGATTGATTCCTCTCCTAGAAACAGCGTAATCCGAAGAAACTGATAGCCCGACAACAATATTTGAAGTATCTCTGAAGTCCCACATTTCGACCGGCACAACAGAAGGATCAGCACCGAAGGTTACTCTTGAGAAGATAGTAGAATCGATGGTGAATCCGCCTCTCTTCCAGTCAAAATCAACGTTTATACCTACATCGACGAGATTCGATGTCGCTGTCTGAGTATCTCTAATATTGATTAGAGTCTCTAGCGAAGCTTGACCACCATAAAGAGCTGAAGAATCTTGAAGAATCGCATTGACCGATCCAGAGACTCGCAGAGGGTATTCAAATCTGGCCCTCCAGCCGAATGAAAGTTTCGGGTTTATTCTGTACTGTCTGTAGGCATCCAAAGAAGCTTGTGGCCTAAGATCCGAAAATGCAACTGAAAGAGCAAAATCGACTGGCGCGTAATCTTCACTGAGGAGTTCTATGTGAAGACCCGGTTGCATCGTTTCGAAATTAAATGAACCTCCTGCAATGAGTTTGTTGTGAAACGTCAGGTCGGTGAAAAGGACCGATAATCCTTTGTATGGGATCGGTGAAATGAACTTCCAGTTTGCAAAACCATCATACTTAGTCCCCTCTACGGGTTCAGCAGAGTGAAAATCAATCTCGACTGCATCCAGTTCAAAGTCGGCAGGCTTAGTATCTGAGGCCTGGAGCAGTTTGTTGCCATGAAACTGACCCGCGGCAACAAATCCATCTCTAATTCTGGCGGGCTCCCTGACGTACCTGGCAAAGGAGGCCTGTCCGGACATCTTTCCTCCTGGTGTCAGGAGATAAATGCCGCTGCCGACGCCGTTTTGAATGGAAATAAGAAACCCATTAGCCGTCCAGCTGCCGATTGAAAAATCCTTAGTTACCTCAAAGAGGTTTAGATTCTCGTCAATTGAAGAATAAAGCGCCAAATACTTACTTCCAAGAATATTTACCCTGAATGCGACCAGAGTTCCTTCAAGAGAAGCTCTGAGGTTGTCAATCTGCATTTCAGCACCGGCAGAAGATTCGAAGATCGGTGTGATCCTTTCATTTCTTAGAGAAAGAATCTCCACTGAAGGAATTCCAAAGTTATTCTTCAGAACAACCAGGCGGTCCTTACCTAGAAAATCAATCCCCAGAAGATGGGCGTGTTTTGTCCTTTCCAGTTTTCCTTCTCTGAAGAAATATAGCCTTGTCTCAGATACTTCTCTTTCGAAAACGAGAAGTGCTATTTCATTTTCGAAAACGGAGAAATCAAGAATCTCCATGGTTGAATTGAGAATTTCGGTTCCTTCCTTGTACAGCGAGTAACATCTCATCTCTCTATCGTAAGCGAGATAGTACAATCCACCTGAATAATTCTTTGGTCTGAAGTGACTGACAAATTCCTCGATTTTCTGAGAGTATTTGTTAATCGTGGGGACTTCAATTTCCTTCCATCTATGCGTCTGAATCTCTATGAATTCTGCCTTCAATTCTTCATAACTCTTTTCATAAACCATTCTGAAAGCGACTTCAACTCCGGCGAATCCAAGAATCCCCGACTTTATTTTGACCAATTCCTGAATGCTTTCAAAGCCATAGGTCTCATATAGGAATGTCAGGAATGCATAGCCGTAATTGTAATACGCCTCTCCCCCGATGCCGCTGTAACCAGACACAACGGTCTCCTCGAGAAAGGAATCTTCTTTGTCAAGTTGATCCCAAAGAAAAGGCAAGCGTCTGTAATCGTACTCATAAAGGTCTCCAATAAGCTCGCTACCTAGCTGGGCAAAGCCTTCGGTGAACCACATGGGCTGAAGGGCGTTAGGAAGGTAAAGCCTTGAGAAATAATTCCTCAGAAAGTTTCCCACTGGAGTTGTTGCGGTCATCTGAAATAGATGACTAAGTTCGTGAGTGATTACTTCCTCCAACCAGAAGCCGTCATTTCTGTAGGGATAGTCGAGACCGATCGTCATTATGTAGATTGATTCCATGATTGGATTTGCCAGACCGTTTGATCGATCCTCGTAGCCTCCAATCAATATGGAGATCTTGTCTCTGAAAGGGTTTCCGAGCAGCTCGCTCAAGCCAAGGAAGGCGTTTTCTGCAATCTCTTCAATTTGGGAAACAGAGCCTGCCACTTCGTCGTGGTATATATAAACAAAGTGCTCTGATTCATGCTTCAACCAGTCCAAATCTCTGAATGAGTATCCACTGACAATTATTGAAATCAGCAGAACAAAGACCAGCATATACCTTCTGAACAAAACAACACCGCCTTCTTGAAAGGAGATCACTACTATTATAGACTATGCAAAGGCGACAAAGCCCTAAGGTTGCCGGTTACTTCATCGCAGTGCTATTATTGGTTGAGGTGCTTTATGGCAGAGATAGAAAGAGATAGGCTCTTGGCATATTTTGCAGGAATCGGTTCTTCAGTTATCTTTGGTCTTTCCTTTCTATTTACGAAGAACGCTCTTGAATACACAAATCCCATGTACTTTCTTTCGTACAGGTTCTCCGTTGCCTTTCTGACTATTTCATTGTTCAGATTGTCTGGTATCATCAGAATCAGACCCTATAGAGCAGTTTTCAAAGACCTGCTTCTTCTCAGTCTTGTTCAACCAGTCATGTACTTCATCTTCGAAAATGTTGGCGTCTCTTTGTCAACTTCATCGGAAGCTGGAATTCTCCTTTCGACAATTCCTATCTTCGTCCTGATCTTCGCCAGGATATTCCTTAAAGAGAGACTTGCCGCCCCACAGATAATCTCGGTCTTGACTGCGCTGTTTGGCATAACCTTGATCACCGCCGGAAAGGGTATTTCCGCAGGAAGCAGTCCCCTGGGGCCTGTCATTTTAATAGGCAGCACAATCTCGGCAGCCTTCTATAACATTCTCTCCCGAAAAGCCTCGGTGAAGTTCAGATCATGGGAGATCACATATCATATGATGACGATGGGTTTCATCTCTTTCACCGTGATTGCAGTTATACTGTCCCTGTCAAGAGGAGAGTTTTTGCTATACATCGGTGGAATCGCTCAGCCTCGTGTCGCCATTGCTGCGCTTTACCTCGGTACATTATCGTCGGTTGGAGCCTTCTTTCTTATAAACTTCATGTTGTCCAAACTCCAAGCTTCGCGTTCAACTGTATTTGTTTACCTGTCAACTGTTGTGTCTCTTCTGGCCGGTGTTGTCTTCAGGGGCGAAAGGTTTGGTTCAATTCAGATTCTTGGAGTAGCTCTCATTCTATTCGGAGTTTGGGGTGCGAACGCATTGACCAGGAGAAGAATCAAGGAGGAGTTGAAATGATGAAGAGAACGATGGTCTTGATATTCATCTCGGCAATAGTTATGACTCATGGAGTTTCATTCATTACCACATCGGAGTCTACGCCTACGGTAGTAATTCTCGAGAAGTCATCTGAGCTGGAAATGTCGCGGCTAGAAAACAACTGGTGGAGAACCGAAACGACTCTTGAACCGGGCATGTATCACTACTATTTCTCTACGGAAGAATCCACTCTCACAGCCGAAAGCGATCGTGGCAATCAAAGCGAAACTGAAAACGGACTTTTTCTTCTGTTCGTCGAGGACTTCGGGGAGCTTCAGAATTCTGTCATTCATGATTTTGGAAATAGGGATTATTTCAACCCGGTAAATGAAAAGGAGTTTTACTTCGCTGTTTCACTGCCCTCAGGTGAAACTTATGAAGTGCAGTTGGTAATCGATGACAAAGAGTACCCACTCGAATATCTCCGTGATTTCGGCAACCAAAGCTTCTATCGAAGCGAAAGAATTGAGGTCGAAATACTTGAATACTACTTCAAGATTGGAACAGGAAAGGACTCAGTCATCCTCGATTCTCTTGGACTATGTCGAGAGCCTCGTGCTTTCTTCAGTTTTTCCAAAGAGAGACTTCCTATCTCCTACTTCGAACTACCTGAATGGTCTAAAGGAGTGCTCTACTATCAGATATTTCCCGAGAGATTCGCAAACGGAGATCCCAGTAACGACCCCAACGGATCCCAGTCCTGGGATGTTGACCCCGCCTATGCGAACCTGGGGGGTGACGGTTTTTTTGGCGGAGACCTCAAAGGAATCATCGATCACTTCGATCATATTCTTGAACTGGGGGTAGAGGCCATCTATCTGAATCCCATTTTCGAGAGTCCTTCAAGCCACAAGTACGATACTGAAGACTACCTTAAGATCGATGATAATTTCGGCAACGACTATGTTTTCGAGGAATTCATTTCACTGGCAGAAGATTCTGGTATCAAGTTGATTCTCGATGGAGTTTTTAATCATACCGGCTACGACTTCTTCGCATTCAAAGATCTCCGTGAAAGAGAGGAAACTTCCCCCTACAAGGACTGGTATTTTGTCAAACGCTTTCCAATAAGGAAGATCCAGGATAGGGCAATGACATATGTGGGATGGAACGGCTACGCATACATGCCTAAGGTAAACAGCCTCAACGAAGGCTGGCAGGCTTACGTGGAAAGACTTGTGCGCAAGTACGATTTTGAAGGAATTGGTGGCTGGCGCCTCGATGTCGCTACAGAAGTCGACCCTCTCTTCTGGAGCGGTTTTTTCAGACCACTCGTAAAGAGCCTTGAGAAGGACATGATTCTTGTCGCAGAGTTCTGGGGCGATGCAAGATCTCTTCTGAGGGGTAAGACCTTCGATTCGGCAATGAATTATCCTTTCAAGGAAGCTGTGATCGAGTATGTATTCAGAGCGGGAAACTCCGCTGCAAAGTTCGCAGCCATGACTAATCTGTATCTGAACGCTTATCCACCTCAGATGCTGCATTCTCTATGGAACATTCTAGACAGCCACGATACCGAGAGAATTCTTACCCTTGCCTTCAATCAGGTTGATCTTCTGAAGATAGCAGTGGCGATTCAGATGACTTTCATCGGAAGCCCTGTTATTTACTACGGAGATGAAGTTGGAATGAAGGGCGGAAAGGATCCCGAAAACAGGGCTCCCATGCTTTGGGATGAGGAGAAATGGAATTGGGAGATCTACGACTTCTACAAAACCCTTATTGATCTTAGAAGAGCTCATGAATCGATTAGAGATGGAGAATATGAAGTATTGACGGCTGAAGGACCGGTTTTCTCATTCAGGAGATGGAAGGACTATGACGAAGTGATCGTTGTGATTAACCCTTCAAGGGAAAATGCCTTTTTCAACCCTGAATTCGAAGGAGAATTCTGCGAATACCTTTCTGGAAGAAACATTTCTTTATACGAAAACACGGCCGAGATCCCACCGTTGACCGTCTGGATTCTAGTACAGGAGGATTGAAACCTCACCTCCGGAACAGAAATCAGCTACCGAAGACAGTATTGCATGAATGATGATAGTGCAATAAGCACTGTTCAATCTTCACGAACAGGTTCGGGCAACGGACTCTTTATTTTGTGGATCTACTCTTTTGTATCCAGATGCTTCTGCAAGGAAGCTCAACTTCATCGACAGAAGGCACCACACCGGACCAATCCCGATACATTTCCTTTAGTTTTATCGAATGCCTCGGTGTATCAGTAAGATTCACAAATGAAATCACGTTACTTTGAGATGCCTTTCTCGTGCAGGCCGCAAAAACCCCATTCATACCGTCAAGGAATACCCTTGGTTCTCCCCCTCTAAGCGATATCGCTTCTCTTAGCAGCTCTATTCCATTTTTGTCTACTCGCGCCATGTCATCGCTATTGAGCATCATTCCGTCAAGCAATCCCACCGACAGAGCAAAGATTCTCTTTTCATCTTCGGTGAGGTCGCAGTCTCTGAGGATTATCGTATCAGGATCGTTGAGCCACAGTCTTCGGTGCATGAAAGATCTTGTGTATGCGTTCCTCAAGCAGAATCTTGCGCTGGGAACCCCGATATCCATGGGTTCACCGTTCCAATGAGGCGCAGTATCTGATCCTATCCTCATTCCGTCGACAAAACCAACTGAAGGGAGGAGCGGCGCCCCACAACCAAGAATGAAGCAATCCTCTCCAGCAGCGTCTCTGATCATCCGCATGCCTGTTCTGTAGGCTTCGACGGGACTAACGCTTTCATCAAACCTCCTTCCCGGGATGGCACCCGCGAAGAGGAAATCTATCTTCAAGTAATCAAAGCCAGAATCTCTAATCGACTTTATCAAGTTTTTTAGATAAGTCAAGGCTTCGGGGTTCGTGCTGTCAAGTGCGAATATCCGTTTCCCCCAGTTTCTGTAAGCGACTTTGGGGCTTTCATCATCGTTTCTAACAAACCAATTTCTGTGCTCATTGAACAGTCTGGAAGTCTCAGAAGCGGAAAAGGGCGCTATCCAAAGTCCTGCCATGAACCCTTCTCTCTTGATTTCCGACGCAATTTCCTTCAATTCGGGAAACTTGGAGTTGGTTTGAAGCCAATCACCTATGTCTTCTTGATAGCCGTCATCCAGTTGAACAAGCCTGTAATCTATCTTCTCGCGCTTTCTGATTTCTGCAAGGAGTCTCACATTCTTAGACAGCTCCTCGAAAGTGATCTCTGTGAAATAGTGGTACCAGCTGCACCATCCGATCCCTTCAAACTCTCTGAATTCTACTGAGTTCTTCTTATTTATCAAGTCTGCATACTCTTCAAGCATTTCCCAGAGAGTGTTACTGCCATATATGGCCATTGTCTCCAGTTCAATCGATTCCCCAGGCAGTAATCTGGTCCCAAAGAGATCTGCAACACCCTTAATGCTTGAAGATTCATCGTTCCATAGGAAGTACTGATGAGAAAATTCATTGGAGACGAAACCCACCAGAAGTTCATCTGTGGCGATAAAGTAGTCGCTCGGTCTAAACCCCTCTCTCAAGATTTCCGGAATAGGGGTAGCTGCAAGAAGGCTGATCCCCTGTGAATCGGCAAATTGAACTAGAGGTTCCACTAAAGGTTGTTCCCAGTAGGCCTTGAAGGGAAACCAGGACTGCCAATTGTTATAATAAACAGGTTCACTGACGTCTTGAATTTCAATCAGATCTACCTTCCCAACTCTCAGTGGAGTATCGCTCACGTTTCGAATCGTAACTTGAACAAGAACAGCAGATGAATCGGGAAGACTGGAGAAGGCATAGTCAACGCTCAGGTCTTCTTTCTCTATCTTGAATTCTCTCCCGCCGGCAAGAATCAACTCTTTGATGCTCTCAACTCTTATTTTAAGCACTCTAGATCACCTCACAGCTTTGCTTTCAATTATAGGCCAGTGCAAAAACAAGTTGAATCATTGTCTCACCATTGGTACCAGTGGGAAAGCCGTTTACGCTATCAATTCTGATTGTGTGTTTTTGATACTCTCTCAGACGCTCAGTTTCTAGCATTTGCATGGAACATCTTCCTTCACAAAGGAGAACCGAGTTTATGGCTAACAGGTTTCAGATTTCCTTCAACACACTGTCCAGATCTGCAAGAAGATCCTCAATGTTCTCAATGCCTACAGAGAGTCTTACTCCTCCTTCAGAAAGTCCTACCTCACATAACTGCTCGCTTGTGAATGAAGAATGACTTGTAAGAACCGGAATCGTTGCTAGAGACTCGACTCCGGCCAAACTTGTAGCTTCAAGAAAGAGCTCGCTCTTCCTTATGAACTCCTTTGCCGTCTTTAGATCCTTCACTTCGAGATAAACGACACCTCCGAACCCCTTGCAGTCGGCGAAACAGTTTGGGACGGCACTTTTTAAAGATGGGTGAGAAACCAGACTAACCTTCGGACTCTTTGAAAGAAAAAGAGCTATCTCTTTTGCGTTATTGTTGTGCAGTTCCATCCGGAGTCCAAGTGTCTTGACTCCTCGGCATACAAGAAAAGCTTCGAAAGGAGCCCCGTTTGTGCCCAGCTTGATCATTTTCTTCCTTGCACGTGTTTCCAGCTCTCTGTTTCTGAAAGCTGCAAATCCAGCAATAACATCTGAATGACCGTTCACGTATTTCGAGAGGCTTTGGACATCGATGTCTGCTCCGTACTCAAGGGGTCTGAAATTGTAAGGTGACAAGAAGGTATTATCTACTGCAAGTAGAGCTCTACTCCTGCTTGTAATGTGTGATATTCTCTGGATATCGGAGAGAATCAAATTAGGATTTGTCATGGATTCAACATAGACAATTCCAGTATTATCGTCAACCAGACTTTCAAGACCTTCAAGCTGGGACTGGTCGAATCGCCTTATTTCCACACCCATATCCGGCAGGTCTCCAAGAAGGCTCTGTGTACCACCGTAGATATTCCTAGAAATTACCAAATTCATTCCCGATCTCAAAAAAGTGAGAAAGATTGTAGTTATCGCTCCCATTCCCGAGGAAAAGAAGATTCCTCCAGCTCCTCCAAAGAGGTCTGAAAGCTTTCTTTCTACAACACCTATTGAAGGATTTCCAACCCTTGTATAAAAAGTCTCTGAGTTTTCGCTCGCATACTTTTCATCGTCGACCACGAAGTTAGATGTTTGAAAGATTGGAGTCGACACCGCGTCAAAAATCTTTCTCTCTTCTCCGATGTGAACCGCTCTAGTATTGAATCCGCTCATCTGTCTATCAGCTTTCCTCTAACAAGGAATCAACAGCTACTACTCTCTTTTCTACTGCAGAAACCAGCCCAGCCTCGATGGTGGCAAGATCCAAGAGGGCTTCTCCAACCGTGCCAAGAGAGTTCTTCTCACCTTCAACTACATTATAGAAGTCCCTGAATTCTTCAATGAAACCATCCGTCTTGTTTACAAAGATTTTTTCACGATCAGCGGCGAAGATTTCGATAGTTGCTCCGTCCTTATCAACAAGCATAAGCCCGTCTGTCCCGACTATTTCGAACCTGTTGAGGGGAGAGGCAGCACCGTAAACAACAGAGTAGTTTCCGATTACTCCATTTTCAAGAGTCATGTTGAAGACTACGCAGTTTTCTGCACCAAGATAGTCAAGACTTTTCTTTGTGAATCCGCTAACTTCTTCTACGTCGCCGAGGGTTTTTCTTAAGGCTGCTACATCGTGAACACCACCATCAGAAATAAAACCCCCGACGTGTTCTGGCGTCTGTCTCCACTTGGTCTGTACATATTTGTTATCCTGTCCAAAATCAACCCATTTAAGCCAGCTGAAAGCAAGGGGTATTCCTATCCTGCCTTCTTTCAGCAGTTCGGCAGCTTTCTCATAGACTTCTATGTGTCTGTAGTTTTCGGCTATGTAGACGGGAGAACTGCCGGGAAGCCTCAACAAAGGCACTGCTTCCTTGACAGAGGCCGCAACCGGTTTTTCGCAGATTACCGGCTTATTAGCTCTTCTTGCAGCTATAATCATCTTCGGATTCAGGGAAATCGGAACTGCCAAAACAACAGCATCGACCGAGTCTGAAGAGAGCATCTCTTCATAAGAATCAAAGACCCTTACGTCGCCACCAACTATCCCGGCGAATTCCTCAGCCTTCTTTCTAGTTCTGCTGTTGACGGCAACAACTGTAAATGACTCACTGAGCTTTCTCAGTGCCGGAAGATGGAGTTCCCTTGAGGCTATACCGGCCCCAACCACACCTAAATTAATTTTCATACGAATCCTCTCCTTCGGTAATTCAACTTAAGATGCAAGAGATCCGAGGGATTTGTTGACCCCAAGATTACACTATAGGCTGAAAGAGGAATCAACTTCTCTTGCCCCATCTGATGTCCTCACTTCGTATGAGTCTAAATCTATCCCGAATCTCTCTTTATATCTGGTCTTGATCACTTCAACAATCTTTTTCTCTTCTTCTTTTTCGCACAGGGAAAGTACCGACCCCCCGAATCCTGCCCCTATCATTCTCGCACCTGAGACGCCCTTCATTTCTCTTAGTGTATTGACAATGAAGTCGGTTTCATCGCAGCTTACTTCGTAGTCAAGAGCGAGGGATTCGTGAGACTGAATTAGAAGCCTACCAAGGTTCTCGAAATTTGAGTTGGACATAATTTTTACTGACTCCAGGACTCTCATGTTTTCCGAAACTACGTGCAACGCACGCCGGTAGTACAGCTCACCCAATCTGCTCCTATTTGGAAAGAGATCTACCATGGAGACATCGCGATAGCTGCTCTTTCCAAGAATTTCAAGAGCCTTTCTCGCTTCCTCTCTTCTTGTGTTGTAGCCTCCTTTAGAAAGAGAATGATGGACTTTGGAATCAAAAACGAGAAACGTATAATCTCCAAGTTCTAGAGGTACATATTCGTAGCGCATCTCAAGGGTATCAAGGAATATGGCCTTGTCCTTCTTGCCCATTACAGCCGCAAACTGGTCCATGACTCCGCACTTGACTCCGACAAACTCATTTTCAGCCTTTCGAGCATAATCATAGAGCTCAGTCTCATCGAGCTTCAAATTGAAAGACGAGTTCAGTGCAACAATCATGGCTACTTCAACTGCGGCCGAACTTGAAAGACCTGCTCCTTCTGGGAGATTGGAGTTAATCTCAATGCTCATACCACCAAACTCTGTGCCAAGCTCATCCTTAAGAACCCACAAGACCCCTTTCAGATAATCGCTCCAGTCATCGGTCTTTTGGATCTTTGATTCATCAAATGAGACTGGTTCCCTTCCCATCGAGCTCAGTGATATCTTACTACCACTTGTCTTCTCGACCGATAGAAGGACGTATTTGTCAATCGCAACGGGTAAAACAAATCCTTCATTGTAATCGGTGTGCTCACCTATGACGTTAATCCTACCAGGTGCAACAAAATACCTCTTCAAAACAACACCTCCAACATTGTACATATATGCTGTCTGTCCTTATTGAGAGGATAGCACCGCCAGAACAAAAAAACAAAGCGGGCCATGGCCCGCCAGATAGTTTCTAGGCTCTTTACTAGTGAATTCCCAGAAGATTGTCTATCTTGCTCTTGTCGAATCCAACAATGACCTGACTACCTATTGTTATGACTGGGACACCCATCTGCCCGCTTTTCTTCACCATTTCCTCTGCCTTGGCTTTGTCCTTACTCACATCGTAATCTTTGAAAGGAATCCCGTTAGTCTTGAAATAATCTTTCGCTCTCTTGCACCAGGGACAGGATGGGGTAGAATATACAATAACCTTTGCGTTCATAATTTTACACCTCCGGTTACCCCCGTGGGGTATTTAATTACATTATAGAACACCCTCTTTTTTGTGTCAACCCCGCTTCGTCACTGGCTTCATTCCTGGCTTCAGTTGAGAAAGATCGGAGAAAGTGATTATGGTTTCACCTTGTTAAGAAGAATTTCAAGCTTCTGCAACTGGCGGAGCAGAATGAGTTGTTGCTCTGTCACCCTCTTTCTGTTGGCGATCAGATTCTGCAGATGACCTAGGGCCACCAATTTTGCGAGGTCGTCGTTGCTAAGCGACTGCTTAGAGAGAAGCTCTTTCTCAGATTTCTTCCATTCCATATAGAAAAGTCTCCCTGATGGAGTCCACCTTGCAAAAATTTTCTTCGGAACAACTAGCAGAAGCCACCCAAGACACCAATCGGCATAAAGTACAATCGAAATTACCAGTGATTCATCAGGAAAAGACAGGTACACCTGCCAGTTTCCAAAAACAAATTTGAGTATCACAGACCAGATTATCAAGTAGAAAACCGAAAAAACAGACATAACGGTAGAACCCAGATACTCATAGAACCTTCCAGACTTAACAATACGCATTGCATGCTTCTGCCAGAAAACGTATTGCTCTTTGAACTCGTCAAGAGAGAAGTTGTCCTTCTCTGCATCAGGAACTTCCACTGAACCGACGTTGTTTCTTCGAAGTGATTTCAGCGTCTGTAAGGCCCACTGCTGTTGAGTCGGGATCCCATTGTTACCGGCACCAACGGATATCGAATTCTCCCCAAGGTTGATCTCTCCGCTGTTATGCATCTCAAGAACTGTTGCTAGAAATCCATTGTTATCCACTTCCTGGAAAGGGTTTTTGATTACTGCGTTAAGAAGATATCCTGGCACATCGTAAATCCGATAGCCGATTTCGGACTTCACCTGAGGCTCTACGCCAAAGAGAATAAACGTGAAAAACAATACGAAAAAGGGCACCGCGATTTGAAATCCTATCAAGCCAGACAAGAATGCCTGCTGGAACATAGCGATTTCGTGTTCTTTACGAATCGAACTCTTGCTTATCGTTGTGCTCACGGCATTTGACATAGTATTTGCGATACTCTTTGAAAACGAGACTTTCATCTCACCAGAAGCATTCGAAAGTACCGATTTCATCTGGAGTTTCACGGAATTTCCGACTATCTCTACGCTGGCTTCTTTGTATGGTCTCACTGAAATATCAC
Source organism: Mesotoga sp. BH458_6_3_2_1 (assembly GCF_003664995.1). NCBI lineage: Bacteria > Thermotogati > Thermotogota > Thermotogae > Kosmotogales > Kosmotogaceae > Mesotoga > Mesotoga sp. BH458_6_3_2_1. Next base: position 3,034 of record NZ_JFHL01000029.1, on the reverse strand, counting down.
TCTTGGTTATCCTGGTGGCAATCGATTCGGGGAGTTCTATTGAGAGAGTAATGTCTCTAGTCATGGCATCCGAGTTTGGTTCCCAAAACCTGTAACTCAAGACCGCTATATCTGACCCAATTTCGACGACACCGGAAATAATATATTCAGTAGTCATTGTGAATCCGCTGACTTCCTCTTCAAGGAAAATCCTAGCATCAAAGCCTCCGGGAGAGGAGGAGATCTCTCTAACGACCCCAACCTCCTGCGAAACATCGATAGAATACGAGTTCAAGACGGAAGGATACGATAAGTGAAGTCTCTTTGATGCTGTGCGGTTATTGCGAGAGAGCGAGTAGACTGAAAGTTCTTCGACGTGAAGATCACCCTGTTCGTCGAGTTTTGCATTTATCTCGACTGAATCGATCTTATATGGAGCCGATTCTCTCCAGAAACCATTGCCGAGCGCGATAAACATGAAGAAGCCGCTGACCATCATGAATATTATAAAGAAATACTTTCTTTCGAATTTCCTTTTCATTTCATCTCACCCTTTGTATTATACTCTGCTTATGAAAACTATCTAGAAAATGGAGGAAGAGATGCTTAAATGCAAACGGCTCTTCGTTTCGGATATGGATGGAACATTCTACCTGGGAAACACTCTTCTGCCGGGTAGTCTTGACTTCGCCATGGCTGTTCACCGCCTTGGCGCAAGACTGGTATTTCTGACGAACAATTCATCGTGCACACCTGAAGAATATATCAGAAAACTAGAAAAAATGGGTGTGGACAGAAAACTCTTCGAAGTCTACACCTCGGGAGAAGCAACAATTAGTTTTCTCAAGAGAGACTTTCCCAAAGAGAAAGCATTTCTTCTCTCAACTCCGTCTGTGAGAGAAATGTTCGAAAAGGGCGGAGTAATGCTGGATGATTTTGATCCCGAAGTGCTGGTACTTGCATTCGACACATCGATTACTTATGAAAAAATCCGAAGGGCAGCGCTTCTAATTAGACAGGGTATTCCTTATGTTGCCAGTCACCCGGACATCAACTGCCCGACTGAAGAGGGTCCCATACCCGATGTCGGAAGCTTGATAAGTCTCTTTGAAACCTCAACAGGCCGTAGGCCGGATCACATAATAGGAAAGCCCGACCCCACGATTTTGAAGATGGTAATGGAGGATTTCGATTGCAGTCAGGAAGAAACTGTCGTGATAGGAGACCGATTATATACCGATATTGAATGTGGTCTCAAGGCGGGGGTAGATACTTTCCTTGTTCTGTCCGGGGAAACCACGAGAGACATGATTCCGGACAGACATAGTTACAAAGTCGTAGAAAACGTGGGATCTCTGGCAAAGAAGATTAGAGATCACGATACTGTATAATTGCCATAAGTTGGAGGTGATTCAATGGTCATCCTTTTCGTTGTAATTGGAATTCTTGTTGTCTTAGCTCTTTGGCTCATCGGTGTATACAACAATTTAGTAACCCTTAAGAAGAGAGTCGAGAATGCCTGGTCGCAGATCGATGTTCAGCTCAAGAGAAGACACGATCTGATTCCCAACCTGGTCAATTCGGTGAAGGGCTACATGAAGTTCGAGCAGGAAACCCTGGACAAAGTAATTCAGGCAAGAGCAAAGGCCGTGTCCGCTCAAGGAGTTGGAGATAAGATCAAGGCTGAGCAGGAACTCGGCGGTGCGCTTGGTAGACTGCTTGCCATAGCCGAAAACTACCCTGATCTTAAGGCGAACACTAACGTCTCACAATTGATGGAAGAACTAACTACTACGGAGAACAAAATCTCTTACGCAAGACAGTTCTTCAATGATTCTGCTACCAAGTTCAATACAAAGATCGAGATCTTCCCTAATAACGTCATCGTTGGTTTCTTTGGGGGCAAGTTCGAATCCTTCCCGCTCTTTGAAGTCACAGAAGCCGAAAGAGGAACTCCCAACGTAGATCTCAATTTCTGAGGACAATGTCTTTTACTGTAGATTTCTACGAGGAAAGCAGAAAGAACGTAAGGAAGACCGTCATCCTTGTGATGGTCTTCCTTGTAATGATGATTGCATTTGGCCTGATTATTGATCTGGTGTTCGGAATACTACCCATATTTACCTTGGTTTTCTTGGCCATAGCATCTATACAGACCTTAGTATCCCTGACTTCAGGAAAGGAGATCGTCCTCAGATCAGTCAAAGCTCGCGAACTCAAAGCGAACGACCCCGAGGAGCGGCAGCTCAAGAACATAGTAGATGAACTGTCGATCGCCGCAGGAATGGGAAAACCTCCCGAAGTGTACGTAATCGATGACGATTCCGTGATCAACGCGTTTGCCACTGGAAGGAAGCAGGAGGATTCAGTTATTTGTGTGACTAGCGGACTTCTGAAGAACCTCGATCGTGAAGAAACTTCCGGAGTGATCGGGCATGAGCTGAGTCACATAGTCAACAGAGATATTCTTCTCATGACGCTTATTTCCGCACTACTGGGGGCCGTTGTGATAGTTCAGCTCCTTGCATTCAGGGCCCTGATCACCTATCTCAGATTTGGCGCAATTGGTGCTGCTACGAGATCGAGACGCTCCTCCAAGAAAAACGATAATTCTGTTCTTGCAATAATCGCCTTCCTGGCGGCAGTTGCTGGATTGGGTGCGCTTTTTTCATTTATTGGCAGGCTCTCTCTGCTAGCCGTTTCTAGAACAAGAGAGTACTTCGCCGACGCGCGCGCAGTGGAGTTGACAAGGAATCCTTCGGGCCTTGCCAATGCCTTGAGGAAAATCGTTACCTCTTCGGCGAAACTTCAGACAGCCAACGTTGCCACTGCCCATCTATTCATCTCCGATCCTCTAAAGAGAGGCATAAACAACAGGACTTCATTCTTTGCATCCCTTTGGAGCACTCATCCACCAATAGCGATGAGAATTTCGATTCTTGAAAACAAGACTCTGACGGAAATTGAGGCAGAGCTGTCCGATTACATATGATTTTCTTTTCCTTTTAAGTGAATTCACCCTGAGAAGCGAGTAGAGGAAACGAACCTGTAACTT